>WVZK01000022.1 GCA_011772475.1 Candidatus Aminicenantota bacterium | reverse complement strand
AATTTCGTTTTCTCGGATTAATTCCCTTTGTTACCTTATTTATGGTGAATATTCTATTTGAAACAAATTATATCGGAAAAACCCGGCCCTCTATTGAAAGTTCATTAGAATTACAGGATAAAAATACTTTAATGGATGGAAAACAAGAAACAGATCTTTCGATAATCCTCAATTTTGTTGTCGATGGATCACCTGATCACATCTTTAATCTCTGGACCACAGTTTCGGAGATAAAGAAATTTTTTAGCGAAGACGCTGTTGTGGATTTAAAATTTGGTGGTTCGTATGAGATTTATTTTTTACCACGTGAAGACCCCAAAAGTAATATCAACAGCACAAAAGGTGCAAGATTGCTGGATATAAAAAAAGGTGAAAGGTTAGTTTTCGAGTGGACGATGCCGCCTTTTGCAAGAGAGCTAAATACAAAACCTCTTCCAACATGGGTCGAGCTCACCTTCCAAGCCATAAAAAACAATCCTAATAAAACTCACATCAGTTTAAAACATTATGGTTTCAAAAGAGGGGGCAAGTGGGACAAAGCCTACGAGTATCTTGTCCGTAACTGGGCTATAATCCTGTTCCGTCTTGACCTTCTTTGCGCAAGTGATTTTTCTGAATAATTTAAATGGATTAATAATATAGGTAAAATGATGATGTTTTGAATGCCAAGAAGGACCCGGGGAAGTTAAAGAGCCAATGTACAAAACGGTGCGAAATTAATTATTTCACGCCGCACTAAAATCTAATTGCATGTAATCCCAAGTGCTTTGTAAAATGATGATTTTCTTTCCGAGCGCTTGATCCAGCCAATCGGTTTGAGGATTGATTATCCCGTTGAAGTAGCCAATCCAAACAGAAGAATCAACCAATATCATTTATCCGTCCGCATTTTGTCCAAATCGCCACTCCATTTAAGTTTTCCCCTGAAATTTTTCACTTTTGCTTGTCGGCTGAATTTGACAAGGAGTCTCAAGCCGGCTTCAATAGCATCTTTCTTTGTGCGGAATCCGGAAAGCTTAAGAGCATCTTTCATGAGTTTGTCGTCGATCACGACATTAGTCCTCATCTCTTTCTCCTATGTGTATAAATCAACCATACTATACACATAATTCTGAAAAGAGACTAGAGACCCTTTTGTCTTTCAATACAAGAAACGAATTAACTGGGGGAAATGTCTCATAGCTATCTAAAAGATGGCCTGAAATATTACATTATGCGACATTCAGGTATCCGGATAAAACCAGATTTGTGGAAGTTATCCTGGCATATGGGGAGTTAGCTCTAAGACGTTTCGCGACTTATTTTCTAAATCATTTCTGGTCATTCGTCCAAGCCAAAAAAACCTGGTTTCGAGAGGCAACTATATCGTCAAAAATAGCGTTCTATATATTAGAAAAAAAATGCTAAAAAAACAGCATTATATGTTGACAAATAAGAAAAAAGATGCTATATTTTTAGCATGCTAAATTTTTAGCATTATTTGATCAATCATTATCTGGCAGGAGATAAGTATGAAGGGACAGAAAAACCTTAGTCGAAGGGAAAGGCAGATAATGGATATCGTTTATGTAATGGGCAAGGTCTCAGTCGCCCAGGTCTTGGAGCGAATCCCGAATCCTCCCAGCTACTCAGCTGTAAGGGCTCTGCTTAAAGTGCTGGAGAAAAAAGGACACCTGAAGCATAAACAGGAGGGCCCACGCTACATCTATTTTCCCACACTCCCCAGAGAGGAAGCAAGACAGAATGCTCTAAAACACATTATGCAAACATTCTTCGACGATTCCACTGAAGATGTAGTGGCTGCGCTGTTGAATATCTCGGAGGGCAGCCTATCAGAAGCAGATTATAAACGCCTTTCAGAATTGATAAAGAAAGCACGGCAAGAAGGGAGATGACTGTGGAATCGTTCTTTGGGCTTAAATATCTTGATCTGATTTCTGAATTCACGATAAAGAGCTCATTAATTCTCGGCTGTTCGATTTTCCTTTTGTTTCTCTTCCGGAAAAAATCAGCGTCAATAAGGCACTTTCTCCTCTCCTTTTCTCTTATAAGCCTGCTTCTTCTTCCTTTACTCTCAACCTTTACAACGGGGTGGGAAGTACGATTTCTGCCTTCTTGGCAGACCGCGGAAAAAAGCTCTCCTGACTTTGATGAAGTGAAAACAAGCAAAGGTTCTCTGGGTTATCTCAACAAAGTAGATATCCAGATCCAGGAAAATAGCTCCATCCTTTCCGGTCTTGATATGAATGCGAGTCAAGTTAAAAAAACCTTTTTCCAAACAATAGATGTAACTACTCTTCTTGGACTGAGCCTGATCATAATCTGGACAGCGGGATTGCTCTTTTTGCTTATCAAGATAATCGCTGGGCTCTACGGCGCACACAGGTTGACACGGCAGGGAAAGCGAGTATCAGGACCATTCTGGCAACTGCTCCTCGAACGCTTCCTGAATGCTATCTTCATAAGAAGAAAAATCAGTCTGTTAAGACACGATAAAATAAAAGTTCCCTTAACCTGGGGAGTATTTAAGCCTGTGGTGATCATCCCGGCTGTGGCTGAAAATTGGAATAGAGATGAGTGCTCTTCAGCTCTCTTTCACGAGCTCTCTCATGTTAAAAGGAGCGATTTTCTCTTCAAAATCTTAGCCCATATAAGCTGCGCTCTTTACTGGTTCAATCCCTTAAGCTGGTTTGTGTTCAGGTTGATGAGGAAGGAACAGGAAAAAGCCTGCGACGAGCTTGTCTTAAAAGCTGGTGTTAAGCCATCGACGTACGCGGCCAATCTTCTTTCTATTCAGAAAGCTGGACAAATCCAATGGAATCCACCAGCAACCGTGCTGGGAGCTGTGGGAAAATCCCAGTTGAATGAGAGATTATTGGCTATTCTTAAACAACAATTAAAACCGAAGGAGGTCAAAATGAAGACAAAAATTTTACTCTCATTATTTGTCATAGCAGCTATAACATTTATAGGACTGGCCCGACCTGCTCAGTCTACAGCCTTCAACGCAGCGATTTTTTCGGACAATGAAGAAATAGTGACCGAAACCCAAAATACTGCCCAAGCTGAAAACGAGCAGCAGAAACAGGAAAAGAAAAAGGCTGAAAAAGAGGAAAAAAAGGAATCCGAAGAAAAGAAAGCTTATGTTTCAATCGGTGTCGTTAAAGATGATAAGGAGAAAAAAATTGTTCTCACAGGAAAGCCATTCGTTGTCATAAAAAAAGAGCACCCTGAAAAGGATGTCGTCCTCCGCCTCTCGGGAAAAGACATAGAGCTAATAAAAAGCGGAGAAGGCCACTGGAC
>WVZK01000032.1 GCA_011772475.1 Candidatus Aminicenantota bacterium | reverse complement strand
TCTTTTCACTCTTAGCTCACTAGAGTGCTTATCTAAGTTTATACAGAAATATAGTATACAGGTATCTTATCAATTCTGAAAGAGTAATTCCGGTTGGTCAATCACCTTTAGGGGTGAAATGGGGGGGTATTTTGCTTGTGATTTCTCATCCTAAAAGGTCGTATTCGGAATGAGTATTATGGCGTTCCTCTATGAGAACTGAAGCATTTTGAAATGAATTGTGGATTAAATTTATATGGATTTTATATGCATATGGACTTTATATGCAAGTTTAGAGTCTTTCTTTAGTTAGCCGAATTTGCGTCCTTTTTAATTCGTCCTTTTGTTACTAAGAAATAAACTCTTTGTAAATTAGTCTCCGTCAGCTACTCTGGGCGACTTTAAATTCCCCGTCGTCTTGATCTTGGAGCTGGACTTAGAATCTGATTTCTCTTCTGAGCCGGTACTGGCTTTTCCATCAGTAGGGGCGAGAAACACGTTGAAAATGGAGTTTATGAGGAGCAGGGGTTTCTTCAGGAAAGTTCTAACATTGGGCTTTTTGACTGTCTTATCAGTGGCATAGACTACACCAGAGATGGAGACGGTGAGGAAACCGAGACATACCGCGATAGCAACGATTCTTAAGATTTTTTTGGATTTCATAGTAACCTCCTTAAAAAGGTTGTTTTCCTTTAATCTTGGTCGTTTACTCTGTCGCACTTAAAATTGTGCGTAATTTTGGTCTTTTGTTTTGGATCCAGGTTATAAGCAGAGGAGGAATCAGATTCCTGGCCCGGATTGGATTTTGCTCCAAATAGAGAAGAGATCATTTGAATGGGCTTCTTCAGGAAATTTTTAGGATCGGAATTAGGTCCGTTCTTCTCTGCGGCCTGGACAATTCCATAAACAGTAAGGCAGGCAAATATCAGACATACCGCGATGGCGATAGTCTTAAGGTAGAGTCTTCTCCTTGAGGATTTCATAGTCTCCTCCTCCTGAGATATTTAATGCGCCTTAGGATGATAAGGGGTTATGAAGGGAGTTTTAGCTCCTCCTTTTAGAGCTTACCATCCAAGGCGCCACTTCCCTTGT
>WVZK01000010.1:663-15428 GCA_011772475.1 Candidatus Aminicenantota bacterium | reverse complement strand
GATTTATCTGTAGGGGCTTGATTCATCAAGCCCGCATTTAAGGGGATGGATCGTAGCGGCCTTATTCATTTGTAGGGGCTTGATTTATCTGTAGGGGCTTGATTTATCAAGCCCACAAGTTATGTTTATTGACAGGGAAAAAATAATCCTATATTTTTAACGAAACCAGAATGGCTAAGAGAGAATTCTTAACCTTCAGAATGCCAAGCAAAACTAGGAATATTCTCCTGCTCATCCTCGCTTTTTTGTTTCTCTCTCTCGTTTATCAATATTTTGTAAAAAAAGATATGACAGATTTTGGTGTTTGTTATCAAGGAGGACAAAGAATTGTAAAGGGTGAAACCCTCTACCGAGCCACAGACGGTCATCTTCAGTATAAGTATTCTCCTGCTTCGGCACTGGTTTTTTCGGTATTTACTTTGATACCTTATGATGTAGCTAAATTCATCTGGTACTTATCAGAGCTTGTCTTTTTGTTCCTAAGTCTGGTCATATCCTATGATATTCTTCCCTCAAAGCAGAAGAAAAAAGGATTAGTCCTTATTTTATCCTTTCTAGTCCTGGTCAAGTTTTTTGGCAGAGAGATAGAGTTGGGGCAGGTAAATATTTTTATTTTTTTCCTGTTGATAATGATGATTAAGGCCTCGCTTAGAAAGAATGATTTAAAAGGAGGGCTGTTTTTTGGTTTTTCCTTAATTTTTAAGCCCTATGGACTGGTGTTTTTGCCCTATTTCATCCTAAAAAAAAGGTTTAAGTTGATAGCTTCTGGACTTGGAACGGTTCTGGTCGGGCTTATTCTGCCCGTAATTTTTTATGGCTTAAGCGGGAATATAGCTGTTTTAAAAGCATGGCAGAAAACCTTATCTCAGTCCACTCCTGGTCTTATCGACCATTACGATAATGCCTCTATCTTTGCCTTTTTTTTAAAAATAGTCCCTGATGAGAGTAGAGAATTAGCAATCATATTCGTTATTTGTTCTGGCCTGCTTATTGCTTTTTCTTTTTTGTGGATGATGATCTTGGGAAAGAAGGAGAACATTGATAAGCCCGAAGTTCTTGAGTATTCGTTCCTGTTCGTCCTAATTCCGCTTTTCTCTCCCTTGGCCTGGTACTACAACTACCTTTACTCCATTCTGACTGTTGTTTTTTTGATAAATTATATTGATAAATTTCCCAAAGCCCTGAAATACGTTTTAATAGCAAATCTCATTGTAATCGGAGGGAGCCTTAGGGAAGTATTGAGGAAGGATGCTTTTCGCTTTTACACAGGATATTCCCTGGTTGTGATAAGCTATTTGATAGTGCTTTTTCATCTTTTTTATCTAAGAGTCAGGATTAAACTGGGATCTAAATCGGAGTCAGATCTCTAGGACTTTTATTACTCAAGCAAATTGGGAGCAAACCTTTAGGGCAGCCATGATTTAATTTTTCCTGATTACCATTGATTTTTCCTTCGATTTTGTTTATTATCAGTTGTGATAATCTTGAGAACGGTTCTCATTTAGAAATTAATAAAAGGAGAGCTGTAGACTAGAAATGATCAGCTTGATTGAGGCTCCTTCTGATACGCCATTGAGAATTGCGGATATTGCTGGGGGCCACGGAGTTCGCAGAAGGCTTCTTGCTTTGGGTTTTCATAAGAGTGATGTTATAGAATTGGATTCGCGAAGTATTCTTCGTGGCCCAGTTCTCATAAAAAATTTGACTTCTGATACATCTGTTGCCTTGGGCAGGGGGATAGCTCAAAAAATTTTAGTTGAGATAATTGACGAAAAAAAATAGCTTCCAAGATATCGTATTCATAGGACAGCCTAATTGTGGCAAAAGTACACTTTTTAATGCCATTGCTGGCCTGAAGGCGCAAACATCCAATTTCCCTGGCACGACGGTTAAGCATACCCACAGCAAGGTCAATGTTGAAGGGAATGTTTTAAACATCATTGATCTGCCCGGGACTTACTCTCTGAATCCTTCTGATCCAGCGGAAAAAGTTGTCCTCACCCATTTATTCTTGGAAAAGCCGGATTTAATAGTCAATGTTGTGGATGCATCTATCTTGGGCCGGAGCCTTGAACTGACTCTGGAACTCATCGAGCTGGAATACCCTGTTGTGGTTGCCTTGAATATGATTGATTTGGCAGAGAAAAAAGGCGTTGAAATCGATCCGAAGAGACTAGAGAAACTTCTTGGAATTCCTGTGATTCCGACTGTAGCTTCCCGTGGCCGGGGGATAAAAGAGCTTCTGGATATTACCCTCCAATCACTGGAGAAAGGATTATCCGTCTCCCATATCAAGTGGTCCCGAGATGTGGAAGATAAAATTGAAGAAATGGTAGATCATTTGCCCACGGATTTTCCTATCGTCGGCAACAAAAGATTCACAGCCATAAATATGATAAGCTCCAGCAAGCTTTTTTTTGATAAGATGCTCAAGGAAATAAATCCTACCCTTAAGATGGCCCTCGATAAAGTGAGGAGTGAGCTTGAGACCATGCACACCGCTCCTTCCTATGAAGTGATTGCAGCTGAAAGGCATCACCTGGCCCTCAAGATTCTTGAAGAAAGCAGCCGTGTGATTAGGGGGAAAAGAATCAGTATGCTGGATAAAGTGGATGATGTCATCATGCATCCCTTTTTTGGGTATATTATTCTCCTGGGAGTTTTTCTTGGCTTTTTCTTTGTTATTTTTAATATCGGAAGTCCGTTAGAAGAGCTTCTTCTAGGTCCGTTGGATAGTTTTAGAAGCTTTCTTTCGCTTCAGCTCGGTGAAGGAGCAGTCTTTTACATAGTCGATGGCCTCATTCAGGGCATAGGAGGGGGAGTGGCCATTGTTTTGCCTTATTTTATTCCTCTTCTTTTTCTTATGTCTTTCTTGGAGGATGTGGGCTACTTAGCGAGGGCCGGTTTCCTGATGGATACATTTATGCATCGGATTGGACTTCACGGCAAGTCTGTTTCTCCTTTTATTCTCGGTTTTGGCTGCAATGTTCCGGCCGTAGTTTCAACCCGGATCCTAGAATCCCGCAGGGATCGAATCATCACCTCTCTCCTTATCCCATTCATTCCCTGTTCAGCTCGGACAACAATCATACTTGCTCTGGTTGCTTTTTACTTGGGTCCTATCTGGGCCCTTGGTTTTTACCTTTTCAATATCCTTTTATTGGGTGTTCTTGGCCGGGTGATTACCTTATTTTTTAAGACTCCCTCTCCTGGATTGATTCTTGAGATTCCTTCCTTGAAGATGCCCTCGCTTAAAAATATGATGAGAAAAATCTATTTTCAGCTCAAGTCATTTCTTAAATTTGCCTGGCCTATCCTGATTGCTGGAAGTGTTGTTTTAGGGCTGCTCCAATATTTTAATTTCGATAAATTCATAAACCTAGTCCTTTCTCCCCTGGTTGAAAAGGGGCTTGGCCTGCCTCAAGAACTCGGAGTGACTCTTATATTTGGTTTTTTAAGAAAAGAACTCTCTTTGATAATGATGCTTCAGGCCCTTGGAGTAAGCTACCAGGATTTGATGACCTTAATTTCCAGAGAGCAGCTTATCGTTTTTACTGTTTTTATAAGCTTTTTCATACCCTGTCTTTCGACTGTGGCCATCCTTTGGAAGGAAGTGGGGAAGAGGGTGGCTTTTCTCTCGATGGGTTTAAACACAGGCGTGGCAGTAATAATTAGCCTGCTTGTTAGGTTGATATTAATAAAATAGCCTGGATTCTAATCAGATTAATTTATTCAATCCTTTTTATGATATGCCATCCGTATTTGCTTGTTTCAGGGTCGTACTCTGCAAGGCCGATATCATTCACGCCAAGCTTAAAGCTCACATCGCCAAACGCTTTTACCATTAGGGCACGAGAGTACTCTTCTTTGCTTTTATCAGGATCAATACCGATATTTGACATCTTATAAATGCCTGGATACTGATCATCAGTGTATTCTTTAACCAGAGCGTCAAAGTCTTCACCTTTCTTGGCTCTCTCAAAAATTTCTTTTGCCAGTATTTTAGCCTCATCCCGAGTACGAGTCACATCTTCCTTCGGGATTGAACCTTTAAAGGCGATCAAAATGTGCTGGACAGTAACACGGTCAGGCTCCTTCTTGCCAAAAACGAAGACAGGCAACATAGCAAGAAGCATGATACAGGTTGCTTTTTTCATAGTCACCTCGCAAAAGTTGATTTGGATCTTAGCCTTGAAAAATTTCAAATATAAAAAGAAGAGTGAGAATTCTATTTTTTTCCTTCAAGGGTAACCATTGCCAGCGCGTATTCTTTCAAGTGAGAGATGGAAACATGGGCTTCGTCAAAGGAAAATCTTTCCTTCGATTTTATCTCTAACTGAGGCTTTCCAGAAGGAGCATTGATAAGTTCAACGTCTTTCCAGTTTATCCTTCTTCCGATTGCTTTAAAAAAGGCTTCCTTGGCTGCAAAGCGGGCTGCAAAATGCTGATATTTGTTCCTCTTTCCTAGACAATAACTGACTTCTCGGGAAGTGAAGATCCTCTCTAAAAATTTAGGATTTTTTTCCGCTGTTTTTTTGACACGTTCCACTTCAATCAGATCTATCCCGATTCCCTTTACCATATTAATCTCCTGGCCATCAGCGCATCTCGCAAGTTGTATGTTTTATCGAGTATATATTATATCGTTTTTTAATTAAAGTTTTTCCCTTCATGATCTATTCCGGCTTGATGCATCGAATCCTCATATTCATAATATTCATAAGATTAAGATAAGGTGGGTTTGATAAATCAAACCCCTACAAAAATAACGGGCTCGATGAATCCATCATTTGCAATTCATTTTTTATATTCAACCGGTGGGTTTGATAAATCAGACCCCTACAATAAATCAAGCCCCTACACAATATATATATCAAGCTCCTACTTATTCAATTCTATGAGAATGGCCAGGGCAGTTTTCGCCCCGATTATCTTTGTCAGATCCTCAGGAGAAGCGTTTTTTATAGCTTCTATGTCCTTATATTTATCAAGCAAGGCAGCTTTCCTCTTTTTGCCTAAACCAGGAATTCTATCAAGTCGGGATTCGAAGCTTCTCTTTTCTCTTCTCAAGCGGTGAAAAGAGAGAGCAAAACGGTGAGCTTCATCTCTAATATTTTGGAAAAGTTTCAAGGCGGGTGATGTTCTTTCTAACTTTATTCCTTTTTTTCGATCAGGAGCGAAGATCGTTTCTTCCTTTTTTGCCAGAGAAACCACGGGTTGATGGCCTATCCCTAAATCTTCGAGGGCTCCAACGGCAGCATTAAGCTGGCCCTTCCCCCCATCCACCAGAATTAAATCAGGCAAAGCCTTCTTTTCCTCCAGGTGTCTTTTGTACCTTCTTCGGATGACTTCTTGAAGGCTGGCAACATCATTCGGTCCTGTCACAGCCTGGATTTTGTATTTCCTGTAATCATTTTTCTGAGGTTTTCCGTTCTCGAAGACAACAAGGGACCCTACGGATTCTTCACCCCCTATGTTAGAAATATCGAACCCCTCGATGCGCTCAGGGAAGGATTTTAGGTTAAAGAGTTCTTTTATCTGCATCAGCGGCGCAAGTCCTTCATATTTTTTCCTCAACAAAATTTCAGCATTGCTGCTGGCCAAGTCCACTAACTTCTTATTCTCTCCTTTGCGAGGGACGATGATTTCAATTTTAGTTCGCTTCAGTTTCAAGAGCATTTTTAGGATTCCGTCCTTATCTTCTGGCGCAAAGGGCAAAAGAATTTTATCCGGCAAGCTTTTTATTTGTTTATAAAATCTTTTCAGGTGATTGGAAAGGATTTCTTTGTCAGAAATCTCCTCTTTCTCCTGAAAAAATATGTCTTCTGATTCGATTACCTTGCCTTTTCTCATGAAAAAAACATAAAGGGCTACGCTTTTATTTTCTCTTGAGTAGCCAAAAATATCTTTGTTTTCCATTCCCACTGAAATGAGCTTGGGCTTTGCTTTTATTTCTCCGATGGTGTGGATGATATCTCTCCAGTGAGCAGCTTGCTCAAATTCCTGGCTGGCAGCTGCTTCCTGCATTTTCTTTTTTAGAACTTTCAGAAGTTCCTCTGTTTTTCCTTCAAGAAAGAGAAGAGCGTTCTTGATACTATCCCTGTAGTCTGACTCTGAGATGTATTCAACACAAGGAGCTGAACAAAGCTTCAGGTCGAAATCAAGACAGGGTCTTTTCCTCTTCCCGGGAACAGCTTCTTGGCATGTTCTTATACCAAAATATTTTGAGCTGAGATGAATTGTGTTTCGAGCCTCCTGGGCAGGGCTAAAAGGGCCGAAATATTTGGCGCCATCCTCTTCAACTCTCCTCGTCAAGTATATTGCGGGGAATTTCTCCTGGAGTGTCAATTTCAGGTAAGGGAAGCTCTTGTCGTCTTTTAGCCTGAGGTTGAACTTTGGTTGGTGTTGACGGATGAAATTATTCTCGAGGAAAGCGGCTTCTTTTGCAGAATCGGTGAGTATAAAATCGATTTCTTCTGTTTCAGAGAGAATCTTTTTTATTTTTGCATCAGAAGTGGGGAGAAAATAGGACTTAACCCTATCCTTTAGAGACTGCGCTTTCCCGATGTATATGACCTCCCCTTCTCTGTCCTTGAAAAAATAAATGCCCGGCTTTTTTGGCAGGTTCTTTATCTTTGATTTTAAATCGCTCATAATCTCAGCTTTTTTGCGTCATTCCTCATCATAGACCAATCTCTAATTCTCTTTTTTTCAGTTTCGTCAACTCATCCCTTAATCGGGCAGCTTTTTCAAACTCCAAGTTCCTGGCAGCTTCTTTCATCAATTTTTCAAGACTCTCCATTTTCTGTTTTCTCTTCTGGGGCGAAAAATATATATCTTTGTCTTCAGAAATCCGCGAGTAATCAAAGTAATCTCTTTCGTAGATGCTGGTCAAGACTTCATCGATTCTTTTTTTGATGGAGCGAGGAGTGATATTGTTTTTTTTGTTATATTCCTGTTGAAGTTTTCTCCTTCTGTTTGTCTCAAAAATGGCTCTTTTCATGGAGTCTGTCATGACGTCTGCATACAGAATGGTTTTGCCCGCCAAATTCCTGGCCGCCCGTCCAAAAGTCTGTATGAGTGAGCTTGTAGAACGGAGGAATCCCTCTTTGTCAGCGTCCAGGATAGCGACCAATGAGACTTCGGGTAAATCGAGTCCTTCCCTCAAGAGATTTATGCCTATCAGAGCATCAAAATTTCCTTTTCTGAGGTCTCTCAATATCTTAACTCGGTCCAGTGTATCAATTTCGGAGTGGAGATAGCGAACTCTGAGTCCAAGCTCATGGTAATGACGGGATAGGTTTTCAGCCATTTTCTTGGTCAATGTCGTCACTAATGTTCGTTCACTCTTTTTAGCTCTTTTTGTTATTTCGGCCATCAAATCATCGACTTGACCTTTTATAGAACGGACTTCGATATCAGGGTCTGTGAGACCTGTGGGCCTTATGATTTGTTCAACAACCTTCTTCCCTGTTTTCTTTAGTTCGTATGGGCCAGGAGTGGCCGAGACATAAAGGACTTGATTCACCCTGCTTTCAAACTCCTCAAAATTAAGAGGTCTGTTGTCAACAGCAGAGGGCAGACGAAAACCGTGTTCAACAAGTGTCAGCTTCCGGGATCGATCGCCATGGTACATTCCTCCAACCTGGGGTATGGTGACATGAGATTCATCAATAATGGTCAGGAAATCAGAAGGAAAGTAATCGAGAAGTGTATAGGGAGGCTCTCCAGGTTTTCGCTGGCTTAGATAAAGAGAATAATTTTCTATTCCGGGACAATAGCCAAATTCTCTCAACATCTCCAGATCATACAGAGTTCGTTCCTCAATCCTGTTCGCTTCGATAAATTTGCCTTTCTTGTTGAAGAAGGCAATCCTCTCCTCGAGCTCTTTTTCCACGTTGCGAATAGTGAAGTCGAGAATATCGGGCGGAGTTGAGAAGAAAGTCCTGGGATAGATGAGAATCTTATCAAAGGAATCTAAAGTTTTGCCCAGAAGAGGATCTATAGAAGAGATTTTTATGATTTTGTTTTCATCGAGTTCAATCCTGTAGGCAAACTCTTCATAAGAGGGGAATACCTCAATAATATCTCCTCTTACTCGAAAAGTTCCTCTTCTGAAATTGGCCTCTTCTCTTTCATACTGCATATCGACAAGGTTCTTGAGCAGGTTTTTCCGAGTTATATGCTGGTTTTTTTCAAAAGTGAAGCTCATGGAATAGTAGGTCTCAGGTGAACCGATACCGTAGATACAAGAAACCGATGCGACAATTATAACGTCCTTTCTCTGGAAAAGAGAGTTTGTTGCGCATAACCTGAGTCGGTCTATCTCATCATTGATCGTCGCTTCTTTTGCGATGAAAGTGTTTGTGGCTGGAATGTAGGCTTCAGGCTGGTAGTAGTCATAATAGCTGACAAAATATTCTACGGAATTCTCAGGGAAGAAGCGGCGAAATTCCTGGTAAAGCTGAGCTGCCAGGGTTTTGTTGTGGGAGATAACAAGCACGGGCCTTGATGCTTTTTCGATGATGTTGGCTATGGTGAACGTTTTGCCCGAACCGGTGACTCCCATTAATACCTGATGCTTGGCTTTCTTTTCCAGACCTTCGTAGAGTTCTTGGATAGCTTTTGTTTGATCTCCCTTGGGATTGAAATCAGAAAAGAGCTTAAATTTTTTCATCAGCTCCATTATAACAAAAATTAAAAGATTAGAGTTCAATCCCACGTTTTTTTGAAGGGTACGGCATTTAAGCAGTGCTTAGCCCTAGGTTGATGTTTTGGTGCTAATTAAAAGGAGAAACAGGAAGACTTATTAATAGTTATAAAATCAGACAAGCTCGAATGTCGTTTTTTCCTTTGTCTTGTCTTCAGATTTGATGGCAAGAATATCGATTTCTTCATCAGTATCTGAAATCTCTTTGAGGTCTTTATCTATTCTCACGCTACCTTTGAACTTCGCTCCCTCCATGATCGAGATTTTGGGAGCTCTGAGATCTCCTTTTATCTGACCTTCTTTTGAAATAAAGATTCTTCCTGAAGCATTAATATTTCCTTCTACGGTTCCGTTTATAGTAATATTCTTAACGTGAATATCACCTTTGACTTTGGCTCCATGTCCCACTAAGATATTGTGATTTGCGAGGTCTATTTTCCCTCTATATTGTCCTTCAATAACTACGTCTTCCTCGCCAGATAATTCGCCTTTCAGAAAAAGAGATGGTCCCAAGCGCGCTATACCTTGGGGAATGCCTTCTTCGGCAGAGTTGTCTTTTTTCTTCCTTCCTTGTCTCTTTCTCGGCATTTCGCCTCTCAAATCGCTTTTCCCCTGCTTACGCGTGTATTATAATTTCAAGCATTTTATATGTCAACATATCATTTTAAGCAACTCAGTATAGCAAAAGGGGTAAAAAAGGGACAAAAAAATGGGACAGGCTACTTTTTCTGTTACTTAGGTTGTGTCTTATCTTAGGGAATACTCTAAATAAGAGAGTGCGGGAAAAAATCTTTCCTCGATTTCAAACCCTAATCCCAGAGAGAATATCTCCCTTAATGAAAAAGTAGCCTGTCCCCGTTTTCCTGCCTTTTTCCTTTTTTTTCGCTCTTGACCTTCATTTTTCCCATGATATAAGCTATTGGAAAGGCGATTATCGTATGCAGAAAAACTTAAAAAAAATAGCACATATCTTTCTTGCTCTATTTTTCCTGGCCTCTTCCTTCAGATATGTTGTGCTTGCCCAGCCTGTAAACCAGGAAAAAAATGATTATGTAATCTTGCTCCATGGTATTGGACAATCGAAGCGTTCCATGGAGAAAATAGGAAAAAGCCTGTCAAGCCTTGGCTACAAAGTCGTGAATGTCGGTTATCCCTCTACGAAATATCCGATAGAATACTTGGCAGATGATATATTGAATAATATTGTTGAGCGATACAGCGAGAATCCTCAATCAAAAATACACTTTGTTACCCATTCTATGGGCGGTATCGTTGTTCGTTATTATTTAAAAAACCATAAATTGCCCAATCTTGGAAGAGTCGTGATGATTAGTCCGCCCAATCAAGGAAGTGAGCTAGTGGATAGCCTGGGTGACAGCTATTTCTTCAAAAAACTCAATGGTCCAGCTGGCCGACAACTGGGCACAGATAAAAAGAGTGTTCCCCTGAAATTGGGATCTGTTGATTTTGAACTGGGTGTGATAGCAGGCAACAGAAGCTTTAATCCCCTGTATTCTATTATAGTTCCAGGCCCAGATGACGGAGTAGTCTCAGTCGAGCGGACTAAGGTTTCCGGCATGAAAGATTTCCTGCTCCTGCCCCAAACCCACGCATTCATCATGAAAAGCGAAGATGTCATACAACAGGTGATTTACTTCCTGGAGCATGGCGTATTTGAAAAGGGTGAAAAATGAAGGAGATCGTTAGCCTTCCGCTGTGGCTGGTTATTATCGGGGGTGCGTTAGCGGTTTGGGCTCTGCTGGATCACCTGCTCCTTCCCAGCGTCCGTTGGTATTTCCGGCGTCGGGTGAACATAGTCATAGATCAGATAAACAAAAAGCTTGACGTTCGGCTTCCAGCTTTTGAACTAACAAAGCGCCGCGTAATCGTTGATCGCTTGATTTACGATAATGAAGTAGTCGAGGCAGCAAAAGAATATTGCAAGGAACAAGGTGTTCCGAACGAATTAGCCATGGAAAAAGTGAAGCGATATGCGAATGAAATAGTGCCTTCCTTCAATGCGTATGTCTACTTTCGGCTGGGTAACTGGCTAAGCAGGTCTCTGTTGAAAGTACTCTACCGTGTTCGCGTGGGCTCTATTGACGAAGAAGGTCTGGCAAAGGTTGATCCCCGATCAAGCGTTGTGTTCGTTATGAATCATCGTAGCAACTTAGATTACATCTTGCTTGCTCACCTGGCCATGAACAGAGTAGCGATGAGCTTTGCCGTGGGCGAGTGGGCGCGAATCTGGCCCCTGCAGCAGCTAATCCGTGTCTTAGGAGGCTATTTCGTAAGACGAGGTTCGCGGGATACCTTATACCGTTCTGTTTTAGCCCGTTATGTGCAGATGGCGACCGAAGGTGGAGTTGTCCAGGCGATATTCCCAGAGGGCAGGTTGACGAAGGATGGCAGGTTGGGCGACCCGAGGATTGGCTTGCTGGATTATATGCTTCGCAGTTTCGATCCGAAAAAAGGACGCGATCTTGTTTTCATCCCTGTTGGAGTTAATTATGACCGAGTGCTGGAGGATCGTTCATCACTGTTGAGCTTAGATAAAGATGCTTCAAGAAAATCGCGAATCAGTGTAATTAAGACAACGTCACTTTTTATCATTCATAACCTCTGGCTGATGTTAAGGGGTGGCTGGTATCGTTACGGTTATGCTGTGGTAAGCTTTGGGACTCCCATTTCCATGCGACTCTATTCGAAGAGACACAATATTGATTTCCGAACCACCGATAAGAAAACGCGCATAGAAAAGGTGCAATTTCTGGCCCAAGGTCTGATGCAAGCCGTAGCAAAGACTATTCCTGTAGCACCTGTGTCGTTGGTTGCCTCGGTTTTCGCGGAAAGTCCAGATAAGACTTTTTCCAGGCAGGAAATAAAGGCTCGCGTACAAATCTTGATTAGCGAGCTTGAAAAGAAAGGAGCTCTCGTTTATATTCCCCGAAGCGATCAGGATTATACGGTTGAAGTCGGATTGCGCATGTTAACTCTGAGGCACCTTGTTCAAGAAGAGAACGACCGGTTCCGGGCAGCGCCAGGAGAGATTAACCTTCTTCAGTATTATGTCAACGCCATCTCGCACTACATTTGACTCAATCCGCATTAATTGTTATTCTTTCGCCTGCTAAATGAGATAATATTGGCTATGAAATGCCCAAAATGTAATTTTGATAAAAGAATTAACAAGAGAGGCGATATTTGCAGATAGGTGTGAAGTGGCTGATAAAATTATTTTCGGTGACAAAGGAAGAAAGAAAAAGAGAAATAAAATCATTATTCTTTTTTTCTTCATTTTTTTTCTGGGCGTTCATTTTCATTCTATAGCTCAGTTTACTCCGGAGGAACTTGCAGAAAGAGCCAAATGGGAAGAATTCCTCAAGACAGCAGAAATCACAAGTTTTTACCAGATGAAGAGTCGAGAAGCAGTCACCGAACCCTGGGTGCTGACCTTGGAAAAGGATGGTATCAAACGGCAAGCCGTGTGGAAAGATATAGAAGGCAGGAGCAAGGGATCTATAGAAAACTGGAGATGGGAAATCGCAGCCTACCGATTGGACAAGTATTTAAGCTTAAACATGGTTTCTCCCACTGTAGAAAAAAGATTTCGAGGGAATCGTGGTTCCTGTCAACTTTGGGTGGATTATTGGATAAAAGCTAAGGTGAAGAATGAGCAGAAAATCAAAGTTCCTTCTTATAAAGTCTTTTACTATAACAGGACTACCTACTTGCGGTGGGCTTGGGATAACTTGATAGCGAATGATGACAGGCATGCGGGGAATTTTTTCATAACAAAGGACTGGCGGATTATCCTTCCTGACCACTCCCGATCTTTCCGGACCTCCAAAAAATTCACACAGAGTCTCATTTACACTGAGAAACATAAAGAGGGCCCAAAGGTTATGAAAGAGCTTCCTCGGGCATTTTTCGAGAAACTAAAGGCCTTGAATTTTGAAGCGATTAAAGATGCCGTTGGAGAATACCTTACCGATAGGGAAATAAACGCTTTGCTGGTACGGAAAGATCTGATAATTGATGAGATCAACGAGAGGATTAAGAAACTTGGTGAAGATAAAGTCTTATATTAATCCTTGGGGTTCAGCCAGCAGATATTTTATCTTATATCAACAAGAATTTATTTCATTTTATAGCAATTAATGTTAGTTTGATGTGGATTCGAGCTGTTAATTAATGATTCGTTCTTATCCTGAGGAGGATTAATGGAATCAGGAAACATCCCTGTTTTAAACGTTGATGAGGATACGATCCCTCGCGCCTATGAGAAGGCTATCAGGGAAGTCTGGGAGAAAGGTGCAAGCATCAGGACTGAGTATGATCATCCTGGAGACCCGCCGAGCCGAGATGCGACAGTGATAATCATTGTTCGTGATCCGTTTGGTCAGCCTCGGTTCCACCGCTCCTTTGCCGATGGTCTAGGTGGATTGGCAGAGTATGTTATGGAGGTAGTTCACGGTGCCCACGATTACTGGGTCAAGCCGCTGGAAGAAATTTTGAAGGGTGCTAAAAGCAAAGACACCCGCTGGACCTATACTTACCATGGTCGGCTCTTTGAGTACAGGATCGAGGATAAGGTGGTGAATCAAATAGGAGCCATGATTGATAAGCTTTCTAAGACCGGTTACACCAGGCGAGCCCAGGCCATAACCTGGAATCCAAAACTCGACCCGCCCACAGAAGACCCGCCCTGTCTGCAGCGAGTCTGGGGCAGACTTTGTGACGATGGAGAGGGTGGATATATCTATAACATGAATACTCATTGGCGGAGCCGGGATCTATTCAAGGCATGGTTTGAGAATGTCATCGCCCTGACAACGCTCATGAGAAAGATTGCGGAGGAGATCTCCAAGAAGACGAAAAAAAAGGTGAAACTGGGCAGGTATGTGGATATAAGCGACTCTCTTCATATCTACGGATCCTATTTCCGGGAGATAGAGGGGGATAAAAAGAAGGGGATTAAGAGTTTCTTTGAAACATTAGAAAGCCGTTCTTTCGAAGAGAGAACCTGGAATTCAGAATTCATAAAACCTCACTTCATAAACGACGGAGTGGGGAAGGGGTTGAAGCCGATGCTGGAAAGGGAGAAAGATATGCCGGAAAAAGTAAGGAAGGCGATAGCTGAAGAGCTGCGAATGATGGAAGAGGACGATTACGTAGTTTAAGGAAGATTGCGTGGGCGGAGAGTATTTGGAAATCTCCCGTAAAATCTTCTTTTTCATGGGAGGAAAAGGTGAACATTTTTGAGCAGATAGCAGATGAAGTTCAACAAGGTAATTCAGATTCTGTTGAGGTACTAACCAAGAAAGCTCTTGCAGAGGAAATTTCCGCAGAGGATATTTTAAACAATGGTTTAGTTGCAGGAATGAATATCGTTAGCGAGAAATTTAAGAACAACGAAATTTTTATTCCAGAAGTCCTAATTTCTGCAAAATCAATGTACTCAGGACTGGGTATTATCAAGCCTCTTTTAGCTGAGTCGAATGTTAAATCAAAAGGAAAAGTTGTAATCGGAACTGTAAAAGGCGATTTGCATGATATCGGGAAGAATATAGTGGCCATGCTCCTCCAAGGAGCTGGCTTTGATGTAATAGACCTTGGGGCTGATGTTCCTAAAGAAAAATTCTTGGAATTCGTCAAAAAGGAGCGTGCAGATATTGTAGGGATGTCGGCTCTTTTGACTACTACCATGATCTACATGAAAGAAACAATAGATTTACTAAAGAATGCGGGTTTAAGGGAAAATGTAAAAGTAATAATTGGTGGCGCCCCTGTCACCGAGTCTTATGCTGACCAAATAGATGCGGATGGATATGCTCCAGATGCTGCCTCTGCAGTGGACCTCACAAAGAAACTCCTTGGTGAAACTTAAATTATGAGAGTTGCCTCTCAACGTTTAACATTTATACAAAAGTTTTAAAAGAAGTCTTTAACAATAAATGTGGTGATGCGACTTTTAATTAAAACCGGTAGGAGAGACCTCCTCTTATAATGAACCCATCATAAAAAGCTCCCTCTCCCAGCAAGTAAATGTTAT
>WVZK01000010.1:323-658 GCA_011772475.1 Candidatus Aminicenantota bacterium | reverse complement strand
CCCTGTTCCACTTCGATATTTTCGATAGCTTCCTTCAGTGTCAATATTTCTGTTTCGGTTTCAGTGGTGGTAGAGCCGCCTATGTCGGTTTCGGTCACAGTCGTAAATGTAACGTCCCCATTAAGGGGGCCGACTCCAAAGCCAATTCCAATATAAGGGTGTACTCTTGAACTGGGGATTATTTCCCAGCGGAAATCCATATTGAAGGAATGAGGAGTCAAATCAATTTTTCCGTTTCCTGTTTTGGTGACGGTTCCACCCACTATTGTTTCGGTGTAAGAGCCACTGAGATCTGCTTTGAAATAGTTTCGTTCGTAAGAAATTCCAATAGAAAA
>WVZK01000010.1:0-312 GCA_011772475.1 Candidatus Aminicenantota bacterium | reverse complement strand
CGGAAAAAATCGGAGCTCAAAGCCGAAATTATGGCCATGTGGGTCGAGTTTAATTGACCCGTCATACGCATTGAATGCATCAGATATATAACTCTCTGGATCTACGATAACATAACCTGTGCCCCAACTAGAGTAGTGGGCCCCAATTTCCAATTTTCCCTGTGCGTTTGATAAAAGTGTGAGCGATACAATGAAAAGAATTGTTAAAAGTAGTTTTTTCATTTTTTCTCCTCTAAATCTTTTCGATCTAATAATATTTCAAGAAAATTAACAAGCGTAATCAATTTATTATACATATAAATTCTATAATAA
>WVZK01000122.1:4353-4938 GCA_011772475.1 Candidatus Aminicenantota bacterium | reverse complement strand
TATTGGGGCCGACAGGGACTTCGGGTGCTTGGGGAGGGTCTCCGCGGTTTTCCAGGATGGTGTAAACCAGGAGATGCCGGCTGTCTTGGAGCCATGTAAAACCGGAGTTTATGGTGGCGTTGATTACCGGTCCTGTGAGAGCCTTTGCCTTTCCGGTTTTGGTGTTAGCTGCCCATAATTCAATACCTTTATCTGTATAGCGCGGGAAGGCAATCCATGAACCGTCAAGAGACCAGCTTGGAGAACCGAATTTTGCGCCTTTGGGAAGATTGATTCGCTTTGTTGATCCGGCTTTTATCGACTTGATCGTGAAGCCTGTGTTAAAGCTTGTTTGCTGGCGGCTGTTGTACTTTGGTGTGATCCTCATCCCTGCGATCCTGAGCAGGGGCTGAGACATGTAGGCGATAGAAGGCATGGATTCGTATTCGGCAAGGAGCATGAAATCCCCTTTGGGGCTCATGTATGCCCGGGGTAGAGGAAGTGCGTCCACTATATCCACGACTTCTTTTGGCGGCAGCTTATACGGATCTTGAGCCGATATAGTGAGACTTGATAGAAAGATTAAAACAAAGATAAAAACGAAGA
>WVZK01000122.1:1607-4343 GCA_011772475.1 Candidatus Aminicenantota bacterium | reverse complement strand
TTTTCTTCCTAAAAACGTAATATTCTTATCTACAGGTTTTCTAAATATACCCTAATTAATTTATCAATTTCAAATTTCTTTTTTTTTTGCTCTTTTTGTAGGGGTTTGATTCATCAAACTCACCTTTTATTCAGTATGAATAAAGATGTATATTTGATAAGTCGTATCCCCGCGACGGATTTCTGAGAGATAAAGGATGACAAAAACGACGAAATGGTATAGAATATGCAAGGATTATGAGAAAAAGGGACAAGGTTTGGCTAAGGGAGTTACTCCCTACATGTGAAGAGTTTCGTCTGATTAATAATAAATAATATTTCGTAATGAAAGAGTTCTTGAAATGGACCCGGAAGATTTAAAAGACAAAAAAGATACTGAAGAAGAAGAGAAGCCCGTGTCTGAGCGGGACAAGCCCAGCCCGGAGCAGGAGAAGCCTGAGCCAGAAGAAGAGAAACCTCAGGTAGAGCAGCGGAAACCAGAGCAAGAGGAAGAGAAGCCCAGCCCTGAGGAAGAGAAACCCAGACCAGAGGAAGAAAAACCTGAGCCAATACCAGAGAAGCCCGAGCCAGCACCAGAGAGACCCCAGCCAGTACCAGAGAAGCCCGAGCCACCACCAGAGAGACCCCAGCCATTTCAGGAGAAACCAGAAAAAGAAGAAGAGAAACCCAAGGCCGATCCTGCTGAAGTTAATAAGGCTAAGAATGTTATCCAGTTTTTTAAAAAGACTTTCTCTCTGATAAAGCTCTATCCTCCAGAAAATCCCTCCGTTGCAAAATCCATAGATTTATTCAGTAACCAGATTGAAGCATTTCTTAGAGAATATGAAGAATTGTCAATGCAGGTAGGAGAATTTAGTTTTTCTTTCAAGGGAGAGATAGTCTTCCAGGACGAGGAAAGAAGGAAAAGCCTTCCCTTCCTCTTTTATAAGGATGGGATAAGAGAGCTGTCTTTTCATAGAGGCCTGGGCAAAGAAGAGCTTTTTGAATTTTTCAGGACCATAAGCGAAGTTTCTGACCTTCCTCCAGAAGATGCTGATATTGTTAACTCTCTTTGGGAAAAGAATTTTATTTATATTAGATATTATTCCATCGATGAGTTTCTTGACCAGGATATCGGAGAACCGACTGAAGAAATAATGCCTTTCGATAAAGCGGGATTTGCCAAGGGAAAGATGGAGATGACCCCCGAGGATGAAGAACTCTTTAAAAAAGACCTTAGTCTAGCGATACAGGAGGGAAGAGAAAAAGGAGCGGGAGATTACGAAGTAGCAGAAGACGAAGCTGGAGCTGACATCCTTCCGAGTACTGAGGTGGGTGCTATAAGCAGGGATGAATTTCCTGAGGTTGAGTCCATGGTCGAGGAGAGCAGGAGAACTTCTCATGTGCGTGAGATGATAGACTTGCTGTTTGAGCTCCTCTTTTATGAGCAAAGAGATGCGGAATTCGCGGACGTTATAGGAGTTCTTATCGAGAGCCATCAAAAAGTTCTGGACAAAGCTGAC
The DNA here is from genome assembly GCA_011772475.1 of Candidatus Aminicenantota bacterium. GTDB lineage: Bacteria > Acidobacteriota > Aminicenantia > Aminicenantales > Aminicenantaceae > SOIV01. The sequence goes on along the minus strand of WVZK01000122.1, from coordinate 2,842 downwards.
TTCCCAATGGGCCTATCAATGCTGAACAGGGTTGAAGAGTTAAAGAAAATTATCTCTCCCAAATCTGAAGAAAGGGCGAAATTGCTGGATAGAATCTTTGAGAACGCAAAAAAGCCTGAATCTATCACGAGCTTGAAAAAGATATACTCGGAAGGGCAGGTCAAAGATTTTGACACTTTCTTCAATTATCTGGAGATTCTAGGTGTTGGCGCTTTTCCAGTTGTGGTCGCGATTTGGGAGGAGTCAAGATTTCCTTATTCCAGGCAGAAGGCTTCCACTTTTTTGAGGAAAATCGGAAAACAGGACCTAAATTCTCTTCTCAATCTTGCCAGAGGCCAGTCAGCTTCTCTGACAAGAGAAATCATAAGCATACTGGCGACAACAGGCGAAGGAACAGAAATATCCCAGCTTGAAGGTTTCGTTAATCATCCGGATAAAGCAATAAGGCTTGATGTTATCGGAGCCCTGGGAAAATATGGGAATGAGGCTTCAAACAAGATCCTTTTAAAATTCCTTCCTGATGAGGATGCTGAGATTCGCTCAGCAGCTCTCAAGAACCTTAGATATCTTGGAGATAGCGCTACCGTGGATTATGTTAAGAAGATGGCTCATGAAAAAGGTTTCAGGGAAAAAGGCAGGAGGGAGAAAGAAGCGATTCTAACATTTTTAGCCAGCAGCAAGAGCAAAGAGATTAGTGATTTCCTCTGGTCCCTTTTGAAAAAAAAGAGGATTTTCTTTGCTTATAAGACGAACGAGACTCGCCTCAGCGCGGTTTCCGCCCTGGGAGCAATGGGTACTCCTGAAGCTGAGGATATTCTAAAGTGGGGGACAAAGCTACGAAATAAAGTCATCAGACAAGCCTGTAAACATGCACTGATGAGAACAAAATCAGTGGAACGGCCTGCAGAAGAGCCCAAAAAAGAACCAAGAGTCGAGATCAAGCAAGAACCAAAGGATGAGAATAAAGAGGAGAAAGATTCTTAACGATGGAAGAAGACCAGAAAGTAAGAAAGGATTACATCGAAGACACCAAGAAGTCTATCTCCAAGATAATAGAGGAGATATTTATCCGCCTTTCCTCAACGATGAAGGTCGCTCAAATCTATGAGCCCAATAATCTTACCTTTATAAGGCAGAATAATCTTCTCTTTAACTTAATTCAGAATATTTTAAAAAGCGAAGGGAAGGCAGCATTCCAGTTTCGGGAAAACACCTTATTCTTCAACAATTCCAGA
>WVZK01000122.1:356-1536 GCA_011772475.1 Candidatus Aminicenantota bacterium | reverse complement strand
TTCGAAGATTTCGAGGCGGTATTAGGTGAGAAAGGAGTAGGTCATATATTTTTGGAGAAGATGCATCCTTTTGAAGTGACCGGAGGCGTGCAAGAAGAGCAGCTTCAGCAATCAGCCATCAAAGTCTTTTTCAAGAGCATAACCCACCTGAAAGAAGTCGTCGAGAGAGAGAAACAGAAAAAAAGGGTCTGGTTAAAAACCACTCGAAGACTGATGCAGTCCATAATTAATCTTGTAAGCCAGAACGAATCTTTCATGGTAGGCTTAACGAATATAAAAAATTATGATGAATACACTCTTAATCACTCGACAAATGTAACCGTCTTGGCCATTTGTTTTGGAAGAAGATTAGGTCTTGAAAGAAAAGAATTAGTAGACTTGGGAGTAAGCGCTTTTTTTCACGACATGGGAAAGCTAGAGATTCCTGAAAAGATTCTGAATAAGCCGGGCAAGCTCGACGATGACGAATTTGCCATAATGAGAACACACTCGTGGCATGGTGCTCAAAAACTGGCTTGCCTTAAAGAATTGAGCATTCTTCCGGTAAGCGCCATTAATGTGGCCATGGAACACCACATCTGGGCAAACCTAGAGGGGGCGAGCTATCCTAAATACTGGAAAAAGGACCATATCGATTTCTTCAGCAAAATTGTTAAAATATGCGATTTTTTTGACGCTGTGACCACCGAAAGACCTTACAGAAAGAAGACCGCAACACGAGAAGAGGCCACGGGCTGGATGCTGGAAAAAATCGGTTCAGAATTTGACACTACCTTGCTCAAGGTTTTCACCAACATGATAGGAGTCTATCCTATAGGATCCCTTGTCGTTCTTGATAGCGAGGAGTGGGGCATCGTGATGGAGACAAATCCGGAGATAACTCTTATTACCTGCCCTAAGGTGAAGATTATCGCTGATAAGGATGGCAATAAGATTGATGGAGGAATTATAGACCTGTCAGAGAGAGACCCTGAAGCAGATAAGTTTAAAAAGAAAATCGTAAAGACCTTAGACCCTTATAAATACGAAATTAACGTCTCTGAACACTTCCTGGCTCATTCCGGATAATAAGAGCTCGTTCGGATTCACACACACACACACACACACACACACACACACACACACACACACACACACACACACACACACACACACACACACACACACACACACTTATTCG
>WVZK01000122.1:0-236 GCA_011772475.1 Candidatus Aminicenantota bacterium | reverse complement strand
TCATACCCACACACTCACTCACTTATTCACACTCATGCTCACGCTCACACTCACTCTTTTTCTCTTTCTCTCAAATCAATCAAGAATCTATTTTAGACTTTATCATCTTTTCATTCCTGGAGAGTATGATTGATTTGAATTTATCAGATTTTTTGACAGACCTGCTTTTCATGAATATAATCAATTTCACTTCGGAAAAATAAAGTACCAAGACCAGAAGTAATTACTTAGGAGGA
>WVZK01000191.1 GCA_011772475.1 Candidatus Aminicenantota bacterium | reverse complement strand
ATTAATTGTACTTGTAAGTAAATTTTGCTCTTCTTTTCCGAGATATTCAAGGAAATTTATATCTTGTATTTTGATAGGATTACTCTTATTATCCGTCATTGAACTTCCCACCAGTTTTCATATTTATTATCCCTAACGCCAGAACTCAGTGGTTTTGTGGAGTGCCGATTTTGGCGCGGAACAAAATCCACTGTAGTGATTTGTTAGCATTTATAGGTATTTTANNCGAATTGCCTCATAAAAAATCGAAACGAAACAGTATCGTTGCCTCAAAAAAGAAATCTTGACGAAAAAGATGAAAAATAGTCTCCTGAAGAAAGCAAAAACAGGAGGCGGAAATGAGGTTAACGATGAAGGAAAAGAAGAAGGCAGTGGCAATTCTGGCTCCAAGGTATCAGAAAGAGGGCAAAAAACAAAAGGGCAAGATGCTTGATGAATTCACAGCCCTGACAGGGTACTGTCGGACACATGCCTCATATGTATTGAGCACACATGGCAAACGCAAGAGAGTCAGCAAAAACACGGTGATACAGGCAGATGTGAGGAAAACAGGCCGCCGGGGGCGGAAGAAGACTTACACAGATGATGTAAAAAAAGCTCTGATAAAGATCTGGTACATAATGGACTGTATCTGCGGGAAGCGTCTTTCCCCTGTAATGGGGCCAATAGTGCAGAAGCTGGAGGATTTTGGAGAAATATCCCTTACAGAAAACACCAGGGCAAAACTTATTGGTATGAGCGCATCTACCATAGACCGGCTGGTAGCAGGAGAACGGAGGAAGCAGACGATCAAAGGCAGGTCAAACACAAAGCCTGGCACACTGCTGAAGAATCAGATTCCTGTACGGACATTCTCGGACTGGGATGAACAGAGGCCAGGATTTGTGGAGATTGATCTTGTGGGGCATGACGGAGGCAATGCAAAGGGAGAGTTTATGCAGACTCTGGATGTTACCGATGTATGTACGACATGGACAGAGACCGAGGCAGTGAAAAACAAGGCCCAGGTATGGGTGTTTGAAGCCCTGAAGGACATACGCAAAAGACTTCCTTTTGAGCTTCTGGGGATTGATTCTGACAGTGGAGGAGAGTTTATCAATCATCACCTTTACGAATACTGTCAGCAAGAGAATATTACTTTTACTAGAAGCAGAAGCTACAGAAAAAACGACAATTGCTTTGTGGAACAGAAGAATTACTCTGTTGTAAGAAGGGCGGTAGGATATCTCCGCTATGATACAGAAGAAGAACTTCGTATAATAAATGAGCTTTACAGGCATTTAAGGCTATATACGAACTTTTTTCAGCCTTCGATGAAACTTATTGAAAAGACAAGGATTGGCAGCAGGGTGACAAAGAAGCATGACATTGCTCAGACCCCATATCATAGGGTGCTTAACTCCCCCCATATATCTAAATCTGCCAAAAAGGCGTTAAAGAGGCAGTATACGACCCTGAATCCTGCATCTTTAAAAAGAAAGATCACCAGATTGCAGCAGAAGCTTCTTCGTATGGCAGAGAACAAATCAAAAAGGAGGAGAAATGCTGCTTGATCTCCGTTTTTCAGGAGGTGCTGTGGTATGGGTTACTTTGAGAAAATCGATCCTGGGGCAAAATACAAGGCCGTTTTTTATGATAAACTTTCAAACTGCTACCTTAAACAGTTTCATATGGATTTTTTTATGAGGCAACGTTTATCATTTCATCAAGATTTTATTTTGAGGCAACATGGAGTCTTCCTTTATAGAACCCAAATTCAAAACGTCGCTGATTCCTTGGTTACAATGGCTCACCCCTGGGCATCCAAA
>WVZK01000091.1:347-2337 GCA_011772475.1 Candidatus Aminicenantota bacterium | reverse complement strand
GGATCTGCTCCCTGGATTTTGGTCCAGAACGGATGTTAGTTTTTTATGGTAGAATTAGCATCCGGGGAGGAGATTTAATGAAGAGAAAACGGTACACAGAGGCCCAAATTGCTTTTGCCTTACGTCAGGCTGAGAGCGGTACTCCGGTGGCGGAGATTATCCGCAAGCTGGGGATCACGGAGGTAACCTTTTACCGCTGGAAGAAGAAGTTTGGGGGTTTGGGAGTGGCAGAGATCCGTCGGCTCAAACAGCTTGAGGATGAAAACCGCCGGTTGAAACAGCTGGTGGCGGATCTGACGCTTGATAAGCAGATGCTTCAGGAGGTGCTCTCAAAAAAGCTCTGAGGCCCTCCGTGAAGAGAGAACTGGTACGAGAGATGGAAAACTCGTTCCAGATATCTGAACGGAGGGCTTGTTCGAACCTGACCTATGCTCGCTCTGTGATACGCTATAGGAGTGTGGCGGATCCTCAGGTTGCCCTTAGGATGCGTCTGCGTGAGCTTGCCACAGCCCGGGTGGGCTATGGTTATAGGCGCCTTCACATACTCCTTTGGCGTGAGGGCTGGGAAGTAAATCACAAGCGTGTTTATAGGTTGTACAGAGAAGAAGGCTTAAGCATGAGGAACAAGCCTCCCAGGCGGCGTAGGGCCTGTTTAAAGCGGAAGCTGCGCCCTATAGCATATGAAAAAAACGAGTGTTGGAGTATGGATTTTATGTCGGATCAGCTCTTTGATGGGCACAGAATCCGGCTTTTAACATTAGTGGACAATCATACCCGTGAAAGTCTGGCCATCCACGTGGGACAGCGCATCCGAGGGTGTGAGGTTGTTCAGGTTTTGGAGAGGGTTGTCAAAGAGCATGGGAAACCGAAAACGATTCAAGTGGACAATGGCCCGGAATTCATCAGTAAAGACGTAGATCTATGGGCCTACTGGAACCATGTTAAACTTGATTTTTCCCGTCCAGGCAAACCAGGAGACAATGCCTATATCGAGTCTTTTAATGCTCGGTTCCGTTTGGAGTGCTTAAACGAGCATTGGTTTTTAAGTTTAGATGATGCAAGGGAGAAAATCGAAGAGTGGAGGCAAGATTACAATGAAAACCGTCCTCACAGCTCTTTAGGCAATATCTCTCCAGTAGAATATGCGGAACAGAAGCGTCCTGTTGAACCGGCCATGATTCGGCCACTAAGGACTATCGAAAATGACTTGCATATTTTAAAACTAACTTAGAAAATGGACCTAAAAAGGGGGCAGGTTCAGTCCAGCCAAATTATAACTCAACTGCTGGACCGATATCAGGGGGGCAGGTCATCGAAGAGTGATGCTACTGTCCTGATTTCAGGAGAAACTGGGACCGGAAAAGACTTTGTAGCCAAGACAATTCATTTTTCCTCCAAGAGAAAGAAAGGACCTTACTTGGCGGTCAACATTCCTTCTCTTCCTGAAACATTGATTGAAAGCGAGCTCTTTGGAGCAGAGAAGGGTTCATTTACTGGCGCCTTTGAGAGGAAAACGGGAAAGTTCGAGGCTGCATCAGGAGGGACCATTTTTCTGGACGAAATAGGAGATCTTCCCTCGCAACTACAAGTCAAGCTCTTACGCTTCCTTCAAGAAAAAGAATTTTATCGCCTCGGATCTTACCAGCCTTTAAATCCTGATGTAAGGATTATAGCAGCTACAAACAGGAATTTAGAGAAATTGATGAAAGAANNTGTCCCTCCTCTCCAAGAGAGAAAGGAAGATATTCCTGCTTTAGTTGATCATTTTATAAGAAAATACAACGAAAGAGAGGGAAAGGAAATTGAGGAAATTTCAGCAGAAGCTATGAACTTTCTTCTTAAATATTTTTTCCCAGGAAACATAAGAGAGCTGGAGAATATAATAGAGAGAGCTGTTGTCTTTTGTGAAGGAAGTGTCATTACCACTGACGATTTGCCCATATTCTTAAAGGAAAAGAAAGAGGAAGAATTGACAGACGAGGGACTATCT
>WVZK01000091.1:0-329 GCA_011772475.1 Candidatus Aminicenantota bacterium | reverse complement strand
GTCAAAAGCAAGGCTGCCCGCTCTCTTGGGATAACAGAAAGAATATTAAGTTATAAGATGAAAACCTACAGTATTTTCTCCGATAAAAAACATTAACAATCATTTTTTACTCAAAGTTTTTGTTAAAGCAACCCTGAATGTAGTAAGGGAGAATGGAGTCATATGAAAAGGGAAAAGAGCTGAAAGCAGGAAACTAATTTTATTAATAAATTTCCATTTGCAATTTTATTAATGAATTTCTATAATATTGTACGAAATAGCAAACAAATAAACAATAAATAATACATGTGTACGATAAAATGTACAATAGCTAAATGAAAATACATAAT
>WVZK01000096.1 GCA_011772475.1 Candidatus Aminicenantota bacterium | reverse complement strand
GAGCGGAGCCACATTAAAAGAAGTTGGTACAACGAACAAAACACATCTTCGCGACTACTCAGAAGCAATTTCTGAAGAAACCGGGGCAATGATGAGGGTTCATCACAGCAATTATCGAATCCTTGGTTTCACAGAAGAACCTTCCATAGAAGAACTTGTAGAGCTTTCTAGGAAACACAATATTCCTCTTATAGACGACCTTGGAAGCGGCGCTCTGGTTGATCTAAAAGACTTCGGAATCGAGACTGAGCCTCTTGTCCAGAGAAGTATTCGAGCAGGAGTGGATGTAGCTTGTTTTAGCGGGGATAAACTCATAGGAGGTCCTCAGGCCGGTATTATCGTGGGAAAAGCATCCATCATCCAGAAAATAAGAAAAAATCCGCTCTCCAGAGCTCTTCGAGTCGGAAAATTAACCATAGCCGCAATGGAAGCAACTCTTCGACTTTTTCTCAGCCGAGAAAGACTGCGCGACTCCCATCCTGTTTACAGAATGTTTTCATCGAGTCTAAAAGAAGTTGAGAAAAGAGCCCAAAAGGTAGCCAAGGAGCTTCGAGCTCAAATCTCAGACAAAGTAGAGATCACGATTATTGGTGGAGGCTCCCAGGTTGGAAGCGGCTCTGTGCCTGTGGAAACAATACCAACAAAGCTTCTAAGGATAAAACCGGCTTCTGGTTCTGCCGAAAATCTGGCAAAAAAGCTGCGCCATTACAAGCCTCCCGTCTTTACCAGAATTCAAAAAGATGCGGTTTTATTTGATTTCAGGACCATTCAGGAAGATGAAGACATTTTGGTCTTAGAAGCACTCTTGGGGCTTATGAAGAAGGGGAGGGGATAGCTGTGATTGACCTTGAGAAGAGAAAGCGCATTATGGGTCGGTCAATCGAATTAGGCCACTGTATCTGTAATCCAAAACAACCTTGCCCCTGCGAAATGTTGAAAGAAAAAAATGTCTGCCTGTGTGCAGGGGAGCGCTTGGAGGATATGCCTGAGGAAATACCTCTAACTAAATTGGTCGAGAATGCGGGCTGTGCCTCCAAGATAAATCAGAATGACCTGAAGAAGGTGCTCTCCGGCTTGCCCAAAATTACAGACCCGAGAGTTCTCGTGAATGCAGATACCTGTGATGATGCCGGAGTTTTCAAAATAAACGACGAGCTCGCCCTTGTCCAGTCCGTGGATGTTTTTACCCCCAATGTTGATGACCCGTATACGTTTGGCCAGATTGCAGCCGCAAACTCACTAAGTGATATCTATGCCATGGGAGGCAAACCCTTAACAGCTCTCTCCGTCATCGGGTTTCCTATTGAGACTCTAAGCTACAAGCTCATGAACAAGATGCTCCAGGGCGGAATCGATAAAATGAAAGAAGCAGGTGTTATGGTTATCGGAGGACACAGCATAAAGGATAACGAAGTAAAATTCGGGTTTTCTGTTACGGGTGAGGTCAATCCAAAAAAGATAATAACCAATGATAAAGCTAGGCCTGGTGATGTTCTTGTCCTCACCAAGCCGATCGGGACAGGTATTGTCGGGTTTGCCAGCCAGATTGATAAGGCCCCGCTCTCAACTTTGAAAGCTGTCAGTAAATCCATGGCTGAACTAAACAAGGCGGCTTCAGATGTCATGATTGAAATGGGTGTTACTACTGCTACAGACATCACTGGCTTTGGTCTTGCCGGCCATCTGAGCGAAATAGTAATCCAGAGCGGGGTGACGGCCGAGGTCTATTTTGATAGCATTCCCGTATTTAGCGGAGTTTTGGATTTAGTCAGGAAGGGAGTTATTTCCGGGGGAGTAGAGAGAAACAGAGAATATGCATCTCAATACGTAGCAGCCAGGGACGGCATAAACGAGGCTATGCAAGCTGTGTTTTATGACCCTCAGACTTCAGGAGGACTTCTTATCTCTATAAATGAAAAAAAAGGAGAAGAGCTTGTCTCTCGCCTTAAAAAGAAGGGAATAAAGGAGGCCGCAATCATCGGAGAGATCGTTTCAAAATCAAAAGGTAAAATTATCCTAAAGCACCATTCTGAAAAATGACTCGTCTGACAAGTTTTATTTGACAATTAAATAATTTATTTTTATAGTGATTTATATAGTAATTTAAACGAAAGCATCGCAGAGATGAGGAGGTTTAAATGAAGAAACGATTAGCATCAGTTCTTATCCTTCCGCTTTTCCTCATTTCCTCTGCCACTGCTCAGAATTGGTTTAAAGGGACCGTGGATGAAGCCATTGCCCAATCAAAAAAAGAGGGCAAAATGGTCCTTTTAGACTTTTTCTCTGGTGGCTGAGGGTCCTGTATACTGCTGGATCAGCAGTTCTACCAAAATGAAAAATACCAGGAGTTCTTAAACTCCAACTTCGTTCTCTTTCGTGCTGCAAGGGGAGAGAAAATCGGCGATGAAACTTTTAAAAGGTTTAACGTCAGAGCTACTCCTACTACTATGGTGCTTGCCAGTGATGGCTCAGAAGTAGACTGGCGTGTTGGCTACGGCCCTCCTCCGGATAAGTTCCTGGAGAGTATCGAAAAAATGGTTAAAGGGATTAACACTTTCAAATCCCTTTCTGAAAAGTACGCCAAGGAGCCAAAAAACGTAGAAGTAATCTTTAAGCTTGCAGAGAAATACGATGATAGATACGACGTGGAAAAAGCTTTGGAGCTGTACCAACAGGTTTTGGCTATAGACCCTGAAGGAAAAATGGGCGCAACTGACTACCGCGAGGAAAAAGTTAGCTTTACTGAATATGCAGAGTTTTCGATCGGAACAATAAAAGTATATAGTCGAAAGAGCGACCCAGAATCCCTTAAGGCATTTGTTAAAAAATATCCAGAAAGTAAGATGTTGAAGAGCGCTTATGGGCGGTTAAGTTACTATTATCGTTCTCGCGCTTCTAAAGAAGACGCAGCGGCTTTCTATGAAGAATATACATCGAAATGGCCAGAAGACCCGAACGTGCTTAGCTCTTACGTTTCCAGAATAATCAGAGATAAAGATAACCTCGATAAGGGCATTGAACTGGCTGAGAAGATTAAAGATATCATGAAGTACAATCCTGACCCCTCCTATATGAAAAATTATGCGGTGCTGCATGTGCTAAAAGAAGATAAAGACAGCGCTGAAGAAATTTATGGCAAAACATTCATGGATAGACAGGTTTCCAACTTGTTTTACAATCTTATTGACTATGCAGGTTTCTGGGTGGGAAATGATGCGAATGTAGAGAGCGCAGAAGAAATGATAGATTTAGCTATCAAAATGAGACCTGATAGTGGTTATGGTGCTCGAAGAGCAGCAGAGTTATATATTAAGCTTGATAAATTAGATAAAGCGCTGGCAGTCTTCGGACCAGAGGTTATAAAAAAATACAAGGATCAACCAAGTGAGTTAAGCAGGTATGCGCGGTTCTGGGCCGGTCAAGGGGAAAACTTGGATAGTGCCTTAAAAGCAGCGAAAAAGGCTGTTGAGATTTACCCGTCTGCTAGTACCTGGGATGCAGTGAGCCAGGTATACACTAAGCTAAAAAAATATGAAGAAGCTTTAAAAGCCGCAGAAAAGGCAGTAGAGCTTGCAGATGAGGATGTTAAAGCCAGGTATGAAAACAGGATAAAGCAGATAAAGAAAGCTCAGGAAGAAGAAAAGAAAGAGAAGAAATAGATTTTTTGTCTATAGTTTTTTTACGAATTCTTTATTCAAAAGTCCCTGTTTGTGATTTTTTCTCTCTCTTGACTTTCACTGTATCGAAATATATTCTTCTTCATTAGAACAAATCTGGACAATCCCATTTTTACAGAGGAGGTTCAAAATGAAAAAGATTGTTCTTTTTTTCATGGTATTTTTCTTCATCTTTTCTTCATTGGAGCTTAAAGCAGAAGAGACTGCCGTAGATTTGGAGACGAAAGAAAAAATAAAGGAATTACTTCTTCAAAAGTTCGGAGAAACCCAAAAATTCAGGATTGAAAAAGGTGTAGATCAGGCTGCTTCGCTGTGGAGAAAAAGCGACGGAAGTGCAAAAGAGTTTGTTCAATTCTGCGAACAATATTTTATAGGAACTGAGGACTCGCTTGATGAGAACTTTAAAAGGCTTGAGACAAATTTTGAGATCCTATCAGGGCACTTCAACAAAATGAGACTTGATTTAAATCGCCCCATTGATCTTGATTGGGGAAAGATTCTTCCGTTAGATAGGATATTCAGTCAGTACAATCCATCTGCTCATATCATGGAAGATTTTTTTAACAATAAAATTGCTTTCTTTGTTCTGCTGAATTTTCCCCGTTATTCACTATCCGGAAAAACTGAACTAGGACCAAAATGGAGCAGAAAGGAATGGGCCTACGCCAGAATGGGGGATTCGTTCAGCTCAAGAGTCCCGGCTGAAATCTATCAGAAATTATCTCAGTATTACTCTGACTCAAGCTCGTACATTTACGAGTACAACATATACATGGGTAAATTAATTGACAAAAAGTTCAAGACTTATTTCCCAGAAGATTTAAGACTTATTACCCACTGGGGATTAAGAGATGAATTAAAAGCAAGATATGCTGATTCCGAAGGTCTTTTCAAGCAGAAAATGATATACGAAATCATGCTCAGAATATTAAACCAGCAGATCCCGGAAATTGTGATAAACAGTCCTGAATACGACTGGAATCCCTTTACCAATAAAGTTTATAAAGACAAAAAAGAACTTACATTTAATCCAGAACCTCTCACTCGCTACAAGCATTTTCTCAACAATTTTAAGGGCGCTAAGATGGTCGATCCTTATTACCCTGATTTCCCAAATCTTATAAAAAGAGTGTTTGAGACAGGAAGAGAAATACCAGAAGCAGAAGTTGAAGCTTTATTCACCAGTTTTGTCTCATCTCCTCAGGTAAAGAAGGTCGGAAAACTTATCCAGAAAAGGCTCGGAAGAAAACTCCAAGCTTTTGATATCTGGTATCCGGGATTTAAGCCAGGAGGAGAAATAAAAGAAGAAGAACTTGATAAAATTGTAGCCAAAAAATATCCCGACGTAAAAGCCTTTGAAGGAGATCTAAAGAACATCCTGATGAAGTTAGGATTTTCCAAGGAGCAGGCTGAGTTTATCGCTCCAAAAATCGCAGTTGACCCAGCGAGAGGAGCAGGGCATGCCTGGGGTGCGGATATGAAATCAGAGAAGGCGCATCTTAGAACCAGGGTTCCCAAAACGGGAATGAACTATAAAGGATTCAATATCGCCATGCACGAACTGGGTCACTGTGTTGAGCAAACTCTAACTCTTCAGAAGGTTGACTATTATTCGCTCATAGGAGTTCCTAATACCGCTTTTACAGAGGCTTTTGCCTTTGTTTTTCAAGAAAAAGACCTTGATGTTCTTGGACTAAAAAGTGAAGACAAGAATCGAAAACACCTGATGGCACTCGACTATTTCTGGAACGCCTACGAAATAATGGGAGTTTCCCTTGTTGAGATGAAAGTCTGGAACTGGCTCTATAAAAATCCGGATGCAAGTCCAGAACAACTGAAGGAAGCTGTTATATCAATCGCCAAGGAAGTGTGGAATAAATATTATGCTGATATCTTAGGAATTAAAGACCAGCCAATTCTCGCCATCTACTCGCACATGATTTACAGGACAATTTATATTCCTGATTATCCTCTCGGACACGTTATCGCTTTTCAGATTGGAGACTACCTTGAGGGTAAAAATCTGGGCGAAGAAATGGAAAGAATGTGCGTGGCTGGGGATATTATTCCTCAAGTCTGGATGAAAAACGCCGTGGGTTCAGAAATATCCTCAAAACCACTGCTCGCTGCAGTTGATGAGGCTTTAAAGCATATAAAATAGATTTGAGGCAAATATGAGAGAAATTCCCCGACCAGAGATCTTTTTTATTCTAATATGTTTTTCGTTTCTCTTTGTAGCGTCGCTTATCGAAGCCCAAGAAGAAGATATTTTGACAGCTAAAACACTTATCTCTCATGACGGGATTCATCCAGGAGAATCCTTCAAGGTTGCATTTCTCTTAAGCATCACCCCTGGCTGGCATATAAACGGACCAAAGCTTGATGATGAATTCCTCATTCCCTCAGAATTGATTATCGATGAAGGAGATAAAATAAAAGTTTTAAAACTTTACTACCCGAAACCGGGAACTGGAAGATTTGATTATTCTGAGGCTGAGCTTCCTGTATACGAAGGAGAGATTTTGCTGGGAGCTTTAATCAAAGTAAGCGATGATATCGCCCAAAAAAAGCATTCATTGAAGGCAAATTTTTTATATCAGCCTTGCGATGACCGGACTTGCATGGCCCCAAAAACTCTTAAACTGGAAATTCCGTTTACAGTTGTTCCCCTTTCTAAAGAAACAAAAGAAATAAACAAAGAGCTTTTTTCAAAGATAGATTTTGAAAAAGAAAGTAAATAGCTCCCTTCTTTAATGAATTTAGCCAATCGGACTCTTTCTGCTATACTATAATCCATCATTAGTTGTAGGTAATAAGAGCAATGTTAGATGCAGAGCATGTCATTGTCGGCACTGCCGGCCATATCGACCATGGCAAGACTCTGCTTATAAAGGCCTTAACCGGCATAGACGCCGATACCCTGGCAGAGGAGAAACGCCGAGGCATTACCATTGAGCTCGGATTCATTTTTATGGATATGCCTGGCTATGATAAGCAGATTGTTTTTATAGACGTGCCTGGCCATGAAAAACTCATCAAGACAATGGTTGCCGGAGCAAGCAATATCAATGCCGCCCTTCTTGTTATTGCCGCTGATGAAGGAATTAGCCTCCAGACAAGAGAGCATTTCGATATTCTCCGGCTTCTCGGAATAGAGAAGGGCATCGTTGCTCTAACAAAAGCTGACCTGGTTAACGAAGAACGAATCCGTGAGCTAAAACGTCAGGTTAAAGATTTCCTGACAGGTTCTTTTTTGGAAGATGCACTGATTATACCCGTATCAGCATTGGATGGCACGGGAGTGGATGATTTAAAACAAGCCCTTGTGGAGCTTGGGAAAACCGTGGCTCAAAGACCGGATAGCGGAATTTTTCGCATGCCGGTTGATAGAGTTTTTACCTTACGTGGATTCGGGACTGTGATTGCAGGGACGATTCTTTCTGGAGAAGTAAAAGAGGGCGATAGAGTGGAGATTTTTCCAGATGGTATTTCAGCTAAGGTAAGAGGAGTTCAAGTTCATCATCAAAAAGTAGGAAAGTCAATCTTAGGCCGACGCACCGCCTTAAATCTTCAGGATGTTAAAAAAGAAAAACTTCACCGCGGCCAATGTGCTGGCGAGCCTGCCTCTCTTAATCCCACTTTCAGATTAGATGGCAGGCTTCGCTTGTTGAAGAGCTACGGGAAACAACTCAAGAATAGAACAAGGGTAAGACTCCACATAGGAACAGCAGAGATAATTTCAAGGCTTGTTTTTCTCGAGGATGATGTCCTTCTGCCCGGTAAGGAAGCTCTTGTCCAGTATGCTCTCGAAGCTCCGACAGTTGCTCTTCCTGGGGATCGCTATGTTATTCGAACTTTCTCACCTGTGATGACAATCGGAGGAGGAGAGATCCTTGAGGCGGCACCACCGAAGCATAGGAGGTTTGATTCCGAGACTCTACAAGGTTTGAAGAGACTTGAGGGGGATATGATTGAGGTTGTGGAGCAGGTTTTTATGGACTCTGGTTTTACGCCACTTAGTGCTTCACAAGTGAGAATGATGAGAGGGGAGAAGGAGGACATTGTAGAAAAAACGGTCGAGAATATCTGGAAAACCGGAAAAATCATAAAGATTTCTGGGTATAAAGAGACAAAATACCTTCATCGCCAATCATATGCTGAATTAGAGAATAAGTTGATATCTTTTATCAAAAACTACCTGGAAAAAAATCCTCATCGTATGTTCATGCCTTACGAAGAACTCAGGGCGAGATTTCTCAGGCTTGCAGATAGCCAAACTCTCAAAACTGTTCTCGGCGGTCTTTTAGAAAAGAAAACTATCCAACGAAAAAATTCCGACGTTAGTCTAGTAGGCCATGAAGCTAAAATGAAGCCAAAAGACCAGGAGTTCATCCAGAAAATCGAAGATGTGTTTAAAAGATCAGGATTCGCTCCCCCTCTTGAAGAAGAGATTCGTTTGAAACAGGGAGTTGATCCTAAGCATTTTAAAAATATGATACATAGCCTGTTCGAGAGGGGAGTCTTGGTCAGGCTAAGTAAAAAAGTCGTTTTTCACAGGGATTCAGTTGAGTCTGCTCGGAAAATCGTTCTTAAGCATCTACAGAAAAAAAAGCATATAACAGTAGCCGAGCTACGCGACGAACTTAAGCTCTCGCGAAAATATGCAACAGCCATTCTTGAGTATTTTGATGCAACCGGCTTGACAAAACGAGAGCAAGATGTGCATATTTTGAAATAGCCTGCGGGAAGGTATAGGTTNNAACCCAGTATGGGGCCGTAAAAAGCCCTGGGTGGGTTCGACTCCCACACCTTCCCGCCAGAGCAAAACACGCTTTGTCTTTTAAATTATAATCCCGTAGTTTCAGCAATTTTAAGCAAAGTTTGTCACATATTTGGCACATGGGGATAAGTCAGTTCGTTGATTTGACATCATATTCTTCTGGTGATATAAGTCAGGTAGTAAAATCTGGGGACAGAATGAGCCTAACCGAGAGGGAGAGTTTCCCGCTTCAATCAAAAAGCCCGACTCTTATCCCCAAATCATAAAACCGAAAAAAGAGGATGTAATATGAAAAAAGCGATAACGACAGCGCTTTTGGCTTTTTTGGTTGTGACATCTTTAGCCGCTACTGTTCAAAAGAGTGAGGACCTTGATAAAGACCTCAGGAGCGCAATAATTTTTGGAAAGATTGCTGAAATAGAAGGACTCATAAAAGCTGGGGTAGACGTCAATAAAAGATTTAATTTAGGGGCAAGCCGCAATATCACAGCACTGTATCTTGCAGTGATGTTAGGCCAAGCCGATATAGGAAAATTACTTATAGACAGTGGTGCAGATGTAAACATAGATTTTGATGGCGTGAGCCTTCTGCATGTCGCAGCTTTATACGGGGGCAATAAAGCTGTAGCTGAGCTTTTGATTGCGGAGGGATTGGATGTCAACGCAAAGTGCGGCGCGCATGGGAAAGCGAAAGATACGACACCACTTCATGCTGCGGCTGGTAAGGACAACATTGAGGTTGCGAAGGTGTTAATAGACAATGGAGCTGAATTAGACGCAAAGGTTTTTGAGAATCATTATACTCCGCTGCACGTGGCGGCTCGAAATAACAAAAGAGCAGTGGCAGAACTACTGATTGCTGAAGGAGCTGAAGTGAACGCAGAGGCTAAGTCTGGAGAAACTCCACTGGATTTGGCGGTATCTAATGGAAATGAAGAGCTTGCAGATTTACTCCATAAACACGGTGGAATTTCTGAGGAAAAATGATTAAAAAACAAAGCGATAGAACCGAGATGTGTATTCTTTTACTGGTGTGTTGTTCTTTGTAATCCGGTTTAAGGCAAGAAAATCAATAATTCCTACAAGCAGTGATTAGCTTATCATATAAAAAAAGGGGACAAGCCACCATAAAAAGTAGCCTGTCCCAATTTTTTTGTGTTCTTATCTTTTTACTATCTTTTTAATTACTTCAGCTTAAAGGTCATTGTTACAGTAAAAATAATGGGCATTGGCTTGCCTTTGATGACCATAGGCTCATATTTCCACTGTTTTACAGCCTCGACAGCAGCTTTGCTCAGCAATTCATGGGGACTTTTTGAGATTTTGACTCCCACAATATCTCCATGCTCATCTGTCCTAACGATGAGAATGACCACTCCTGAAATCCCTTCTTTTCTGGCTTCCTCAGGAAAGATTGGATCAACTTTCTTGATAAGCTTGGGAGGCTTAACATCTCCTACTGCCCTCACCGCTCCTTTCTCAAATTCATCTAGTTCCTCTTTTATCTTCTTTTTCGCGGGTGGAGGCGGAGGCGGCGCCGGAAGAACTTTATCTTTTGGTCCTGTAATATGAAAAGACAGAAAATAAGGCTTTCCTTTCCTATCTTCAAACCCGAAAACCGCTATGTTTCCTCCCTGTAAAAGCATCTCTGTTGTTAACACGTTCTCTGGCTTATCATTGAAGAGTTCATTAACCAGGATTAGGAAATTACCTTTGTTTTTCCAATCAAGCAGCTTGATATAGATTTTGTATTCTTTGCTGTTCAACCTGAAAAAATGACTGGCGGTTTCTTTCCCCTCTGCTCCAAATCCCAGATCTGCTTCAGTCAGTAGATTTACCCTGTTTAGATTAAAAACTCTTTTGATATGCCCTTTTTCCTTTTCTAATCCAAAATCGATCTGCATACTAGCCGTTAAGGTAGGTCTTAAATAGGATGAAGTCACAAATCGAGGCGGCTCTGGCATTCCTTTCCTTATACCTTCAAAAACTCTCAACTTGATATCCATAAAGCTCTCTTGTGCTTGAAGGGAAAGAGAGGAAAAAACCATTAAAAAAATCAAAGTCCATACTAATTTTTTCACATTCATTATTACCTCCTTAAATATTTTTTTCAGCCCAGATGATGATCATATTCGAATCCTGGGGCTGGAAGATATAGGTTCGGGCTGGCTGGTCATAGATTCGAATATACTTGATCTGAAATGGACTTATTATATCCTCCTCTGGAGTCTTTCCACGAGGAGTGAGTTGATAAAACCATATCCCTAGGACTATAGCCAGGACTAAGAAAGCAGCTCCAACGGCCCATGCTAAGCGCTGTACTTGGAAAAATCTCTCCTTTCTTTCTTGTTCAGCAAGCTTTAGTTTGACTTTAGGCCATAGGTCTTCGAGACCTCCAACATCTTCTCCCTGAATTAATAAAGATTTTGTTTCTTCAAGGCTTGCTAGATTCTCCTGACAGGCTGGGCAGTTTTGGATATGCTTCTGCAGGAGGAAATCCTGCCATATCTTAAAGGGAAAGATAGTAAAGAGAAAATTAACTATTTGACAGCGAAACATTTTCTTTCTCCATTTTACTTTTGATTTTTTTTCGAGCCTTATATAGCAAGACTCGAGCTGTGCTGGACGAGCAATTCATAACTTGCGCTATCTCTGTACCTGAATATCCTTCGCTGGCCCAGAGGCAGAGCGCAACTCTCTCTTTAGGGCTCAAACCCTCAAGAATTTTTGGACCAAGAGGCTGGTTTTGTGAGCTCGCAGAGGATTGTGTGTTCGTATTTTCTGCATATTCTTCTTTCATCTTTTTTATAAAACTAAAAAACCGCCGCCTTTTCCTTAGGAGGTCTAAACATTTGTTGGAAAGAATCGTGTAGAACCAGTTCCTGAAAGGACTTTGGAGGTCGAACTTATTCAAATTGGAATAGACGCGGATAAACGTCTCTTGGCAGGCATCTTCAGCATCTTCTCTGTTACCCAGCATATTTAAGGCCAACGCCATCGCTTTGGTTTTGTATGTATCCACCATTTCTCTAAAGGCCTCAGCCTCTCCTTCGAGACAGCTTAAGATCAGCTGTTTTTCATCCATATTAATATTTTATAACTTATTACGCCTCGGCATCAAAAAGCGTTTATGTGAATATAAAGAGAATTTGGTTTATCAGACTTAATTCCATCTTTTTGTCCTAGCATTCGTTTTGTTCATCTGATAAAATTTAGATTCTGCAGAGTAATAATCCCATATCTTGAGAGGAGAAAAGCATGGCAAAAGATGTCTATAAGAAGTTAGCCGAACGCCTGGATAATCTTCCGGGAGGATTTCCATCTACCCGGAGCGGCGTTGAGTTGCGAATTCTTCGACATCTTTTTACTCCTGAAGAGGCAGGATTTGCCCTGCATGTGAATATGGTGCCTGAGGAGGTCCTGGTAATTGCCAGAAGGGCTAAAATTTCCCAAGAGGAGGCTGCTCGCCGTCTTGAAGATATGGCCAAAAAAGGACTTATATACCGTATTGAGTATGATAAAAAGCCGATGAAGTACATGGCTGCCCAGTATGTTATTGGAATATGGGAGTTTCATGTTAACGATTTAAGCCCTGAACTTATCAAAGATATGAATGAGTATATTCCTGCCCTTTTTAACCTGGATACTTGGAAGAAGGCCCCGCAGCTTCGCACGATTCCGGTAGGGGAGAGTATTTCCGCTGGGCTTGAAGCTCTTCCGTATGAGAAGGCTGAGGAATTGGTCCGCGCTCAAGAGAAATTTCTGGTTGCTCCCTGCATATGCCGCAGGGAGCATAAAATGATGGATAAAGGCTGCAAGAAGCCTGAAGAAAGCTGCCTGATTATGGGAAGCGCAGCGGATTATTACAAGCGGAATGGACTTGGCCGGACTATAGATTTGAAAGAAGCCCTGGAGATCTTAAAAAGAGCGGACAGGGCCGGGCTTGTCTTCCAGTCGAGTAATGCTCGAAAAATATCGAATATTTGCTGCTGTTGTGGCTGTTGCTGCCAGGTGCTTAAGGCTGTCAAGCGGCATCCGAAGCCGTCATCTATCATATCCTCTCCTTTCCTTGCTCATGCCGAAACCGAGACATGTGAGGGATGTGGAATTTGCGTTGAGAGGTGCCAGATGGAGGCTCTATCGCTTGAAGACGAAAAGGTGGTTCTGAATTTAGATCGCTGCATTGGCTGTGGATTATGTGTGACAACATGTTCAACGGGTTCTCTTACTCTGGAACGCAAGCCTGATTCGGAACAGAGCTATGTCCCCCGGAATATGCTCGAAGCCCTTTATAGGCTAGCCCGGGTGAGGAAAAAAATAAATCCCTTGAAACAGATCAAAATGAAAATTGAATCCAGCGGGAGAAAGCTACGGGCTTCAAGATGATTATTACTATGGGAAGAATAAAAAAAGTCACTTGAAACATGGAATTTAGCTTTCTGCAAATCAACTATAGATTATAGTAGTGTGAGAAAAGAATCTATTTTTTATGAAGCTGGAACATAGTTTATTTTGACCATTCCCAATTTTGTTAAATCAAGACGTCCCCCGTTAAATTTAAAGAGAACTCGAAGATAGTAACCATATCTGTTGTTATCAATGCTTTTGAACTGGACACGCTTTATGGTAGCAATTATCCAGTCGTTTTCATAACCTTCGCTTGTAAATGAAATCATTTCTTGTTCCTCTGTTGAACTTTCATACATAGGGATACGTATCAGGCTGACATTAATACTTGCAGTGTCTTCTTTATCTGTGTATCTTACTTCCATCGAGGCTATTTTTGCTTTATGCGGTAAATAAACAGGTGCATAGAATTTCTTCCCGGCATATCCAGGCTGCAAATAAGTTCCATAACATGAATATGAGGTCGAGGCCCCTTGCACTGAAGGCTTAAAAGCACAGGGTGGAATGATTAGGCTCTCTGTATAAAATGAAAAAGCGGAAATCTGCTTTTCCTGCTGCTGCTTCACCTGTTGATCGGCTGTTACGGAAACAAATGTGATCAAAAAAATAAATAAACTAAAAATTCCTAATGTCCATTTTTTCATTTTTGCTAAACTCCTTTCTTTTTAACAAATAAATAAGTTTTTCCTTTTTCTCACAAATAAATTCATTTATATTTTCCACAATTTTTATCTGGTGACATTNNGCCACGTTCAATTAAGCGTTATATAACTTTATAAATCAACCCGCAAATAATAGAAGTACAAACCCAAAGCCTCAAAGTTTGACTCCGTCCTTATTACTTGTTATTCTTCTTTTGTAATCGTTAGGAAGCATTTTTATGAACTGCCCTGAATGTCATTTTGTAAACCCAGAGGGAAGTAGTTTTTGCGGTAAGTGTGCAACACCTCTCCCATCACCAGAGGAAATCTCTGATTCTCCAACCCGAAGCCGAGAAATAACTCAAGACATATTAACCAGAGGAACTACTTTTGCATCCAGGTACGAAATCATAGAAGAGTTGGGTGAAGGAGGGATGGGGAAAGTCTTTAGAGTCGAGGATAAGAAGATACATGAGGAAATTGCCCTTAAGGTCTTAAGCCCTGAAATTGTAGCTGATAAGATAACAATTGCGAGGTTCCGGAACGAATTGAAACTAGCCCGTAAGATTGCTCATAAGAACGTATGCCGCATGTATGACTTCGATGAAGAGAAAACAATCCACTTTATCTCGATGGAATACGTGCCTGGCGAAGATTTAAAGAGCATGATTAAGATGACAAAACAATTGAGCGTAGGAACAGCAATAAGTACTGTCAAACAGATATGTGAGGGGCTGGCCGAGGCCCATCGGTTGGGAGTAGTGCACCGTGATCTAAAACCGAGCAACATCATGATCGATAAGGATGGTGAAGTACGCATTATGGATTTTGGGATAGCTCGTTCCCTTGAAGCGAAAGGAGTAACAGGGCCTGGTGTTATGATCGGAACGCCTGAATATATGTCTCCTGAGCAGACAGAAGGCAGAGAAGCTGACCAGCGGTCTGATATCTATTCGCTGGGAGCCATCTTTTTTGAGATGGTAACCGGGAGTATCCCTTTTAAAGGAGATACGCCTTTAAGCATAGCCTTAAAGCATAAGACGGAGAAACCTCGGGATCCAAAAGAGCTGAACGCTCAGGTTCCTTCGGATATAAGTCAAGTGATATTAAAATGTATGGAGAAGGATCGCGAGAAAAGGTATCAGACAGCCCAAGAGCTTCTCTCCGAACTAAACACAAAAGAGAAACGAATCTCTGCTGCAGAGGAACCCCTTCCCAAGAAGAGAATCGAAGCAGAAAAAGCGGGCAGAGAGAAATGGAAAAGAGTTCTTTTATTCGGCAGCGGCTTTGTAATCGCTGTTTTGCTAATTATGGCTGGAATCTCTTTTCTCTCAAATAGATTGGGGCCGATAGATTCGATCGCTGTCCTGCCCTTCGAAAATCTGGATGCGGATTCTGAAACAGAGTACTTAGGCGACGGCATAACCGAGAGCATAATCAAAAAATTAACGCAGCTACCCAGCTTGAAGAAAGTTATAGCGAGAAGCTCTGTATTCCGTTACAAAGATAGAGAGATAAACCCTCAGGTCGTAGGAAAAGAGCTTGGTGTCGATGCAGTGCTTGTCAGCCGGATGAGCAGACGCGGTGATGAGCTGTCGATAAGTGTCGAACTTGTAAAGGTGGAGGATAACACCCGTATTTGGGGTGAGCGGTATTATACAAGAGAAATTTCAGAGATTTTCACCATTCAAGAGGAAATTTCAAATTCGATCTCTGATAATCTTCGCTTAAGGCCCACAGGCGAAGAACTTGAACGCATGACCAGGCGCTATACTGAGAACACCGAGGCTTTTGTG
Source organism: Candidatus Aminicenantota bacterium (assembly GCA_011772475.1). Lineage (GTDB taxonomy): Bacteria > Acidobacteriota > Aminicenantia > Aminicenantales > Aminicenantaceae > SOIV01. The sequence continues at coordinate 3,901 of WVZK01000096.1, read as the reverse complement.
GCGTATTCAAAGGGTCGCTATTTCTGGAACAAAAGAACAGAAGAGGACCTGAAGCGAGCTATTGGATATTTCGATCAGGCGATTCAATTAGATTCCAACTATGCTCTGGCATACACTGGGCTGGCTCAATCTTATCTCCTCCTTCCTGAATATGGTGTTTACTGGCCAAAAGAGGCTTATCCAAAAGTGAAAGAGGCAGCCCTGAAAGCCCTGGAAATAGATGGCATGCTCGCTGAAGCACATGTCACTTTAGCCCAAATTGAGCGGCGTTTTGATTATAACTGGGCTGCTGCAGAGAGAACATACAAGCGAGCCATTGAACTTGATCCCAACTATGCCACCGCTCACCACTGGTATGGTTATGATTTAATGTGTGTGGAGCGCTATGATGAAGCCATTGCTGAGATAAAAAGAGCCCATGAACTTGATCCCCTCTCTCTTGTTATAAACAGAAATTTGGGTCAGGTTTTATACCGTGCTGGCCGCTACGATGAAGCTTTAGAGGCCTTGAACAAGACACTCGAGATGGACTCAACTTTTAGTTCTACACATTTTTATATCGGGTCAATATATTTTCAAACGTCAAGATATGAAGAGGCTCTGGCAGAGTTTCAGCTGGAGAAAGAATATGCGAGAGGCTGGGGTACGCGTGCAGAAGCTTGGATTGGAGTCGCTTATATGAAATTGGGGCAACGAGAGAAGATGCAAGAAATACTGGATGAACTGATAAAAAGATCAGAACAAACATATGTTCGAGCAACTTCTATTGCCATGTTGTATTTTGTCCTTGAAGAGGACGATCTGGGATTTCAATGGCTGCAAAAGGCTTATGAAGAATACGATAGCTTCCTCCGCATGATTAGAACAGATCGAATATTTGACCGGGTCCGCTCAGACCCAAGATTTAGGGAAATATTGAGTAAAATGGGTATTGGGAATTAAAAAAACAGTTGCTTTATTGTTATAAAATTTTGATATAATAAATGAAATGATTGGCACTGGTCATAAGCTCGAAAAAATAGTCGAGGTCACCTCTCATTTAAGACAGGTTCGTAAGGCAGAGCTTCAGTTTGGAGATTTGGTGCTTATTAAAACCCGGAATTCACTCTATTCTGTCAGTGTTCTTGATTCTGACCACTATCTTGTTTCCGGGGGCTGGTTCGATAAAAAGGGATTGTCGCCTTCGAAGGCGTCCATTTCTGGGTGTACATGGGGTGGCAGCATAATCAAAGTAGATACTCTTGCAGCATGCGGACTCCGGCTTGAATTCGGAAATCGGGTTGTTACCACTCCTATTCAAAAAGTGTTTGTAGTTCGTGGCAGCGGGAAGAATTAAAAGAACAAAGTAAAAACCGGAAAGCTTAACTCCTCTCTTATGTTTTAAAATCAAACAGGAATTAATAATCTTTTCTTTAAACTTTTCTATTAATAAATTTTATAATAATAAGTCTTATGTATCTTCCAAGAAAACGTTATAAGATACACAATAATGTCAATATCAATATGCAGGAAGATCGAAAATGATAAAGCTTGAAGAACAAGCAGAAGAAAGGGCCCTTCAGCCATCGGATATAAAGAATCCAATTTGTCCCTTTTGCTCGAAGGAAATCAGAAAGATTTATATGCATGAGGTCAAATCCTATTTAGGAAGGTGCTACTTTTATTATTGTTCAGAGTGTCTTAAGGTCCTTGGCCTCTCGCATCGCAAAGGATTCTGGATGGGATAACGTAGTTTTAGATAGAAAAAACATCTGGATTGAAACGGTAAAATATAGAAAAGAAGCATATAAGAAAAAATAATGCATGAATACTTAAGAGAATATGATTTTCCGCCTTACAGGCCTCCCAACGAGGCTAACAGCGCCCTTATCCGTATAACAAGAGGCTGCCCCTGGAATAGATGCGAGTTCTGCTTCATGTACAGGGACATAAAATTCCAAACAAAGCCGCTCGAGGAAGTAAAAGAGGATGTGAAGAAAGCAAGACAAATATACAGGGCAGCTCAATCTATCTTCCTGGGAGACAGCGACAATCTCGTCCATAAGCAGTTGCCAGAAATAGTAGCTTTTATAAGAGAAACTTTTCCTGATATCAGGCGTGTAACAGCCTATGCGAGGGCAAAGACTATTTTAAGAAGGAAAAAGGAGTTCTTGACTGCGGTACGCAGGGCAGGTCTTGATCGGCTCCACATCGGGCTAGAATCAGGAGACCCGATTGTACTCGAGTGGCTTTGTAAAGGCGTTACACCTGATGAGGCGGTCGAGGCTGGGCGTAAAGCTAAAGAGGCTGGTTTTGAGGTTAATTTCTATGTCATAAGCGGTGCAGGCGGGAAGGAGCGCTGGAAAGGACATGCTCTAAACAGCGCCAAGGTTCTAAATAAGATTAAACCGAATTTCATAAGACTCAGGTCTCTGACGATTAAGAACGGAACCCCTTTGAAAGAAAAACTGGATAAGGGTAAATTTGTCATTACTCCGCCTCTTGAAAGATTGAAAGAGGTGCAGCTATTCATAAAAACCCTAGATCTGGATGGTTGTTTCTTAGCCAGTGATCATATGACCAACTTCCTCTGGGCAGGAAACGCCATTTTCTACAGGGGAGTGGCGGGTGACCTTCCTGATGATAAAAAGACAATGCTAAAAACCTTGCGCAAGGCTTTGGACTTTATTGAATCAACTGAGCTGGAGGTCAAAGATTCGAACCAGCTTTTAAAGGAAGGGTTAATCACCTCTCTTTAGTCTATATTCCCCATATTAAACAAAAATGGGCGGGATATCGTTTATTATGCTAAAAAATAAATTAAACCGGGCTTTTCATCAACCTTTGCACTTTTTAGTCCGTCTTTATAATTAGAGAGAAAGAAAGGAACCGTTATGAAGAAAATTATAGGGATTCTGACTGTTTTGGCGGTTTCGGTATGCGTTGTTTTCTTGGTCGGTCGGGGGCCCAAACCCCAATATCCCTACATCCATGCGGGTTCAGAGAAGTCTGACCCAGAATTTTTGATCGAAAAACAGGACCTAATTGAGGATATTGATTATTATTTGGCGCTCGTTGAGAGTGCACACGGCGATCCTTACAGGCAGGTTCCGAAGGAGAGCTTTATCGCTAAAGCAGAAGAATTGAAGAATTCAATCCGACTTCTTCAGGATGATAAAATTTCGCTTATTTGCTGTTATTATTACCTGCAAGAACTTGCTGCATTCCTGCAAGACGAACATACCCGAATCAGATTCAGTAATAATTGGCGTAAAACTATTGATAAACGATTTCCTTTGATCATCCGTATCTTCAAAGAAAAGGCATATGTCCTTGAAGATCTCGGCCAAGCAGCTATTCCTCAATATGCTGAACTCATAAGCATTGATGACAAATCATTAAAGGAAATTATGTCCGAAACTAGGAAATTTGTGAACGTCACGCTCCTCCACTACAAATGGCAGATCGCTGAGAGGAATTTTGACACATGGCTTCAAACCTATTTTAATCTGAAGCCTCCTTGGGATGTTACCTATAGAATCGATAACGAAGAAAAAACCGTAGAGGTTGCTGGGATAAGTTCCGAGGAATTTACTGAAAAGACAAAAAAAGATCAGCATTATTCTGAGTCGTTATTCAGTGTTGGGGAGGAGAATATTCCTCTTCTGAACATCCCTAGATTCTTTTATCCTGATAGATCCGCTTATGACAAATTCATGGATGATTTTTTTCAGAAACACAAAGATAAGAGTTATATAGTAATAGATCTGCGGCACAATCCTGGTGGAGACGGCCGCTGGGGGTTTTTTGTCCTGGATTATTTTATGGAATCACCATATTTGACGATCAAGCGGTTTGACTTCAAGATTAGCAAAGAGTTTTCCGATATTGTTTGGTACAACCAGCACATGACGTATTACAA
>WVZK01000187.1 GCA_011772475.1 Candidatus Aminicenantota bacterium | reverse complement strand
GGCGATAAGTAAATCGCTGGACGACCCGAAAAAGTGGAGCACTAAGGGCAAGCCTAAAAGGCAGGAAAAGGGATTGCCCGACGAGTGCTCCTTTTTATTTTAGGAGAAAAAGAATTTACAGGTAATTCCTGAGGAAGTAAATTTGTAAATAGGGAGAAAAAATGATGGATAAAAAACGAGGCCGACCTTCAAAAGAAGAAAGGCAGAAACAAAAGCTCCGACGTGCACTAGAGGCTGGAGCAGGGATGGTTGAGATTAGCTCAAGTAAAATCGCCTGGGACAGAGGCCATGATAAGATAAAAGTCACTTCAGGAAAGCTGGACTACAGAGCGCATCAGGTTCTGGATTGCGCCGCTGACCTGATTGCTCAAGAGCACTGGTTCGGCACGGTGATAGGCTCTTGGAGCGAACCAAATACCGAAGAGCCAGAGCGATTTCTTGTACCAATATCATATAGACAATTTCTGAATTTCATAGGCGATAAACATAATCTAGATACCGAGGATGTCATCAAAATCTTTAAGGCCGTTCCTGAAGTCATATTGGAAGGCGAAGTGGATATTCCCTACTGCTTGGCTGAAGGGCGCTGGCTGAGGATAAAACAATATATAGATAATATTTGCGGATTAGCTATTGCTAATGAAGATAAGGAGTTTGAACAGTATCGTTCTGAAAGAAAATTAAGGGGCAAAGGTGCTGGAAAGGAGGAGCCTGTATTCATCCTTCTCTTTTCCAGTCCTTACGGTTTGGCCTTCTTTCGTAATGCTATGCATCGTAAGGGTACTCAGCTCCAAGACCGCAGAATTTATAAGTTAAGACCTGAGGCTCAAGAACTTTTTCAAGCCGTTCGATGGAAGAATGATCTTATAGCTCTCAATACTGAACAGATAAGTAAAATTGTAGGATGGGTATGGCCGCCAAAGAATTTCTATGACAGAGTATATCGAATTCGCAAGATGTTAAAGAGTTTACATGAGAATGGTTTTATAAATAAACCAACTGAGCGTGGTAAAAAGATAGAAAAAAAGGCATGGGTTTTCTATGTCAGAAAAAGGAAATTAATTAGTAATCGCCAAAATGATAATTAGTATTCGCCAAAAAATGAGAAAATCAAGGATTACAATGCCTTAGACAGACAAAAAAAGATAACCAATAGTTATTACTTCGCAGTTATGGATATTGGACCAGACATGCCATTGTATATTGGCTTCGCCACAGGAAAGAGTGCCTCAGACCTTTTCATTCACTGGGAGAAACAACAGGAATTAGAAGCAGAAGAAGGGAAGGCGTTGTGGGAGAAAACATGGGCAGTTTGTAGAAAATTTGAGACCAAAACAGGCTGGTTCCGCCCAGACCTTTCTTACATACCCAAAGAAAAGTAAAAGATTTTAAGGAGGGTAATATGAAAAAACTACTTTCGGTCATTCCTTTGGTCATTCTGCTTTGTTTTACTTTTGGCTGCCAGCAGGGTGAAGAGGTGGCTGAGGAACCTGTGGTAGATGTTGAGGCTGATATTGCAGCTCTTAAAAAAATAGAGGAAGAGTGGACGGCAGCAAGTATGTC
>WVZK01000057.1 GCA_011772475.1 Candidatus Aminicenantota bacterium | reverse complement strand
CGAAGAGATAGGAAAATAATGCCGTTCTCAAGCCGCCTATATGGAGAAATCCTGTTGGGCTCGGTGCAAAACGCGTTCTTATCTTCTCCATAGAAAGACCAGACCTCACCAAAAAGTGAATTTAGTTCAATAGACTATTTTACGAACCGATGAAGGTCCTGTCAAGGCCCGAAGATGCTGTAAAGTACCAAATGAGGCTGTTGCTCAACCCCATCATGTTTAATTGTTAAAATTTAAGCAGGGATACAATTAGTTCCCATCGTACTTTTCTTGAAAAACCATCTGAAAAATAATTTTAATGCTTTTTCATTTCTCCTGATTTCGGTTACGAGTCTCTTGATATTCTGAACCGATGCAGTCATAAGTCCTTGTATGGTCGCCTTTTCCAAACCACGGTAATGTATTTTCTCTAATCCATGCAGAGTCTTTGCTTCTGCAAAAATCCATTCAATGTACAAGGATCTTACTTTTAAGCTACTTTTTGCCTTCTCAGTTTGAAGCCACTTCATCGCTTTATCTATATATACCTGTTCAACAGGACGAACTAGACTTCTAATCTGTGTGGTGGGACAACAGGATTGCTTTAATGGACAAATCCTACAATCTTTAACCCGAGGCCTGTAGTGCCATCTCCTCGTTTTCTTCTCATAAGTTAATCGCCTGAGTTCTTTCCCGTTTGGACAGATATATCTATCTTTTTCAGAATCATACACAAACTTCTCTACTGGTAAGAGATTCTTCTTCCTCGGAGCAGTTCTCTTTGGGATAGAAGGTTTTATACCCCGTCTCCAACACAGAGCATAATTCTGTGCAGACCCATACTGTGAATCAGCACATACTTCCTTTACCTCTACTGGTTGTTTGTCCAGCAATTCTTCTAATACATGGTCTTCTGGTACAGCTCCCGGTGTTACAACAACCGCTGTAATTACTCTTCCATGACTATCAACAGTAAGATGATTTTTATAACAGAATTTTCTCCCCATACCAGGTCGATACACATATGAAGATTCAGGATCTGTTTTGCTCATATAATCTAAATTACTTTTATGCTTCTTACGATAAGAGGCTCGAAATACACGAGGAGGATCCCTATGTTGTAATGTATCTTTATTATTCGCTTTATATAATGATGTACCGTTCATTCCTACTGAATCATTGTTGTGCTTCTTTATCTCATCATTATCAACATCATCTGGAGGATACACCGGATTTTCCTCAAACACCCTCTTCACATATTCCTGTGGACTAACCGAAATAATTGGAGCATCTTCTCGGGGAATCAGTGACTTTATTGAGGCATTCGCCCGTATCAGACTCCCATCGGCAAATAACTTCTCACCCTTCACAAGTCCTTTTTCTACACAAATCTTTAATATTCTATTAAAAAACTCCTCAAATACCTTCTTGCCAAACCGTGCTCTCGCTTTTGACAACACAGAATGATGAGGCGTCGGTTCATCAAAATCATATCCGATATACCACCGAAATGCTAAGTTTAATCCACAGTCCTCTGCTAACCTTCTCTCAGATACGATCCCATAGAAATAACCTAAAAGCATCATCTTGAAGATGACTATCGGATCCACCGATGGCTGGCCTGTATGAGAGTAGTAATCCTTACAAAGATCCCTTACAAAATCCAGATCCACTGTTTTTTCTAATTCCCGTACAATGTGGTCTTCGGGCACCAAATCTTCCAAACAGAGGCTGTAAAACAATTTCGAGTCGAGCTTCTTTTTTCCCATCATAGACGCAGCTCCTATTCCCTTCAAATCCATTTATGTTCAAAGTAATCTAGTAAAATATCTCGACTTCGGCAACAGCCTCATTAGCTACATTACCATTGAATATTTATTTTTTAGTGC
>WVZK01000030.1:187-2535 GCA_011772475.1 Candidatus Aminicenantota bacterium | reverse complement strand
TAATAATCTGGATCCACTTCAAGGGCTTTTCTGAATTCTTCGATGGCCTCATCATATTTCTTCTGTTTGGAATAGATGTCTCCAAGAATGTACCGGGCTTCAAGAACAGAAGGATCCTTTGCTAAAACATCCTTTATTTTTATCTCAGCTTCTTCCATTTTCTCTTCTGTGACCAAAAACTGGGAGAGCTTTATCTCGCGATAAAGGTCGATTTTGTCTTTCGGATCGGCCAGTTTGGCCCCTTTTTCTTTGGCTTTGGTGTGGAAAGAACCTATGTACCCTAAGGCTTGGAGTTTCACCAAGGAGTCATTATCGATTTTTCTAGGGCCTACGTCCTCGATTCCTTCTACTGCATATTCTTCTATCAAGGCCAACAAGTCTCTTTTCATCTCATGGCTTAAAGAGGCTTTTTTGTTGACTAGGTTGTTGACTTCTCCTGGATCCCCCAGTATGTCATAGAGTTCCGGTTTGGGCGCATTGATAAATTTGTACTGCCCCTTACGCAGGGTCTTTAGTTCGCTCCAGCCATAATGATATCTAGGCCAATACGTCTCACTGTAGGCAGAGCGCTCATCATGAGCCTCATCCTCTATAATAAGAGATAATAAACTCTTTCCTTGCACGCTTTCCGGCATTTCTTCGTCAAGAAGATGGAGAACAGTGGGCATAATATCTATACTGTTCACCTGGTTGGATACCACACGGCCGGCATATTTTCCTTCTGGGAAGCGGATGATGAGCGGCACTCTGATATCGGAATCATAAATGAAGAAACCATGGGAGTTTTCTTTATGTTCGCCGAGGCTTTCCCCATGGTCTGCAGTAAAAATAATAAGAGTCTTATCCATTAAATTTTTCTTTTCCATAAAATCCCGAAATTCGCCCATCAGTTGATCGACATAGGCAATTTCACCGTCGTAGAGTCCGAAATGACTCCCCCTGTACTCTGTTTTATAAGGCTCCGGAGGATCATAAGGAGTATGGGGATCATACAGATGAATCCAGGCGAAGAATTTTTGTTGGGATTGATTCTCCACCCATTTATAGACTTCTGCTAGCACTTCGTCTCCTCTTCTCTGGACAGAGGAAAGGCTGGCTGTTTTGTACTTTGTTAGATCAAAATTATCGTAGTAATAATCGAAGCCTTGGTCGAGTCCCCAACGGGAATCGAGAACAAAAGTAGCCACGAATGCTCCAGTTGCATATCCTTTATTTTTTAAGGATTCAGCCAAGGTGTTATGGCTTTCATCGAGGTAAAATCCCACGTTATCGCGGACGCCATGATAGAGAGGATAGGTCCCCGTCAGGATCGAAGAATGGGAAGGAAGAGTTAGAGGAGTATGGGCGATGTTGTGTTTAAACAGAATTCCTTCGTTTGCCAATCTATTTATTTGAGGAGATTTTACCTTGTCGTAGCCATAGCATTCCAAATGATCCGCCCTGAGTGTGTCAATAGTAAACAGGATTATATTCAGTTCCTCGATCTTAACCGGACTTAACATGGATTGGAAGGACCTAAGGATTTTATCGCTTGCTTTTTTGGTATCGGGTCCGGCTTTCAAGAAAAACAAATAGATGAGCAATCCGACCAAAACGAGGAAAATAACAGCCGGAATCCATATTCTTTTATTCATAATCGACTCTTTTTTCTCTGATGTATCAACAATTCAATCTAACTCAGATATCTTTTTTTTCAGGATTTTTACCTTTTCCTCAATATCAGGTTGATGGTCGTTGATTTCCAATGATTTCTCCCACGCGGCCAGGGCTTCATCCCATATCCCCAAGTGATAATAACATTCTCCTATCGAATTCAGAAGGTTAAAATTTATCCCATAATGGGAGAGAGCTTTGTTGTAGACGGCAATGGCCTGATCGAATTCCCCCAGAGCCTGATGGGACTTTCCCAAAATGAAATAGAGTTGATAAGGAACCTCTGATACAGCAGAGAAAGCCATCAGCACCTGCTTAACCTGGTGGTGTTTTTTTTGAACAGAATAGACTTGGGCCAGGTTCAGGGCAAAATCTAAGGAATCGGGCTTCTTCTGGAAAGCTTCCTCTAGTTTGGCCTGTGCTTTATTGACTTCTCCCTTGTTGAACAACTGCTTTCCCAAGAGGAAGGAATAGACAGGGTGATCTGGGGGCGGCAGTGTTTTGGTGTGAATCCAGGGGCGGGGGAATGCTGAGACAGGGGAAATCTCGAAATTCTCTTCCTCAGAAAGGATTTCCTGTTCACCATCCCACAACCCAACCTGAAGGCGGTAGTAGCCCGGAGGAAATTCCTGGAGAGAGAATTCATGTCTAAAATTCACCCCTTCTTCATATTGGTTGACTTTTCTGGTGAAATT
>WVZK01000030.1:0-172 GCA_011772475.1 Candidatus Aminicenantota bacterium | reverse complement strand
AATGGCTCATCGCCTTTGAAAAATTCATATTTCAACTGACCTTTTTGCCTCAAATCAGAAGATAAACCGGTGATCTGGAAGGCCAGGAAGAGCGTATCTTGTGGAAGAAACATATTTTTAGGTTGATGAAGAATTTGAAAAGAGCCTAATTTGAAGGCCTTAAGATTCTGCG
>WVZK01000040.1 GCA_011772475.1 Candidatus Aminicenantota bacterium | reverse complement strand
ATCAAGGGAAAACCAAGAAATTTGTTTTTAAGCCAAGGATTTTCCGCTTCAACGAAAAGACTCTCAATTGGATACATGGCTTTGAGTGCAGCCTCACTAGTCACACCAAGTGTTCCCGAGCCTTCTAGTAGACATGGAAATAGCCAGAAACCAGCCAGAAATGCGCCTAATACTCCTCCTAAAAAGAGCCCCAATGTATTTATCCATTCAATACTTGTCCATTCAAGTTCTTTTTTCCACAATCTAACAGTCAAAGAGAAGAAAATGTAGATTCCCAGCATGAATCCGAAACTTAAAGCGGTCTGCAAATGAGAGAGGAAGAGGAGTAAAAAAAGTGGTGTTGTAATCAAAGCCGTTCTCTTGATGTTATTTCCATATTTTACAATACAGAAAAGCGTTAATGGTATGAGGAATATTGAGAAATTGTGGGTGAAATGCCCTCCGAAGAAGCGCCCGTACAGAGTCTGAGGGCTAAGCATATAAAGAATTGCTGAAGAAACGCCGGTGAAACGGCTGTTAGTCAACGCCTTCATAAAATGGTACATGAAAAGGCCTGCGAGATAGAAAGAAAAAAAGTCAGTAAACTGGTAAGCCTCTAGGGGGGAAGTTTTAAGCAGCCAGCTTATTGATGACGGAATATAATAACTCAACGGTGGATAAAAACGTAATGTAGGGGTTCCACAGTACCACCAGGGAAACCATCGAGGGATCGAAGGAAAAAATTGGGAAAAAATTCTGATTTTAGAAAAATGCATAACAGAGTCGAAGCCGTGTGGAACAGAAGAGGCTGAAAAGAGGGGAATAGAACCGTACAATGCGACGGCATAAATTATCGTGTAGCAGATGAGGTCTTTAGCTTTTCCTCTCAAATTGGAAGGTGCAGATTTGAATGCAAGTTTCAAGCCGACCATGGCATTTGCTCTTTGTGCGCGCATACGGTGAATATGCCGGCGTACTTGAAAAATCTGGGCAACCAATTGTCCGAGGTTGCTTTCCTCGTTGTAACATGGAAGCAGAATGTTAACAGTCATTTTTGTGAAGACCTAGATCTGCTAATTCTGAGAAATTCCTATAAATTTTATGAATTACAAATAAATGATCTTTGCTCGTGGGCGTGCGTACGCGGAAGCATTCATATGACTGTGTCACATATTTACGCTAACCTAGGCTTTGATATCTTCTCTATAGCCGCGCTTCCAAACGAGGCTCACAAACTCAAATGGATCGAGATAGATCCCAACAGCAACATAATACGCATTAACGAACATGAAAAGAAAAGCAACCCACGCCTGATCAAGATATCTCCGAAACTTGTAGCGATGCTAAACATGCTACCCAAAAAATCAGAGAATATCTTCGGGACGGTGAAGCTTAGTACGCTTCAGAGGAGCAAGCTTTTGTTACTGTTGGCATGAATGTAAAGTGCGTTCAATTTTGGTCTATTAATGAAAGTTGTGTTTTTTGATGAGAATAAATATTGTTCGAAATATAGACAGTTGTTATATATTTCTGGAGGATAGAATTACGTTTTAGTTCTTGGAGTAGTGATGCGTTAGAAGTGGTTGTTGGAAATGCGCGCGCGCATAAGCGACAGTGAAGAGAAGATGAGACGAAAAGTGCTAGTTATAGGCTTAGATGGCGCATCTTGGGAGTTACTCTCGCCTTGGATTAAGAGGGAAGAACTGCCTAATTTGAGGCGGTTAATTGAAAACGGTTTTTCTGGGGATTTAAGAAGCTCGACCCCTGCTCTGACTTTTCCAGCATGGAAGTGCTATTCCACTGGTAAGCAGCCAGGAAAGCTTGGAGTATACAGTTCGGCGGCTATAGACTTTGAAAGAAGGAAGATAGAACCAAATAACTCTACATCGTTTAACGCCAAAGAAATCTGGGATTATTTGAGTGAAGAAGGGCTTAAAGTCTGCATAATAAATATGCCCACAACATATCCTCCAAAGAAAGTCAATGGATTCCTGGTTTCTGGACCTTTTTCGATAGAGAGAGAATATACTTTCCCTGAAAACCTTAAGAAAGAGCTTGAAGACAAGTATGATTATAAAATAATTCCAGAATATTATATGACAAGGGACAAGAAAGATTTAGATGACGCAAAAAAAGTGATTTCTAGTAGATTTAGGTTTGCTAGGGATGTAATTGTAGAGAAGCAGATAGACTTTATGCACATTACAATATTTTTTACCGACACAATCCAGCATTTCCTGTGGGATAGCGTAGAAGTAAAGGACATTTGGAAATTGATTGACGAAGAAATAGGAATTTTAATTAGTGAGCTAGACAAAACTTGGGACATCATTGTAATGTCAGATCATGGCTTTACAAAAATGAAGGGTCGGCTTTATCTGAACACTTGGCTAGAAAGAAGAGGATATTTGAAATTGCAGTCAAAATTCGATATTGGGGATTTATTGACGATTTCAGATAAAATTGGGATAAGGTTTGATATAATCTATCGTATTTCGAAAAAGCTCAAAGTTTTTTCCGTATTGAAAAGGGTCTTACCTGAAGAAAAGCAGAGAAAACTCTTGAGAATGATTCCAGGAAAGATGTGGGGGAGAAAATTGGAAGGAATGGAAAGGAAAATAGATTGGAATCGTTCGAAGGTGATTCCTCTTGCACCTTTAATTTATTTCAATTCTAATGAAGATGGTAGTCCTGAAATAGACATGCTTATTGAAAAGTTGAAAGGAGTAAAAAATCCTGAGACCGGTGAAGAGATTATCGAGAGTGTTTATTGTCGAGAAGATATCTATTGGGGCGAATATGTGGAAAAGGCTCCCGACTTGATCATTGTTCCCAACCAAGGCTATGAAACAAGTGATATTCTTAAGAGGAACGTTGAATTCAGCTTCGAAGGAAATGAATGGAAAGGGACTCACACGCAAACGGGAATCTTCATAGCTTACGGACCAGATATAAGGAGGGAGAAACGGATTAAAGGAATAGAAATTTTCGATTTGGCTCCGACAATCCTTCATATAATGGATGTAGCTATCCCACGAGACATGGATGGAAAGGTTCTTAAGGAGGTATTTGAAGAAGGGTCGGGTCCTGACAAGAGACGCGCAAAACACCGAGGTTCTAGAGAGGAAAAGGAAGAGGCTATACGATTTGAATGGACCGAGGAAGATGAAGAGAAGGTTAAAGACAGATTAAGAAAATTGGGATACATTGATTGAGAATAGACTTTAGGGGAAAATACAGAAAAAAATCGTCATTAAACCTGCTTTACCAAAACCAAATTGTCCAGACAATTCTCATTTGTTGCAATTGTTATGCTATTCCCTGTTTATGCAACAGAACTTTTTCTGCTTAAGTTACGAAGAAAATACGACTTTCATAAATACGCACGTGCGTCAAGTATATGACTTTGTTAGTGGTTTGTTCACGATTGGCAACCGAAGTGCTATATTAGTAAATTCGACGTTCACAAAAGAGCTTGTGGAGCGGTTTCTATGTCGCAACACAATCGTCGTGTAT
>WVZK01000138.1 GCA_011772475.1 Candidatus Aminicenantota bacterium | reverse complement strand
ATAAGACTAACGGGGAAAACCAGTGGAATAGTTATGGAATCAATCAAAAAGCCGTATTTAAAGAAAGAGTAAATCCCAGAAATTTAATGGATTAAATAATGATTAGGAAGAAAGGCAGAGTATTTAATTATTTCACGCGTATGTTATTATCTTTCCCTTTGATACAATGGGGAAGACAGAGTAAGGTTTATTATTTCATTCCCTAGAAGGACCAATGGCGTTTACCGCTCTGTCTTCCTCTTTCCCGGGATGGCCCATAGGATAAAGCAATCTTATGCATCCATACGCGTGTGCCGCTGGGAAAGGAACTTAATAAAGGAGGTTTAGTTTAAATGCTTAAACAGGAAAATGAAAATGGGGAGAGAACAGCTGTTGGAATCGACCCTTGCAAAGAGTTCCTTCAGCTGGCCATCCTCTCCCACAAGAAGGAACCCGTGTATCGAAAGGTTCCTCTTCTTCCTTCTATCACAGCAGAAATAGCCAGGTCAACAGATCCTGAAAACACACAGATCGCCATTGAATCGTATGGCAGTAACGGAAAGCTCTTTGTTTTTGAGCTAATGAAGAGAGGTTATGATATTCGAGAAGTGAATCCTTACGTTTCTAACAGGCTGACTGATCTCTTCACTGAGGAACACAGTGACAGGCGAGATGCGGAGAGTCTAGCCAAAGCCCTGTTTTTGCTGCCGGATCTACCGAAAGTCTCGTTTACAGAGCGCAAGCTGTGGCTCGGGAAACTCAGTCGGTTGAGAGAGAAGGTTATCAAGGATTTAAATGCTTATGTGAACCGGCTTCATGTTGCTTTAACAGAGAGCTATGGTGTGGTCTATAAGAGTTTATTTCGATCTGTGTTTTCTGAGAAGGCCTTGAAGTTTTTTGAGTCTTATCCCACGATAAACGATACGTTTTCCCATAAGAGAAAGGTCAAAACTCTTCTTGCGCAGGAGAAATGGGAGTTATTGAGACAGGCTGGTCAGTGGGAGAGGAGTTTTTATCTGGAGCTTCTGGGAGTGGAGATACGGTGTTTGATCACGGTGATACGAGTTCTGATTGACACGAAGAAAAAGGTGGAAAGGCAGATAAGAGATATAGGCGAAGAAGATAAAGAGATGAAGATTTTAAGGAGTATTCCTGGGGTAGATTATGTTACGGCTTCTTCATTACTGAGCGGGATAGGGAATGTAGAGAGGTTTGAACAAGAGAGCAGCCTTGCTTCTTATTGTGGCGTGGGTCCGGTGTTGTGGCAGAGTGGAACCTCGAGGATCAAGACGAAAAGGAGGAAGAGATTTAGTCGTCGATTGAAGGGGAACTTATATCTCATCTCATTGACTCAGATCAGGGTGAATCATGAATCTCGTGCTTATTATTGGCGAAAAAGGAAAGAAGGAAAAACTCACTGGCAAGCTATGAATGCTCTTTCCAGGCAGCTGATTAAGATAATTTATTACATGCTCAAAAACCACGAATGTTATCAACGGGAAAAGGTTATGCATTAATCGATTGACATAGGATAACGCCATATTTCCTATTAGGAGATGCTTTCCTTACTATTGCTTATGGTGTATATTCAAATTTAAAAAAGGGCTGATTATTCTACTGTGATGCTAGTGAAAAACAGTCCTCAAAGTGGTAGGAAAAATGGGGGGCATATCCATTATTGGCAGTTCCACATGCCAAAATAGGTTTATTTTAG
>WVZK01000102.1 GCA_011772475.1 Candidatus Aminicenantota bacterium | reverse complement strand
GGTCTAAAAGACCATAAACTCCTGAGGCTTACGCGTCTACCAATTCCGCCACTTCCGCACGCGCAAAATCTCCACAGCCCTTGTGAGCAGTTTTCATTATAATCTCATCTTAAAAAAGAGTAAAGGATGGGATCAGACCATGATAACTTTTATAACTTGAATATGGTGAGGCAGAAATATAAGACGTTACGTTTGTTAAGGCAGAAGTAAATAAGAATAAAAGCTATTGAAGTTTTCGAGGTCTAACCCCAAAAAAATGTCCGATCCGTCGAATGCCTTCCTCTATTTGTTCAGGGGGGGAAGCAAAAGAGATTCGCAAATATCCTTCACCTCCTTTGCCAAAAGCCAGTCCTGGAATAGTAACTACCTTTTCTTTTGACAAAAGGCTTAATGAAATTTCCAGAGAATTTCCGTACTTAGGTATTTTGCTTAAGACATCTATGAACATATAAAAAGTTCCTGAAGGTTTTACATATTCTAAATCAGTGTATTTTTCCACACAGCTCATTGCTAAATCTCTTCTTCTTCGCAATTCTTCAATGTTGTGCATCTTTTCTTTTTCTGCAAATCCCTTGAGGGCAAATAACGCAACCTTCTGAGAAATCTTCGGAGCGCAGGCAACAGCCAGCTGATGAAAATTAGCCAAGGGTTTACTCAGCTCTGGTGGCGCAATACACCAACCCAATCGCCAGCCAGTCATACTGTAACTTTTAGATAAGCTGTTTACGACTAGGTAATTGCGAACGTAATTGGCAATTGAATCCGGCCGTTCCTCAAAATAAATGTCTCGATATACTTCATCTGAAATAGCAATAATGCTGCGCTTCTCGAGAAGTTTCGCCAGCTTCATCAACTCTTCGCTTGAATATACGGCGCCGCTGGGATTATTCGGACTGTTTAAAATAATGGCTTTCGTCTTTTTGGTAATATTTTTCTTAACATGCTCATACTTTAATGAAAAGTTATTTTCTCGATAGAGTTGGTAACTCTTCGCGATTCCTCCTGCAATTTTGACAATTGATTCATAAGCGGGAAATCCCGGGTTTGGAATCAGGGCTTCATCTCCTGAATTCATTATGACCATGAGTGCGGTAAAAAGAGCTTCTTCCGCACCAACAGTGACACAAATCTGGTCGGCGGCGACCTCTAATCCGCTTTTTTCTGCTATGAGTTTTCTGAGTTTCTGAATACCTTCGTTCGGGCTGTAGCCCAAATTCCAATCTTCTACTTTTTGCTTAAGGTGATTAAGAATTGATTTCGGGGTTGGAAATGAAGGCTCGCCCAAACCAAGATTGATGCAAGACGAATCAGCCTGATCGTTAATTTGGCGAAGCAGAGTTCTCTCGATTCCCTGCATACGCTCGCTGAGAAAGGGCTTCACCATAATGAACTCTCTAACACCAAGCTACCGTAGTTTTCTAATATCGATATCTTAAGATTATTGAGGTACAGATTGAAATTCTGTGCTCTTGCGCAAATGAATTTTTCATTGTGTTCCTCAGTATTCTATTTTAATAGTTTTCTCACCAAATTCTCGTAAATTTCGACCGCTTCAGACAATTGGCGTTTTTCAATTTTTTCGCGCTCTGTGTGGGCCAACAGAAAAGAACCAGGCCCAAGCAAAAGAGGTTTACCAAAACTTTTTAGATGAGGGATGTCTGTTCCAAAGGGTAGCACAATTTGCTCGATTCCAGGAACTGTAAATAACCTTTGGGCTTCCGACTGCATTAGAACCTCGATCAGAACCTTTCGATTGACCACTGCCTTAACCTTTCTAAGTACATGTTTTATAGGTAGGGCACTGCGGATGGAGACTTCGGCACTGGCATGATTCGCAACGACGTTCGCAGCTACACCACCTTTTATGGTTCCAACGTTAAGAACAGATTTTCCCATAACTGGATCCTTGCCAAAATCTAATAAGCGAATTCTCTGCAAAGCGTCTAGCAGCTTTTCGATAGCTGATTCACCTAACTCCGGACAAGCAGAATGAGCTGCTTTGCCTTTAGCTATCACTTTTAATGTGAGGAGTCCTTTATGCCCGATACCTAATTTGTTTTCTGTTGGCTCTCCAACAATGATAAAACGAGATCCTACTCTTAACGAATTGGCCATTTTTGCACCGATGCTGTCGGTTTCTTCGCCTACAACAAACAGGAGGCCAATTTCAGTCAGACCATCTTTTTTCAACTCCTGGGCAGCCCAAATCATGGAAGCCATGATGCCTTTTGCGTCGCAAGCGCCCCGGCCATAAATGTAATACTCATCCTCAGATGCGGCAAAATATTGGGGAACAGTATCCATGTGCGTACACAAAATAATCCTGGGCTTAGAACCAGCAGTCGCTAAGATATTTCTTCGCCTCTCTTCGATTATCTGTTCCTTCAAATCAAAGTCTTGACTTTTAAGGTAGCTGGAGACGAAATCGGCTATTTCACCCTCATGGCCTGTGATAGAAGGGATGTTTATGAAGGCTTTCGTAAGTTCATATATTGTCACACTAGCACTCTGTGCTTTGCTCGTTTCAATTTTAGAAAATCCTCCTGCCCGGATTTAATATTTTAGTGAAATTCATCCATGGTTACGCAAACTTTTTACAATGGCAATTTTTTCTTTTTGTGAGATGTCCTCTACTCTCCGCTTCACACTGGCAGGCACACCAGCTACTACAACACCTGGTGGCACATCTTCCAAGACTACTGCACCTGCGGCGACAACGCTTTCTCTGCCTATCTTCACTCCTTCAAGCACAACCGCATTGGCCCCTATAAATACATTGTTCTCAATAATAACAGGCTTCTTACTGGGGGGTTCTAACACCCCTGCTACGACTGCCCCAGCACCGATATGGCAGTTCTTCCCGATTATAGCCCTAGCACCGACGACCGCATTCATGTCAACCATAGTCTTCTCGCCTACCTCAGCGCCTATATTGATCACCGCTCCCATCATTACTATGCAATCTTTGCCTATGCGAGCACCTTCTCTCACGATGGCTCCTGGCTCGATTCTGGCCTCTACTTTCCTCAGATCAAGAAGGGAAAGGGCTGAATAACGGGCTGTGATATCAACAAAATGGTCTTTGATTTTTTCTCTATTCTTTTTCACCCATCTCTCTATCAAAGGGTAATCTCCTATCAGGATCCAAAAGCGACCTTCTCCGAAAGCTTGAAATCCCTTATCCTTAAAGTTCTCTTCTTTAAAGTTGCCCTGGATGTAGACCTTGGCAGGAGTTTTCTTTTTGCTTGTTGATATAATTTCGGCGATCTTCTTATAATCCATTGATTTCTACAACCCCCGTGTTGCTTGCTTTGGTTATGATGATATTATTTTCGACTCCTCCTTGGCTGCCCAAATTTTTCATTATCTCTGCAATCTCGTCCGTTTTATCTTCTTCACATATAGCAAATATTGAGGAACCCCCTCCGCTCACGTTACAGCCATAAGCTCCGGCTTTTAAAACTTTCTTTTTAATATCATCATATCCGGGTATAAACCTTGATCTTACTGGCTCTGATATTTGATCTCTGTTCACAGCTTCGCCAATATCCTTCAAGTTTCCGGCTAAAATTGCATAGATTAATGAGGAACAATAGGATATCTGTTGCCTCGCTTCAGTCAAACTGATGTGGCTGGGGATAAGCTTTCTTGTTGTGCGCTGAGCTTTTTTTATAACGCAGATTACTATGGGAACATTCGGTACCTCTATCTTCACTGCGTCTATGGGGTGATAATTCTTAATTAAGACGAATCCCCCAAGCAAGCATCCAGCAACATTATCAGCATGGGCGACACCCCCTGAGGCAATCTCTCCCAGACTCGCTATCTCTATTATTTCATTGTGCCCTAAATTAGCACCAAAGAGAATGTTTAAACCATAGACACAGGCAACGGCAGAAGCTCCTGAAGATCCCAGCCCCGCGCAGGATATCAATTTTTTTCTTATTTCAACATCTACACCCTTTGAAGGATTTTTTTCTTCGAAGAAACGAGCTGCAGCTAGGCCTGCTGTATTATTCTCTACTGAGGTAGGTATCCCTTCGTCCATCCCGGCGATTTTTACATTAATGGAATTCTTATCATTCAACCTTACTTTAACAATATCGTAAGGTTCTTCCAAGGCCAAAGAAAAGACGTCGAAACCGGGCCCAAAGTTGGCTATCGTTGCCGGCGCTTTAACGATTACTTCTTTCAAATCAATTCCCTCTCTTTTAATATTTTTTTCAGGATATCCTTCTTTGGGGCGCTTAGCATCGTGAGGGGGGGTCTTAATCCACCCCCAGGCAATCCCATGAGAGTCAAAGCCTCTTTCGTAGCCATTGGATTGGTCTCCATCCTTAGAGCCTCGAACAGCTCGTAGTTAGCGTAATGAATCTCTTCAGCTTTTCTGAACTCGTCTCCAAGGCAATATGTCACTAAATCCCTCATAACTTCTGGAACGATGTTTCCAGCCACGGTAAAAACACCCTGTCCACCAAAAGAAAGCAAAGGGTAAGCGGTCGTGTCCTTTCCTGTGAAAACACCAAACGATTCCCCTTGAGTCAAGTACAAAATTTTAGCCAGATGATCCATCTCCTTATTGCCATCTTTAGTGGCTATTATGTTTTCGTTTTTAGCCAATCTGGAATAGGTCTGGGGATCGATATTTATCCCAACCCTGGCTGGGGCGTTATGAATTATGATGGGTATCTTAGAGCTTGCAGCCGCTTGTTCATAAAAGTTGATGACCCCTGCTTGTGCGGGCATAACCAGGAAAGGAGCAAAAACAACCGCATAATCACAACCAATATCCGCATACAGTTTTATCCTGTTTATAGTCTGACTCAAGTTGTTTGAGCAAGTATCAGGAGCGACTTTACACTTGCCATCCGACTCCTCAACGACTATCTCAACTATTCTTCTTATTTCTTGCTCAGTTAACAGCGGACTTTCCCCTGTTACTCCCAGAGGAGCTATTCCATGAATCCTACTTTCAACCTGTCTGCGCACAAGAATTCTTAATCCTTCCTCATCCAAATTCATATTTTCATCAAAAGGCGTAATCAACAAAGTGTAAGCTCCGCTTAACATTTCAATTCACCTCCTCTTGTATAGGATAATCAGCTGATTGCGAAAAATAGAGCGGTTAAACATTTTTGAAGGAATATTTATTTTCTTTTTAATAACTTTGGAGATTTGCAATTTCTGCTAGGTTCCCTATCTTCTATCTCCGGTTTCTAGCTTAAAACTTATATCACAGGTATAATCATGTGTCAAAAAAGCTATGGGGTTAGACTTGACAAACAGGGCTTCTGTTCTTATTTTAGCAATGCGTGTTGCAATCCAACATCTGTTATCTTTTTCAATGCATATCCATGAATCCCATTTTTCCATCTATCAAAAGGAGGTCTGATGAAACTTTCCAGTCGGGAACAAATTGAAAACCTCTCAAGATTCAGGGGCGATGGCTTTTTAACTACTTCTTTCTATATAAGGACAGATAAAAGTAACATGACGAAAAAGGAGATAGCTCTCTCTTCCAAAAACCTTCTCAGCAGCGGCAGGTCTCAGCTGGAGCAGATGGAAATGAGCAAAGATAAGAAGGAATCCATATCCCGGGATCTTGATAAAATAACCCGTTTCTGCTCCAAGAGCCTTTCCTCTCAAAATTTCTCGGGACTAGCGATATTTTCATGCAGCGGTCAAGATTTCTGGGAATTCTTTAATCTTCCCGCATCTCCACAAAACAGGATAATATTTGACCAAAATCCTTATGTTCGTCCACTCTCTGCAATCCTGGACCAACACCACAGGATATTTGCTCTAACTTTCAACAGGCGAGAAGCCAAATGGTATGACATTTTTATGGGAGAAATTTCTCTTCTTGAAAATCTTGTAGAGGATGTCCCCAGCAAAGTCAGAGAGGGAGGATGGGAAGGATACGAATCAAAGCGAATCGAAAGACACATCGCCGCTCACCTTCGCGATTTTTTTAAAAAGATAGCACAGAAGACATTCGAGTTATTCAAGAAAAATAGTTTTGACTGGATCTTTCTTGGATGCAGAGAGAAATACTGTTCAGATTTTGAACCGCTTCTCCATCCATATCTAAAAACCAAAGTAAAAGCCTGGCTTAAAGCAATGCCCAGCGACTCCCCTGCTACCGTTCTCAAGGAATCGCTTGGATTTGAAAAAAAACTAAAAAAAGAAGAAGAGGATGAGATTGTCCACAGGTTTGTATCTGAGCTTGAAAAAGGCGGGTTGGCCATTTCAGGACTAAAAAGAACTTTAAGGAGTCTCAATAAAGGAGAAGTTCAGACACTCCTAACCACTCGTTACTTCTCTAAATCCGGAAGGATCTGCCCCAAATGTAATTTCTTGTATGTCGATGAACTTCGTTGTCCTTCCTGTAAGCGGAAGACTGATCCGCTGGTAGATGTGATCGACGAGGCTATTGAAGCTGCTATGGACAAAAACTGCCAGGTGAGACACATCATGACTCCTTCAAAACTTGATAGATTCGGAAAAATCGGAGCTTTCCTCAGGTATAGAACTTAGACGCTAAGGTAGGAGTTAAAAAAGTGCGGGTTTGATAAATCAAACCCCTACAACAAATCAAATCCCTACAATAAAATAAATCCCCGCCAATAAATCAAGCCCCCGCAATAAATCAAACCGCTAAAATTGATCAAATCCCAAAATCTATTTTTTAGTTGTCCCACCCAACTCCCATTGCTTTATCTAATTCAGCCCTTGAAATTACATAATCATAAAGGGCTTGGGAATAGTTTGTCTTGGCCTGAGACAAAGCAGCCTGAGCTGAACTTATATCAAGAGTTGTCGCCAAGCCTTCAGAAAAATTCAGCTCGGCAATGCGCAAACTCTCCTGGGCCTGTTCAACGTTTTTTTCTTGAGAAAGAAGGGATTCTTTGGCTTCCTGTAACCTCAAGATAGCCTGCCTAACCTCGAATTTTATGATATCTACAAGCCCTTTCTGGGTAAAATCGAGCTCCTTAATCATTGCCTTGGACTGAGCAACACGAGCAGAAGTAGCGAAGCCATTAAAGAGAGGTATGGTAAAGACAAGATTAACAGCATAGAAACTCTGCCATGTATCTTTCTTGAAGTTAAATTGATCTGCCCAGAAATTATACGTGGCAGATACAGCGATGCTGGGAAGATTCGAAGCACGTGCCAGTTTCAATCCTTGTCCCGCCATCTGTTTCTGGTATCTAAGCTGGCTGATTTCAGGT
Source organism: Candidatus Aminicenantota bacterium (assembly GCA_011772475.1). Lineage (GTDB taxonomy): Bacteria > Acidobacteriota > Aminicenantia > Aminicenantales > Aminicenantaceae > SOIV01. Next base: position 5,689 of record WVZK01000102.1, on the reverse strand, counting down.
CTTTTCAGCATTGCCTCAGCCACAGATTCCTCCAAATCGGGCTCAAAAGGCTCAAATGTTAGAGATCCTTTAATTTCAATGGTTTGAGCAAGGTCTAAACCCAACAGAGTTTTTAGATTTAGCTCTGCTATCTTTAAGTTGTTCCTGGCTCTAATCAACTGAGGTTTGAGGTTAGCCACCTGTACTTCAGACCTCAATAAATCAAATTTGGACGCTACCCCGACTCCATAAAGGCTTTTCACATTCTTGAAATGCTTCTCTGCGACATCTACCGCTTCCTCGGCCACCTTAACAAAATCCTTGGTAAGTAAATAGCCATAAAAGGCTTTCTTGGCATTGAAAACGGTTATATGCTTTGACTGTCTCACGGCCTCTTCTGTAGAGCGAAGGTTATACTTGGCTTGCTTATAGCCCGAGGTCAAACGGCCGCTGGTGAAAAGAGGCAGAGATAAATTCAGAGAGAACTGATAGTCCTTGGTAAAGTCTATAGAAACTCTCTGAGGAGGCTCACCAGGTTTAAAGGAAGGAAACTCCAAGATAAATATTTTCTCAGCAAGTGTATGGAGTCCTTCAGAATTAAGAGAGGGGAAAAAACCCGCTGCTGCCTCCCTCAGTTGGGCTCTGGCCGTCTCTAACCTCTCCTCAGCAGCCAAATGATAAGGATTCTGGGAAAGAGCCAAACTGATGCTCTCCTCAAGGGTCAGGGTCTTTTTTTCCTGCGGAAAAGAAATTTTTGCCGCCCAAAAAATCATCGTGATAACCAATAATATGGTTTTTGCTTTCTTCATGTTGATTCTCCTTTTCATGCCTTTTTATACAAATAATAAATATGCCATCGATTAGGTTTGCATATTATTCTATTTGTATACCATTCTATATTATTTTCTTTCTTGCGCCAAAAGCTCGTGAAGCAAATCCCGTTTAACAAGATTTATATATCCTGTCAAGAAGTATTAGGAACTTTTTGCAAGCATTTCCATATCCGTTATAACTCACTGTAAAGGCATAGGTTTTGGGAATTAGCCGCAGCGACCATTGAAGATTTGGCCTTCGGAATTAGCTCTTCGAGGGGAGTCCACGCAGTGGACCGGCGAGTATGTCTGAACGGCGCGAGTTACGCAGCCGCCGAGAAGAGCGAATGGAGAATGGCGTTAAAAATCTGAAGGGAGCTAGGCTATTTCCCAAAACCTTTTCTAATAACGGAAATTGAGATAGTTACTTTCTTTTTGTGGAATTATGAGTTCTTTTATTTTATATTTTATATGTAAGGAAATGGCTAAAAAACTGCTCATTCTACTCTTTATATCGCTACTATCCGTACCTCACCTCCTGCAGCCTGCTTACAGCTTTCTCTATTCCACTTCTGATCAACCTGTGCCACTCTGGTGGGAGATTAAAATCCTCCTCAGCTCAAGCGGGACGTACAAAATTGAAGAGGGGGATTCATCCTATACGGCCCATTACGGTTTCGAGCTTCTCTGGACGGGCTGTATGGAAAAAGACAATGGAGACTATCTTCTTTATTATGAAAATTCAGAACTCATAAGTTTTGATGCTGAAGAGACGGGAATATATCCCGAGTATACTAAAATCATCCATACAGATGATTTCCAAGATAAGCCTTCCATTAAGCTAAATTATATCTTAAGAAAAGGCGAGAACCTCCATTTTGATTTTTTTGTCAAAAGCTTCCCCGTCCCTAAAAATAAGTCTAAGCATAAATACCAACTCTGCCTGCCTGCGTCTAAAGAAAATTCCCTCCGTTCTTCTAAAATTGACTACAACTCACATATAATCCAAGGTTCTAATCTCATTTTTCTTGAGGAAAAAGAGATCTTTCTTGATACCGTAGAGAAGAAATTTTTCTGGAGATGGAGTTACCAGAAACCGAAAATACCGCAAAGCATGCCTGCGTTTTTTTTCAACAGCCATGATGTCATAGTCGAAATCTCAATAGAACCCCGTTTTTAAGGAGCGAACCAAGAAGTTTGACAATGTAGGGAATGATCCATCGTAGGGGCTTGATTCATTGTNNTCATTGTACGGGCTTAATTCATTGTAGGGGCTTAATTCATTGTACGGGCTTAATTCATTGTAGGGGCTTGATTTATCAAGCCCGCACTTTCTTATCAAACCAGAAAAAATCAAGCTCTGGGATGAAATTTATCATAAACACGACGGAGCTGCTGCCGGCTGACATGGGTGTAAACTTGGGTAGTGGTTATTTGGCTGTGCCCCAGCATTAACTGCACAGACCTCAAGTCAGCTCCTCTTTCAAGAAGATGAGTGGCGAACGTATGACGCAGGATATGAGGGCTAATCTTCACATCTAAATCTGCCTTCGTCGCATAGGATTTCAGAAGCTTCCAGAAGCCCTGGCGGGTAAATGGGTTCCCGCGACGAGTGAGGAAAAGGTAATTATTTGGCTGTTTCAAAATCAGCGGTCGGGCTTCATTAAGATATGTGCGGACAGCCCTTGCAGCCGAGTCTCCGAGAGGAACTATCCTTTCCTTCCCGCCTTTCCCCAGACAGAGGAGAAATCCATCTTCCAAATTTAGATCTTTTATCTTCAAAGTGACAAGCTCTGAAACCCTTAATCCTGTTGCATACAGAAGCTCCAGCATAGCTTTATCCCTGATTCCATGGATATCCTTCTCATCTGGCTGGCGGAGAAGTAATTCGACTTCACTAACCGTTAGAAATTTTGGCAGTGAGAGCCAGGTCTTTGGCGAGGAGAGATTATAGGCCGGATTTTTCTTGATCATTCCATCTAATATCAAGAATTTATAGAAGCTCTTAAGAGAGGAAATTAGCCTGGCCAAAGACCGAGCTGACAGACCGGATCGACTCTGATGATGGATGAATCTTATCAGATCCTCTTCTCGGGCCTTTGACCAATGTATTTTTTCTTTCCCAAAGAACTGAAAAAGCTTCTTCATATCGCGCGAGTAAGAAAGTACAGTATTCGAAGACAGCCCTTTTTCAACAGAAAGGAACTCAAGGAAAACCTGGAGAATATCCTCAGGCGGGGAAGAAAGATTTTTCATATGATAAAAGGATTTGCTCGTTTTTCCTGTCCTACTGTTGTGGAAGGGCCGTGGCCCGGAAGGACCACCATTTCATCGGGCATGGTCAAGATCTTATTCTTAATCGAACTCTCCATATCCTCCCAGGAACCTCCAGGAAGATCCGTGCGCCCTACTCCTCCAAAAAAGAGAGTGTCTCCGGAAATTAGAAATCCACCCCCTAGGAAACTTACGCTTCCTGGAGAGTGTCCGGGAGTATGGATAACCCGCAGGAAAGATTTTCCAATCTTTATCTTATCCCCATCATTTAGCAGATTATCTGGAGGAGGAGAATCCGTTGCTCCCAAGAAAATGGCCATTTCAGATTGCTGAATATTTTCCAACATAGGGCTATCAGCGGAATGGAGATATAAGGGAATGTTATACTTCTCCTTAACGTCTTTATTGGCCCCAATGTGGTCTATATGGCCATGAGTATTGAGTATGAGCTCTGGCTTTAGATTTTTTCGGGCAATCATTAGAAATATCCTGTCTGCGTCAGCTCCAGGATCAACAATAGCGCACTCAAGGGAATCTTGACAATAAACAAGGTAGCAGTTTGTCTCAAGAGGACCCACTATCAGTATTTCGTATTTCATTCTTTTTTTCTCTTTTCTTCGATGATAATTCTATCAAAAAAAACCTGGACAGGCAAAAAAAGGACCGTACCCATAGAACTCTCCATAGAAACGCTAGGCGATGGCTGTATGGTGGAAAAACAGCAAGAAAGGCTGAGCGGGCATGGCTCCACTCCGAAGGAGAGGAGAGCGAAGCCTTAAGAATAATGGGGCCAGGCCCCATTTTGTAAGAAAGAGGACATTCTCAACTTGAGGACAGAACAACATACAGAAAATGGGGCCTGGCCCCATTTTTCTTGGGGCAAAAGCAACATGTTTCTAAACCATACAGCCTGAGCCTTTTTTTCTTGTTTTTTCTCAAGAAAAAAAATATAATCCTTTTTCTATCCGTTGGTTTGGATTTTCTCCCTTCAGGATAAATCGCTCTTCCGGAAAAGAGGTCATCGGCTCAATATACGGGGAAAAAATTTTGATACGATCTAAAGCTTGAAGGATGGAGAAAAGAAAAAAAATAGGCTTTCTCCTCGGCCCTTTTCTTTTTTTGGTGGCCTATTTTTCTCCTCTTCTCCCTAATAACCCAAAGGCCAACAGCCTTCTAGCCGTGTATCTGTTGGTTGTGGTCTGGTGGGTTACAGAATGTATTCCTATCCCTATTACAGCGCTCCTCATCCCTATCTTTATAACGGCTTTTAATATAGCACCAGTAAAAGAGGCGTTTGCTCCTTTTGCTAATCCCATTATCATGCTCTTTTTGGGGAGTTTTATGCTGGCAAGGGCGATGAATGTTCATGCCCTTGACCAAAAATTAGCCTACTCTATTCTCTCCCTGAAATCCATAGGCCATAAGAAAACCAGGATCCTTTTTGCCTTAGGACTGACCTCTGTATTTCTTTCCCTGTGGATAAGTAACACTGCCACTACTGCCATGATGCTCCCGATTGCTCTGGGAGTTTTGGCCACCTTTGATTCAGAGAAAGGAAAAAAGGGAACTCCTCATTTCAGCATAATCCTGCTTCTGACATTAGCTTACTCAGCTTCCGTAGGAGGCATCGGCACCCCTATAGGGAGTCCCCCTAACCTTATCGCCATCGGCATGTTAGAAAAATTGGCTGCCTACAGGATTACTTTTTTCCAATGGATGATCATCGGCTTTCTGGTGCTTATTCCTATGTTTTTCGTTCTATTTTACTTCATGAAGTTTATGCTCAGAGGTGAAAAAAACTCTAGGGAACCAGCTAATATTCTTCCGCTTAGGGGGAAAAAGATCCNNCTTGTTTGGGGAAGAGAGGTTCCTCTTTTCCTTTGGTTCCAAGAACACTTCCCCGAAGCGGCAGCCGCTATAATCGGAGCAGGCCTCCTTTTCATCCTTCCTGTTAATCTAAGGCGCGGACAATTCACCCTTTCTTTGAAAGAAGCCTTGAAGATCGACTGGGGTACTCTTCTTCTGTTTGGCGGAGGATTGTCTTTAGGATTCCAGATGTTTGATACTGGCCTGGCTGATTTCATCGGAAAATCTATTATTTCCCCCACAGCCAGCCTCTCCCTCATCACCCTCATTTCTGTTGCGCTTAGCGTTTATCTTACCGAGCTAACCTCTAACACAGCCACAGCCAGCATGATTATTCCGATTATTATCGCCATTTCAAAATTTGCCTCAATCAGTCCGTTGCCTCCTGTTTTAGGCAGTGCTATCGGCTGCAGTTTTGCCTTCATGCTTCCTGTAGCAACTCCTCCTAATGCTATTATCTACGGATCAGGAATGGTTCGACTTCCTCACATGATGAAATTTGGGTTCTGGATGAATATTGCCGGAATCATAATCATCTGGGTGGGAGTAACGTTCCTCGCTCCTCTACTTAGACTTATATAACGAGCAAGAATCACAATTTGGAGAAAGGCAACAAAAGAGACTCAATTCAGAATCTCTTTCATCTCTCTTTTCTCTTTCACTTTACATTTCTTTAGCTAATTCCAGGGGCACAGATGAGGTAGTAAATATCAAACTGCAAATCGATTCAAACCTTTTGGTTTAAAGAACGTGAGGGT
>WVZK01000066.1 GCA_011772475.1 Candidatus Aminicenantota bacterium | reverse complement strand
AAAATCGATGAATCACCTCCTTTCTTTTACATCATACAGCCTTTCACAAAATTCATAAGACATTGAAAATATAAGGTTTTTTGGAGTGCTCTAAAATTGCTTCACCTCCACCCTAAAATTATTTGTAATTTCAAATAGTTAAGCTTCATGTTTTCCACAATAAGTCTTTATTTTGAACATCTTAAAAAGGGGTGAGGTGAATTTTTGATTCTCTCCTTTTTGTGAATCCCTCTTTTTTTCTTAAACGTATTTTTCGATTTACGCTATTTTTCCAAGAAGTTATAACTTGATCTATTTCACCTCCCCCTATAAGCTTTCCCAACTCACTGACTCTGCAACAGAAGCCTTTCACAAAAATGGAGATGGTCATGACTACTTACAACCCTAAACAAAAGTATCTTATCTCTCCTGAAGCTGTCTTTGGGTTAAAGCCCTTAAGAAAATATGAGCTGCTCTTTGAAACCCTTGAACCCTGCCTTGGTGACTGCTTCCCTTCAAAGATAAGGGGAAGGCGACCTATCTCAAGACAGGCGCTGCTTAATGCGCTGATCTACAAAAACGTAAAACAATTGCCCACCTTGTTTGATCTGGCCTCAATCCTGATCGATAATCCTCGCTTGGCCACAACCTGTGGCCTTCCGCCAAACAAAAGTCTCTATAGCCTGGAGCAAAGACTGTCTTCTTTTCTGGAAGATATCCCAAATAGGCTTCTGCAAATCATAAGAGTCAATCTCGTCAATCAGCTCATCGAGCTAAAAGAAATCTCCGGTAGTTTCCTCTCTATAGACTCAGCCGCTGTGCCAGTGGTAGTCAGAGAAAATAATCTTAAAACCTCTATGAAAGATCGATTCGATAAAAGCAAACCACCAAAGAGGGACCCCGAGGCAAGATTGGGTGTGGTGATCTATTTCAAAAACCCTTTCGAAAAAGAGCCTCAGTACTTCTGGGGGTATCGGAATCATTCCATCGCGGACTGTAACTCCGAGCTCCCTCTATGGGAACTGACGAAACCTGCCAACGTCCAAGATACAACTCTCTTTATTCCCTTATTCAAAAAGCTTCTTGAACATTTCACCTTCGAGATCCAGGCCGTCATGGGCGATGCTGCTTATGACTCAGAAGACAACCTGAAGTTTGTAATCGATGAACTCCATGCCCTGCCCAGGGTTGCCAGAAACCTACGTTGGGAAAAACTCAGGCAGCTCAAGCTCTCCTCTTCAGGGGGCCGAATCTGTATCGCTGGTTTTGAGATGATCTACTGGGGAAAGTTCAAGGATCGGGGGAGAATCCGCAGAAAGTTTGTCTGCCCCATAACACATTCTAAAAAGTTCGCTCAACAAACGCCCACCTGCCCCTGGAACCACCCCGCCTTTCGAAAAGGAAAAGGGTGTACAGCTTATCTCAGAGGAGATAAGGACATCAGAAAAGAGATCGATTACGGCTCACAAATTTTCAAAGAACACTACAATAAAAGAACCAGTTCAGAGAGGGTCTTCTCAAGACTCCTTACCCTGTGTATGCAAAAACCATCGGTCTATGGCCTCAGTGCAGTGGCCAACCATTGCACTATTGCTCACATCACTGTATTGTTGATTGCTTTAACAGCAGCCAAAATAGGCCACACCGATAAAGTACGTTTTGTTAAAAAGTTCCTCCCAAATCTCTAATTTTGTGAACGGCTATATTAACTTATGGGTATTTTCTATCCCCNNGGATCATGCTGCGCGATAATGATGTCGGCCAACCCTTTGAGTTTCAGCATGCTGTCAAAGGCCTCCAGGCTGTTGATATGAGCGCCTGGTGCAACAACCGGCCAGAGTTCCCTTACAGTATCCGGTGGGTCGAAGTTTTCCAAAATGGTGCAATGACCGCTGATGAC
>WVZK01000201.1 GCA_011772475.1 Candidatus Aminicenantota bacterium | reverse complement strand
AATCATAACTTCGCCCTCCAATCCTCTTCGCCTTGCATCAATGCTGGCACCCGGGTTAATCTAACCCAAGATTATTATGGCAATGCTGTTCCCAAGGCAATCATACCTGATATTGGAGCCCACGAGAAGGGCTGTGCTGCCATGCGAGAGGGCATCAAAGTAGAGATATCATAATGGAGAATTAAAATGGCAACAATATATAAAGGCGATATCGGGGTTAAGATAATCCTGAATGTCGTTACTGATATAACTGGCTCATCGGCCAGGAAAATATATTATAAAAAACCAGATGCGGGGGATACTGGCTCTTGGGATGCCGACCAAGAATCATCAACTAGCATATCTTACACGACCACAACTGATGATATAGACGAGGCTGGGGCATGGCGACTTCAGGCTTATGTTGAATGGAGTGGGTATAAACTATATGGGGCTCAATGCGATCTTGAGGTCGAGGAGGTAATATCATAATGGCAGATTATAGCATAGTAACCCTGACTGAATTCAAGCGATATGCTGGCATCACAAGCGATGATGATAATAAGCTTTTGGAGGAGCTTATAGCAAGAGCATCGGATTTTATCGAATATTATCTAGCCCGCAAGCTTAAATCCAGAATATATACCCATGAGCGATATGATGGCGATGGCAAGGATTATCTATTCGTTGAGAATTATCCCATAACTGCTGTTGAGCGATTATCTATCGGCACTCTCGATGCCATCAGGGTCTATTATGGCGTTGATGTTTTTAATGCTTATGCTCGAGTTTCGACTACGGGAGTAACGCTTGTTGTTGATGGCACGGCAGGATCGGAGCTGACATTTTCTAGCTATGCCACGCTAGCGACAATGGCAACGGCTATTAATGGACAAACAAGCTGGACAGGCTCAGTAGCTATTTCTGATTATAATAGTTGGCCATCTGCCCTGCTCTATCCCCAGCAGAATATATATGCCGTAGAGTCTTATGGCTATCTCAAGGTGCCGGATGAGCCAATTTATGATTACAGGCTCGATGCCAACAGGGGGATGATATATTACAGCACAGGATTTGATTCGGGAGTGCAAAATATCTTTCTCACATATACTGCTGGATATACAGCCAGCACAATGCCAGGAGCGATAAAGCAGGCTTGTTTTGATTTGGTCAAATTTAAGTATGAAGATAGGCAGGGCGATCCTAATATGAAGTCGGAGAAAAAAGGAGATTATTCGTATACCCGAATGGATTTAGAAGATGCCTTGCCAAAAAGCTTAAAACTAGAATTGGCCATGTTTAGGAGGCCATTGGTTTAAAAATGAGCGTAGATTCGATAATCAGAAAAGCAGGGCATACCTGCAATATAAATTCAATGTCTACTGCCACTACTAGCGGAGGGCAATTGCTGAAAACTTGGGTTGCCCGCCACAGTTCTATTCCCTGCCGGCTCAATGCCCTTCGGCCAGAGGATGAGGATTTGGCATACGACAGGGAAAAGGTTAATCCCCGATTTGCCATGTATATCAGAATAACCGATGCCATTGCCAGCGACCCCCCAAGCACTAGGGATAGGGTATCATTTGATTCAAGGGATTTTGATATCAGGAAAATCGATAATTGGGATGAGCAGGATAATTATTACAGGATTGTCCTCGAGGAAATAACCGATGATTAAAGAACCGTTTGATGTTCTGGATGATTATTTCAACGCCTGGAAGGATAAAGACTGGCAAAAGATGTTAGATTGTTGCCAAGTTTCTTGGCGAGAGGGGCAGCCCGACCCGATTGGCGATCTAAAGCATTGGCATGGCTATAAGCTTATAGAAGCCGATATCCAGCACATGGCTATTCTAAGTGCGGTTAGCGTGCAGGGCAAGGTTAGGATTAAATATCATATAGCCAGGAATGTTCCTAAAGAGATTGAGGTATATCCAATGCTAATTTGTGAAAAAGCCCCGCTTCAGCCCGACCCAGAAGGCGAATGGGGGGTAAATCCCCTGTCTATGGAGATTTGAATTGCAACCAACGGTAGAGCTGAGGGGAACCCAAGCCATAGTAAATAATGTAAAACGGCTTAATGAGAAAATCCAGAAAGAGCTTAGAAATGTTGTATTGCGAACCGCCTATGTAGTCGAGGGCGATGCCAAGAGAATGTGTCCAGTTGATACGGGTAGGCTTCGAGGATCGCTTTCGGTCAACTGGTCTAATAGCGGGCTCACAAGGGGGAAAACACAGCCCCCGGCCACATCGGAAGATGGGCTTGCTCAACCAGGATTTGGAACAGGACAATTTCTGGCAGGCGTAGGAACGAATGTCGAATATGCCGAATATGTTGAGAATAGACGATCTTTTCTCTGGACAGCCTATTGGCTATCGGTAAATTGGGGATATTTTAGCGAGCAGTTAAAAAAAGCGATGGAGAAAGTTAAATGACTTGGATAGCAACCTCGCCCTTAAACGCTTTGCAAAATGCGGTTTATTCTAGGCTAACAACTGGGGGCAATAAGATAAGCTATTCGGTTTATGATGAAGTCCCCCCAGGGGCTACATTTCCATATGTAACGCTTGGCAATCCTGCCTCAGTTCCATTCGAGGCAAGGAATGTTATGGGTGAGATTGTTCGGTTTCCATTTAATAGTTTTACCCGAGATGCAGGGGGCAAGTGGCAAGCCAATCAAATGATTAATGCAATAATCCAAAGTTTAACGGCAGATGTAATATCAATAACTGGTTATAAAATTACACAAATATATAAAGTAAATAGCAGGGTTTATCGAGAAGAAAAAAATCCAACAGATTATACAGGTGAGCTGACGGTGGCATTTTGGGTCGTCAAAACATGAAAATTTTTATCGCATCGACAGGGAGATGCGGGACGCTTTTTGCTACTGAAATTTTTAATCTGTTAACTGATATTCCCGCCTACCATGAGCCAAGGCCAGAATGCATCGGCAAAGTTGTTGAAGAGATTAATAGTCATGTTAAATATTCAAAGGCTACTTTGCAAATTCTTAATGAAAAAATCGACCAGATTAAAGGGGATTCCATCAGGGGAAAATACATGGAATCCAATCAGATGTTTGTTAAATGCTATGCCGATGTGGTGTTAAATAATTTCAAAGATGTTTATTGCATTTATCTTTATCGAAATCCCATAGCTGTACTTTTGAGCTATGCCGTAAAATGCCAAAACCATGAATCGGGCTGGTTTCTCCGTTCCCATTGGCCAAAGAATATTTTGCAGACTGAACAAAAATTGGGCTTTTATGAGAATTGCTTATGGCAATGGCTTGAGGTCAGGGAGAGATATTATTCTTTGAAGCCCAAATTCAAAAAAACTTATGAATTTGATTTTCGAAAAATAAATGATCTCGCTGAATGGTATAGGCTTTTTCGCCATTTCAGGATAAAGGCTAGAAAGGTTAATCGGCTGCCGAACTTAAAGAGGAACCCTACATTTTGTGATAGATATAAGACATTGGATATGGTTATGGATGAAAACGATATGGCTACGCTTCCTAAAAAGCTACGAGATATGAGGGGGCTTTGGGATTATATAAATCTAGCCAAAGAGGTAACGGAAAGGGCAGATTATTGAGGGATATTACTGTCGTTATAACTGCGTTCGAAAGGCCGGAAAAATGCCTTGCCTGCATTAAAAGCATAAGGCAATATTATCCCGACATTGAGATCATAATTAGCGATAACGGCAGGCGAAGGGCATGGCCTAGAAATGAAATCATAGGCCGATATAAATGCCGATATTTAAAGCTGCCATTTGATTGCGGTACAAATCAAGCAAAGAATAAAGCCTTTGATCGGGTAAAGACAAAATACATTGTTACCTGCCCGGATGATTTTGAGTTTATAAAAGAAACAAAGCTTGAAAATTTCAAGGCTATTCTTGATAGCGTTCCCGATATTGGGATGGCCTGTGGTTCTCTACGGGAGGATAAAGGGGCGTTTGGGGCTTGGCTAGAGATTAATCGAAAAAAGGCATATTACTTAATTGACAGGATAAAGAATCCTGCATGGCAGAAAATTGGAGATGTTAGATATGCCTATGCTGATTATAGCTATCTTTTTGGAATGCTTAGAAATGAACCAGACATTAGGTTTGATCCTGATTTGAAAATAGGCATTGGCCATCTTGATTTTATGCTTCAGTTGAAGCTTGCGGGTAAATGGAAATTAGCGTTTACGCCAGATGTTATTGCTGATCGCTCCCGAAGGCCAGATTCGCCTGAATATAATAAATATCGAACCAGGGGTGAATTCGCAAGATTGTTCTACGAAAAAACCGGGCTTAGATACGGAATTATAAAATATAAGGCTAAGGTACGAGATTTGAAATATGGGCAAACCCTTTATGGTACGATGCCCCAAATAAATCTCTATGACTATATAGAAATTGCAAGGCAAGTAACCAAAGCTAATGTTAAATGATGTTGCCATATTAATAACAACCTTTGAGCGTCCCCGGATGTGCCTGAAATGCGTTAAAAGCATTCGCAAATACTATCCTGATATTCGGATTATGGTGAGCGACAATGGCAAGCGTAGATTATGGTTTCAGTATCTACTTGAAAAGCTATTTAGCGTAGATTATCTCAAGCTTCCTTTTGATTCTGGGCTTTCCAAATCTCGCAATGAAGCCCTGCGAAGGATTTCCGAAGATTTTGTTGTTATCTGTGATGATGATTTTGGGTTTACCCCAGAAACCAAATTAGAGATATTTCATAAAATTTTAAGTCGAGATTCTAGGATTGGGCTAGTGGCCGGCAATCTTAGGTATGGTGATTATATTCGGGATTTTACTAATGAGATTAAGTTCCACCGGGGATTCTATTGGGTTGACCCGATAAGAGAGCCCAAATGGCTTTATTTTGATGGCATTAAATATCATTATAGTGATTATGTTTATAACTTTTTTATGATGCGAAATATCCCAGATTTTCATTGGGATGATGATTATAAAATTGGCAGAGAACACATTGATTTCTTCATAAGGCTAAAACAGGACGACAAGTGGAAGGCAGCCTATACACCAGATATCATTGCTAATCATTGGCATAAATTACCAAAGGGCAGATATAAGAAATACAGAGAACGCATGGATTCCTTTTCTCTTTTTTATAAGAAAACTGGACATAGGCTTAATTTTTCACAAATTATGGTTCAGGTTTATGATGAAATTGAAGATAGATTCATGCCATATCCAGAATATATCTGGAAACGCATGGTAGAAAATAAAAAATAATTAGTCAGTAAAAGGGGGTGTTTCCCAATTCTGGGAAAATTTCAACGCCCGCTTCTTACATATTAGGAGGATATTATGGCAGATGTTCCAATTTCAGGCGAATATTGTACTTTAACGATAGAAGGGGTGGCCATTGCTGCAACCAGAACATTCACGCTTAATGTTGATAGGGCTACATTCGGGAATTTCGTAGCCAGGGGAACCTCAAAATGGCGAACCAATTATGTTGCCGACCAAGGCTGGTCAATTGATTTTGATGGCCTGGTGGTCGTTGCAGATACTTCGCCAACCGTAGAGCAGTTCGATGACCATTTCACAGATTTAGCTGCGGGAACCCAGCTAACCATTGTTTTTACACTCAGAACAAATACCGCTACCTCAAAAACCTTTATTTACACAGGCGAGGCTTATCTAACCACGTTGACTGCTGGAGCCCCTCAATTCGGAGAGGCCACCTATTCAGGAACGCTTCTTGGAACTGGTGCATTAGCACAAACAACCGGAACTGTTTCATAAGGAGAGAATGGCTAAACCTTTTGTCACAATTGAGCTTGATAAGCCCAGAAAGCTTCG
>WVZK01000077.1 GCA_011772475.1 Candidatus Aminicenantota bacterium | reverse complement strand
ATTTCCTTCTCGCGTAGTGTGAAATCGAGATCGCTTCCGAAGAAGGCGCTTAACATCCTTTTCTCCACGACTACGTCTGTTGCCTTTGGGTTCAGTTCTTCTATGACCTTCGCCCCCTCAGTTCCTCGGATGGTGTGTGGCGACATACCTACCCTTTTGAAAAGAGAATCTTCTCTGTATCGGCTGTCACAGGCATAAATTACTAGAATTCCCTTCTCCCTGGCCTTTTCGATGAGGAACTTGATGTTCGGTATGATTTCCTTGCAGAATCTGCCGACATTGTCTTTCTGCATATCAACAACGATTACGGCTTTCTTCACATGACCTTCGGAGCACAAAAACCTCACCCATCCTTTTACTCTTTGAAACCATATCTTCCTTCGCTATTTTTCATTTTAAAACCCTACGGTACTTGTAGGCTCTCTTCCTAATTTCCTCTCTCTTTCAAAATACTTGATCCGGGAGGCAGAACCACTATGCGCGCGCAAGGATAACAGCGTTATAATTAATAAATAGACGTAAAGGTAACAGCAGTTTTATCTAACGTAAAATACGTCCTCTTTTTCTTGCGGCTTCCTTGTTGATGTTTTCTTTATCATCTTATCCTCTCTTTTTCTTAACTCCATTTCTGTCTGTCCAGTTATTTTTGCGTCGTATTCTACAAATGCGCACACGAGTTCGGCAAGGGTTTTGTTTATCTCCTTTAACTCTTCAAGTGAGAATTCGGCCATAATATCAGGATTGTTGGCCCATTCCATCCAACCTGTCACGCTCCGTTCAAGCGCAAACAAAGTAAACCTGATCATCCGGACCATGTCTAAGCGATCTTGTCCTTCGACTTTAGCTGACTTTATTTCTTTTAAGATTCTTTCGCAATCTTGAGCCCATTTTCCTGTCATGAACATCACTTAATATGACATATGGAATATTATGCATAAAAACCTTCTTGTCCCACTTACACCTTCCTCACAAAAGAATATAAGACCGGTAAAATTTCCTTTGGGTATGAACCTAACTGCCAAAGGGAAGGAAGAACAGTCGCTGGC
>WVZK01000108.1 GCA_011772475.1 Candidatus Aminicenantota bacterium | reverse complement strand
TACAAAATACTCAAATGTATAAATTGCTGATTCAAAAAATTTTCGGCACCAAAAACGAAAGAGATCTGAAAAAACTCCAACCCTATGCTACTGCCATAAACGAGCTTGAGCCTCAGATGCAAAAATTAAGCGACGAGCAGCTTCGGGCGAAAACAGCAGAATATAAGGAAAAATTAGCACAAGGCGCGGCTCTTGATGACCTTCTCATCGAAGCTTTTGCAGTAGTTCGCGAAGTCGGCAAAAGGACCATCAATATGCGTCACTTTGATGTTCAACTTATGGGCGGCGTTGTTCTTCACCAGGGGAAAATCGCTGAGATGAAGACAGGTGAAGGGAAGACTCTGGTTGCAACGCTTCCTGCCTACCTGAACGCGCTTGAAGGAAATGGCGTGCATATCGTCACGGTGAACGATTACCTGGCCAAAAGGGATACAGAATGGATGGGCCCAATATTTAATTTTCTCGGTCTTGGAGTAGGAACGATTCAGCATGATATGGATGAATTAGTAAGACAGGAGGCTTACCGCAAAGATATCACCTACGGCACCAATAATGAATTCGGCTTTGACTACCTACGAGATAATATGAAATTTCGTCTTTCCGACCTCGTCCAGAAAAAACACAACTATGCTATCGTGGACGAAGTGGACAGCATTCTCATCGATGAAGCCCGGACTCCTCTCATCATCTCGGGGCCAACTGAAGAGTCCACCTCTCTTTATTATAGAGTTGATAACCTCATCCGTCGCCTTCGTAAAAACCAGCATTATCAGGTTGAGGAAAAAACAAGAACCTCTACTCTAACAGAAGACGGTGTGGCAGAAGCCGAAAAATTTCTGAAGGTTCCCAACCTGTATGACCTCGCTCACATGGATTTGGTCCATCATATAAACCAGGCATTAAAAGCGCATCATTTGTTCAAAAAGGATGTGGATTACATGGTCAAGGAAGGAAAAGTGATAATCGTGGATGAATTCACAGGTCGCCTGATGCCAGGACGCCGATACAGCGACGGCCTGCACCAAGCCCTGGAGGCTAAGGAGAAGGTGCGCATCGAAGAAGAATATCAGACTCTCGCTTCAATCACTTTTCAGAATTATTTTCGTATGTACGATAAGCTGGCTGGCATGACTGGCACCGCGGTAACAGAAGCCACGGAATTCCAATCCATCTATAAGCTGGATGTGGTGGAAATCCCCACCAATAGAACTCTCATCCGTTATGAATACCAGGATGTGATATACAGAACTCAAAGAGAAAAATGGGATGCTGTTGTTGAAGAAATCATCGAGAACAACAAGAAAGGTCGGCCGGTGCTAGTAGGTACAATTTCAATTGAAAATTCAGAACATCTGAGCTCGCTCTTGAGGAAAAGAGCAATAAAGCATGAGGTCCTGAACGCAAAGTATCATGAGATGGAAGCCAAGATAATCGCCCAGGCGGGAAGGATAGGAGCTGTCACGATCGCTACCAACATGGCAGGCCGCGGTGTGGACATCCTCCTGGGAGGAAATCCAGAGTTTTTAGCTTCAGAGAATCTAAGGAAAAAAGGAATTGATCCCACCAAGACCTCTCAAGATGAATGGGAAAGAGCCTTGGCAGAGGTAAGCGATATCGCTCAAAAAGAACATGAAAAAGTCGTCGATTTAATCGGTCTCCATATCATCGGCACTGAGCGACATGAAGCCAGAAGAATCGATAATCAGCTCAGAGGAAGGTCCGGAAGGCAGGGAGATCCTGGCTCCTCTCGTTTTTATCTATCTCTTGATGATGACCTGATGCGAATATTCGGCAGCGAAAGGATATCAGGTTTGATGACCAGGATTGGCATGGCAGAGGGAGTTCCGATCGAACACAAAATGGTAAGCAGAGCCATCGAAAGAGCTCAAAAGCAGGTAGAAGGGCAGAATTTTTCAATACGCAAGCACCTCCTGGAATACGATGATGTGATGAATAAACAACGAGAGAGCATCTACACGCAGAGAAGAGATATCCTTCATGGAAAAAACATGAAAGAATTTATCCAGGGGTTGATCGTCACCCTGGTTGAATGGATTATGGAAAATCATACGAATAAGGAAAAAGCTCCTGAACAATGGGATGTAGAAGGATTCAAGAATGCGATAGCTAGTCAATTTGGTCTGGACGTTGGGGAATTAAACATAGATTGGGATACGATAAATTATCAGGAATTAAGAGATAAAATTTCCAAGACTCTAAACGATAGCTACGAGGAGAAAGAAAAAATCATAGGCCAAGACCGAATGAGAGAGTTTGAGAGAATCATAACACTTCAGATCTTAGACTCCCAGTGGAAAGATCATCTGTTAGCCATGGATTATCTAAAGGAAGGGATTGGCCTTAGAGGCTATGGTCAAAGGGATCCACTAATTGAATACAAAAAAGAAAGCTACGATATGTTTCAGGCAATGATGGATAGAATAGAAGAGGAATCCATCCGTTATCTTTTCCTCTTCCAGCCTGTAAAAGAAGAAGAGGTCCCGGAAAGAAAGGAACAGCCTATGTACTACCAGCGCCCGCAAAGCTCCCAGACAGCTCGAGTCAAGCAGGCAAGGTCCTTAATTCCAAAAAAGAGGAAAAAGAAAAAAAAGAAAAAATGAGGTGGAAAAAATGTTGGATCAAAAAATAAAAGAAGGGCTTACTTTTGACGATGTGCTTGTTCTCCCAGCAAAATCTCGCACAATTCCCGCTCATGCTGAGACGAAGACAAAGTTCAGCCGCAACATCAGCCTCTCCATCCCGATAGTCAGCTCAGCCATGGACACTGTCACAGAATCAAAAATGGCAATTGCCCTGGCTCAGCAAGGCGGGCTAGGGATCATCCATAGGAACATGCCAGCGGATAAGCAGGCTGAAGAAGTAGACAAAGTCAAACGACACGAAAGCGGAATGATTGTTGACCCTATCACGATGAGGCCTCACAACAAAATATTTGAAGCCAAAGAGGTTATGAAAAAATATAAAATCTCAGGGCTCCCCATCACAGATGAAAAAAATAAATTAGTGGGTATTTTAACCAACAGGGATATCAGGTTTGAAACACGCCTCAATCTAGCCATAGAAAAAGCCATGACCAAGGATTTGGTGACTGTGCCCCTGGGGACATCTCTTGAAGAAGCAGAAAAACTCTTCCACAAGCACAAAATTGAAAAGATCTTGATGGTGGATAAAAATTTTTCCCTTAAAGGATTGATCACCTACAAAGACATTCTCAAGAGAATTCAATATCCTCATGCATCAAAAGACAAATTAGGACGCTTAAGGGTTGGCGCTGCCGTGGGTGTGGGGGATGAAACCTTAGAAAGAGCCAAGGCGCTGCTCGAAGCAAAGCTTGATGTGTTGGTGGTAGATACAGCCCACGGGCATTCCAAGAGAGTCATGGATACAGTAAAGATGCTCAAAAAGGAATTCCCTAAACAAGAGCTTGTAGCAGGAAATATCGGCACAACAGAAGCTGTTAAAGAACTCATTGAGCTGGGTGTGGACGCAGTAAAAGTCGGAGTTGGCCCGGGCTCTATTTGCACAACCAGAGTTGTCACTGGGGCTGGGATCCCACAGATCACAGCCATAGCAGATGTCTACAAGGTGGCAAAGGCAAAGAATATCCCAATCATCGCTGACGGAGGCGTAAAATTTTCAGGGGATATCACTAAAGCTATTGTTGCCGGTGCAAGCTCGGTAATGCTGGGTAATGTCCTGGCCGGAACAGAAGAATCTCCTGGGGAAGTGGTGATATATCAAGGCCGCTCTTACAAGACCTATCGCGGTATGGGATCAATAGAAGCCATGAAAGAAGGAAGCCGGGATAGATATTTTCAGGATCTGGTCTCAAGCGAAGCCAAGATTGCTCCAGAGGGGATTGAAGGCAGGGTGCCTTATAAAGGCGGTGCCGCTAATATAATTCAAATGATGGTTGAGGGGCTTAAGGCTGGAATGGGCTATGCAGGCTGTAAAACTATTCAGGAACTCCAGACAAAGGCGAAATTTATAAAAATTACGGGAGCCGGGATCAGGGAAAGCCATGTCCATGATGTCATAATCACCAAAGAAGCTCCTAACTACAGCTTGGATTAATAAAAAAAATACTTATTCCTCACATCATTCTAACTAGAAAACAGGAGGAACTAAATGTCTTTTTTTCTTTTTAAGTCCGTACTCGCCATATTCTTTCTGCTTGCTGCGATTGTTGCAGTCATCTCCATGTTGAGTTTGATGGGGAAAACAGAAAAGGAAAGAAAAACGAGTGCCCAACTCTTAAGAAAAATGCACAAAGGTTCTGGTTTTGTATTTACGGGCTTACTTTTAGTTATAAGCTATTTCTGTCTAAAATACTGGGCTATTGTCGGAGATCAGATTTCAACTAGGGCTGCCTTGCACGTAGTCTTGAGTCTCGTCCTCATTATCGTCCTACTATTAAAGATTCTTATTGTTCAATTCTATAAACAGTTCCTTAAGTTCGCACCGCTAATGGGAATGATCGTCTTCATCTTGAGTTTTACGGTGTTTAGCACTTCAGCAGGCTTTTTCTTCTTAAGAATCTTGGCAGCAGAATCCGAATCACATGAGATATCAAGGCCTCCTCGAGCTCTAATCCAAGGAAACCAAGAAAGAGGTGAAGCTCTTTTCAACAGCAAATGCTTATCTTGCCATTATGCAGACAAGGAGGAAATCAAGCACGGACCAGGCCTGAAAAACATACTGAAAAAGGAAAGGCTCCCATCCAGTAAAAGGCAAGCCAATGTTGATAATATTAAAAGACAGCTTAAAACGCCTTTTCTCGCCATGCCCTCTTTTGTTTCTCTTCCAGAACAAGAAGTCGCTGATCTTTTGGCCTACTTGAAAACTCTATGAAGCCAATAAAACGTAACGAGTTTGATCCCCTCATCAATATTTGACATTTAAAAAGTTTTTTGTATTAATGGAGTTTTAAAGCTTGAAGGAGGATTCCATGAAAAGAAGAGATTTTTTTGAAAAAAGTGGATGTGGCTTAGCTGGGATAATGATGAGTTATTTTGGTCTGACCTCCTGCGCAAAAAAGGAAGAAGCCCCGGCAGCTGAGGCTCCTTTAGAAGCGGCAGCCCCTGAAGAGGAAATGAGCCGAAAAGATCTGGTCAAAAAAATGATGGTGGAAAAAATGGGCAAAACAGAAGAAGAAGCAGAGGCGATGATCAAGGATGCTGAAGAGAAACTTCCGATGGTTAAAGATATGTGCATCTGCAAGACATGCCCGACATATGTAGCTGAGGAAACAGAAGTAGGTTTCTGTCATCCCCTGATTGGAAAAAGCAAAATAATCACTGAAGAGAAAGGATGTGATTGTCCCAAGTGCCCTGTTTATCAAAAAATGAGCCTCAAGAATGGTTATTACTGCACCAGAAAATCGGAAATGGAACAGGAAATGGCCAAGGGGATGTAATCAAGTCCTCAACTAGATGTTTGCATAAGTATTTTTTTAAGTTCATCAAATGAAGAAATATTGGCGTTGTTTTGTGTGTAATGACATCCACTACGGAGTGAAACCCCCAGAGATTTGTCCTACCTGTCTGGCAAAGCACGCATATGTGGAAATCTCTTCCAATGAAGCAAAGAATATAAGCGGTGTGGGCAAGGTTGAGTTTGACAAGGAAAGATTTCACGAGGCGATTGATAAATTCACAGAAAAAAATGAATTCCAAGTAAATCCTGATAAGGGAAAAGTCAAGATGCTCTTAGACGGAATTTTCAGTAACGAGCAAAACTATGGCTTAAAATACTGCCCCTGCAGGCTAATCACCAAGGATTTTGCAGAAGATATAAAGCAAGTCTGCCCCTGCAACTTTCTTATCCACGAAACATATAAAGATAAAGAGGATGGAGAGTGCTGGTGCGGGCTTTTCGTAAGGAGAAAAAAAAATGAATAAACGAATAATGTTTTGGGCCAGGGAATGTCCTCACTGTAAGGCCATGATGCCTTTCGTGGATAAATTAGAAAAAGAGATAGGCATTAAGCTTGAAAAGCTCGAAATATGGCATAACGAAGAAAATGCGGATTTGATGCGCTCTTACAGATCGGTTATTGCTCCCAAATGCGGGGGCCAGCTGCGGACGCCAACTTTTTTTAACACAGAAAGCAACGACGTCATCTGCGGTGAAGTAGAATACGAGACGCTCAAAGAATGGGCTTTAAAATAGCAAAACTGTTTACGAAAATTTTATTTTATCTCTTTTATCTTGTTGTTATCATCAACCAGTAGAATTTTCGGCATAAAATAATCTGTCTCTCCTTCATCCAACGAAACATAAGAAGCAACAATCAATTTATGCCCGACCTTTGCCTTATGAACAGCTGCTCCGTTCACTCCTACTACTCCAGAATTCTTGGCACCTTTAATCAGATATGTCAAAAACCTTTCCCCGTTAGAAATATTGTAGACATGGATTTGTTCGAAAGGTATCATTCCAACAGCCTTCATCAAGCTTTCATCAAGAGTGAGGCTTCCTTCATAATCAAGGTTTGTTTCGGTGACCACGAGCTTTTGAATTTTTGCTTTTAACATAGTTCTTCTCATCGCTTTTTCACTCCTCTGTACTGAGAATTATATTATCAATAAGTCTTACTTTCCCTATAAAAACTGCCACAGCAGCGAGAGCTTCCTTCTCAACTCTTGCTACTGGATCGAGGTTTTCCGCGTCCACTATCTCAACATAATCTATTTTTGCCAGGGACTCCCTACCGATCATTTCTTTCATTTCTTTAATAATCGTCGCTGAATTTGTTTGTCCTTTTCCCACCATCGATTTAGCTTCTTCCAGACTTCTTGACAAAACAAGAGCCGCTTTCCTTTCTTCTTGTGTTAGATATTTATTGCGAGAACTGAGGGCAAGTCCATCCCCTTCTCTTATTATGGGCATGACGTCTATTTTCACCTCTAAATTTAGTTCCTTAGCCATCCTTTTCAAGATAACTGCCTGCTGATAATCTTTCTGCCCGAAAAATGAAATATCAGGATCTATGATATTAAAAAGCTTAAGCACCACAGTACAGACTCCTCGAAAATGACCGGGACGTGATCGGCCGCACAGCTTATCCTGTAAATCGTGAACCTCGACATATGTTTTATATCCTTGGGGATATATCTCGTCTGCTTCAGGCACGAACAAATAATCAACTCCTTGTTTTTTTAAAACTTCTGAATCCCGATCCAAATCCCGTGGATATTCGTCAAAATCCTCCCTCGGACCGAATTGTGCAGGATTGACGAATATGCTCACCACGGTGACATCTGCTATCCGGATAGACTCCCTCACTAAGCTCAGATGTCCTTCATGGAGATAGCCCATTGTAGGGACAAACCCAACGCTCTTTCCCTGAGATTTTATACCAGAGATCACGCGTCTCACTTCGTCTATCTTTTTTATGACTTTCATGGCTATCTCAACCTTGTCATTCTTCCAGAGTTCGATGGCCAAATATCATTTCGTTCGACCGATGGAATTGTGGCAATTCACCGCGGCGAACAAAGCGCTGCAATCTCATACAATAAATTTTCATATCTCGAGGTGTGAAAAACTAACTGGGGGATTTGATTATTATCATCTTCTATTATTTCTTCTTCCTATGCCTTTTATTCTGTTTGGAGATTAGCTCATCAAGTTTTTCTGATTTGAGATGATAAGAGTTGCTGCTTTCTGGAAATTTTCCTTTTTTGACATCATTAATGTATCCTTTCACAGCCCGGCTTATAACCTCATGAATGTCTACATACTTTCTGACAAATTTGGGCAGATATCCGTTTGTGAAACCCACTAAATCATGGAAAACAAGAATCTGACCGTCACAATAGGGACCAGCTCCTATCCCGATAGTGGGAATTTTTAGCTTTTCAGTTATAATCCTAGCCAATTCCATCGGGATACACTCTAAGATAACGGAAAAAACGCCTGCTTTCTCCAGATTTAGAGCATCTTGAACGATATTTTCAGCTTCATCGATTTCCTTTCCCTTTACCTTGAATTGGCCAAAATGACAGATAGATTGAGGAGTCAGTCCAACATGTCCCATCACCGGAATTTCTGCCTCGACCAGAGCTTCAACTAATTTGAGCCTCTTTTTGGATGCTCCTTCGATTTTGACAGCACTTGCACCCGCCTCTTTTAGAAATCGGGAAGCGTTATAAACAGATTCCTCATTGGACAGATGGAAGGAAAAATATGGCATATCCCCTACAACTAAGGCACTTTTCGAAGCAGAGACCACGGGTTTTGTATGGTGAATCATATCTTCCATGGTAACGGGAATTGTGTTCTTATAGCCTAAGACGACCATTCCCAGTGAATCACCCACCAAGATAATATCTATCCCGCATTCGTCAACTATCTTGGCAACAGGAAAATCATAGGCTGTTATGGCTACAATCTTTTCTTTTTTCTCTTTTTTAGCTTGGATAAAGGGAATTGTCTTTTTTTGGTTTTTTTCGATAGGCATGGTCAAACCTTTCTCCCCATCTCGCCTTAAACGCAAGATTGAGGTAAAGTCTAAAAAGCCGTTTAGAACGACTGATATCTAAAAAAAATCTTATATCTATTTTAGCTTCTTCAAATGTTTGTTTTCTTTGCCAAGAGGAACATAGTACATAGATTTCTTTTTCATCTTCTTGATCTTCTCCAACAGATCTATTATATCTTCTTCTCGATCGAAATCCAACCCGTCCGCTTTCACCACTAAGAGCGGAGCAGCCTGGTAATTGAAGAAAAAATAATCAAAGGCTTCGATAATATCCTCTAAGTATTTCTCAGAGATATTTTTCTCCAGAGCACTTCCTTCCCTGGCGATGTTTTTCAACAGGGTTTCTAAAGTAATCTGGAGATAAATCACCAAATCAGGCTTGCCGACTCTCTCCCGCAACAAACTGTATATTCTTTCGTAAACAATAAGCTCATCATCAGTGAGAGTCTGGTAGGCATAAATCTTGTCTTTTTCAAAGAGGTAGTCACAGATTATCCTTTCCTCGAACAAATCCTGCTGCAGAAGACTCATCTGTTGGTAGTACCTGTTCACCAAAAAGACAAGCTGGGCAAGAAAGGCGGCTCCCTCTTTTTCATTATAGAAATCTCTGAGATAAGGATTTTCGACCCTGTCAAAAATGACCTTGCCCCCAATTTTTTGGGATAGTATATTGGTTAGTTTTGCCTTCCCAGATTTAAGAACCCCTTCTATGGCAATATGTTTGAATATTATTTGTTCTTTATCCGGCATATTTTTTATTTAGCGAATCCTAATCAAACAGCCAAGGACCTAAATCTAGCTCTTTTTAGGTGTCTCTTTCTCGGGAACGATGATCCAGGCTATAATGTAAAATATCAGCATCGGAAACAAAACTGATAACAAACTAATGGCCACAAAAAGAAGCCGCATTATATTAACATCCATGTCAAAATACTCGGCCAGTCCCCCACAAACACCTGCTATCATCCTCTGTTTGGAAGAGCGATAAAGTTTCTTTGCCATTTTAATCATCTCCTTAAAGGAATTGATCCTTCCTAAGGATATTTCAATAAAAAGGTACTAAAAAAGCAATAAAAAGTTTCTAATCCCCAAATTTTATCCCTTGAGCTAAGGGTAATTCTTTTGACCAATTAATGGTATTTGTCTGACGGCGCATATAACCTTTCCATGCATCTGAACCGGATTCTCTTCCTCCTCCTGTTTCTTTTTCTCCTCCAAAGGCTCCCCCAATCTCGGCTCCAGATGTTCCTATATTAACATTCGCGATACCACAGTCTGAACCCTCATGGGAGAGGAACTTTTCCGCTGTTAATAGATTTGTCGTAAATATGGCACTGGATAAACCTTGAGGAACTTCATTATGAAGCCTAATGGCTTCCTCAACGTCCTCGTACTCTAAAAGGTACAGGATAGGGGCAAAAGTCTCATGATGGACAATTTCTGTCTGTGATGGCATTTTGACAATGGTTGGCTCAACAAATTGCTCCCCTAATTCTTTAAGCTGATGACCGCCGTAGATTATTTCTCCTCCCTGTTCTTTAACTTTTTCTAGGGCAGCCATCATATCTTTCACTGCTTCCTTTGTCACTAGAGGTCCCATCAGAATTCCTTCCTCCGCAGGGTTCCCGAGTTTCACTTGCTCGTAGGCTTGGACGATTCTTTTGGTTAGGTCTGATGCGATTGACTTATGCATGATAATCCGCCTTGTAGAGGTGCAGCGCTGGCCCGCTGTCCCCACCGCTCCGAACAGAATGGTGCGAACCGCCATATCCAGGTCTGCATCTTCGGCGACAATGATGGCGTTGTTGCCTCCAAGCTCCAGTATTGTGCGTCCAAAGCGGCGAGCCACTGCTTCTGACACTCTTTGTCCCATTTTAGTCGAGCCTGTGAAGGATATGAGAGGCAACCGCTTATCGTTAATCATTCTCTCTCCAACAACT
This sequence comes from Candidatus Aminicenantota bacterium, assembly GCA_011772475.1. Taxonomy (GTDB): domain Bacteria; phylum Acidobacteriota; class Aminicenantia; order Aminicenantales; family Aminicenantaceae; genus SOIV01. Next base: position 4,479 of record WVZK01000108.1, on the reverse strand, counting down.
GACCCAAATCCAATAACGGTATTGAAAATTCCCTTAAGCCCATGATCTGCCATAACTCTGTTACAGACATGCTGAACAGCAATGGCTGTCAAAGGAGTACTGGAAGATGGCTTCCAGACGGTTGTATCTCCGCAGGCTGCAGCAATAGCAGCATTCCAAGACCAGACTGCCACAGGAAAATTGAAGGCTGTGATGACTCCGATAGCACCCAGGGGATGCCACTGTTCGTACATCCTGTGCCCAGGACGTTCTGAGTGCATTGTCAGGCCATAAAGCTGGCGGGAGAGACCCACGGCAAAATCACAGATATCAATCATCTCCTGAACTTCACCAATTCCCTCTGCTTTGATCTTTCCCATCTCCACAGTCACCAACTCCCCGAGAGGTTCCTTCAATTCTCTTAGCGCCTCCCCTACATCACGGACAACCAGACCTCGCTGTGGAGCAGGCATCATTCGCCAGGATTTAAAAGAATCATCGGCCTGGCTAATCACCTGTTCGTATGTCTTTTCTGTAGCCTGAATAACCTTGGCGATGGGTTCGCCGGTAGCAGGATTGTATGAGACAAGCTCTGGGCCTTGAGGATCTTCAAACCATAGCCCCTCACCAGCGCAAGCTCCGATATTCACATCTTTAATCTGTAGCTTTTCTAATAGCTTTTTCATTTATCTCTCCATTGTAATTTTTTTGCATTAATTATTGCTCATTAAGAAAAGGATAGCGGTAATCCTTGGGAGGTCGCAGATTCTCCTTAACTGTTCGAGCACTTGTCCAGCGGAGAAGGTTCAGGTAGGAACCGGCTTTATCGTTTGTCCCAGAACCTCTGGCTCCACCAAAAGGCTGTTGACCGACAACAGCTCCTGTGGGCTTGTCATTAATATAGAAGTTTCCAGCTGCATGGCGGAGAGCTTCAAAGGCTTCATCAATTGCTTTCCGTTCATTAGCGAAGATGGACCCTGTTAAACCATAGGGAGATGTGCTGTCGCAGACCTTCAACGTGTCTTTGTATTTGTTTTCAGGGTAGACATAGACTGTCAGAACAGGCCCGAATATTTCTTCTTCCATTAACTTGTCTTTTGGATTGGTTACAACAACAATTGTGGGCTCTATGAAATATCCCTTAGAATCATCGTAATTTCCTCCACAAATAATATTAGCTTCTTTTGATTTCTTGGCGTATTCAATGAATTCTACGATGCTATCAAAGGCAGGTTTATCTATGACGGCGCCCATAAAATTTGTAAAATCATTTATATCGCCCATTTTGATTGTCTTTATCTCGTCTGATAACCTCTCCTTGACAGCAGGCCAGAGATTTGTCGGGATGTAAGCTCGGCTTGCTGCTGAACACTTCTGTCCTTGATACTCGAATGCTCCGCGAATCAAGGCCGTGACCACAGCTTCAGCATCAGCAGAAGTATGGACAAAGACAAAATTCTTTCCGCCTGTCTCCCCCACAATTCTGGGATAGGTTTTGTAATTCATGATGTTGGACCCTATTGTCTTCCACATTCCTTGAAAAACAGAAGTGCTCCCAGTGAAATGAACTCCCGCCAATCCTGGCTTTTCCAAAACAGGATCTCCGACATAGCGCCCTGGACCAGGAACGAAGTTTATCACTCCATCGGGCAAACCGGCTTCCTTCAACAGTTGGGCTATAAAATAGGCTGAATAAACTGCCGATGAGGCTGGTTTCCACAACACCGTATTTCCCATCATGGCCGGCGATGTGGGTAAATTGCCGGCAATAGAAGTGAAGTTAAAAGGAGTCACAGCAAAAACAAATCCTTCCAAGGCACGGTATTCCATGTAGTTCCAGGTTTTATGGGAGGAATCTGGTTGTTGAGTGTAAATTTGGCGCATGTAGTAGGGATTGAAGCGATAAAAATCGATTAGTTCGCAGGCTGAGTCTATCTCTGCCTGATGGACTGTCTTTGACTGTCCGAGCATGGTGGCAGCATTCAAAATATAGCGGTATTTTGTAGCAAGAAGCTCCGCTGCTCGGAGAAAAATCGACGCTCGAGATTTCCAATCCGTCACCGACCAATCTTTCCAGGCCTTCTGGGCTTCTTTAACCGCTTTATCCAATTCTGGGGGCCCTGCTTTATGATACTGGGCCAAAAGATGGTTGTGGTCATGCGGGCAGCGGCAATCTCCCAAATTGCCGGCAAGGATCTCTTTACCTCCGATTATTAAAGGAATCTCAATTTTCTCGTTTAGCATCTTATCCAGCTGAGTCTTCAAGTCCTTTTTCTCCCTGCTTCCTGGAGCATAACTATAAACAGGCTCATTGAAAGGAGTGGGAACTTTTATAATGGCATTCATCTCAATTTCCTCCTTCATATAGAATTTGGGGTCAGACCTTTATAACTTTTATAACTCTTTGAAAATTAAACAATTCATTTTATATTTTTCTTACTAATAATAAAAGCTCTAAAAGTCTGACTTGATTAATGCTCAAAGACCAAGATCTTCATCAATGCCTTGCATGGCTTCAAGGCATATGGATATAAACTCTTCCAGCTCCAAACCAATATTCTTGCTCTGTTCAATATCCTCTCTGTTTGCCCCTCTAGCAAAGCTTTTTTCTTTGTATCTTCTCTGCACAAAGCCGACATCGACCTCTCTCAGCTTTTTGCTGGGATGCATCAGAGTGGCAGCAATGATCAATCCTGTAAGAGGATCAACGGAAAAAATTGCCCAGTCCATCTCGCTCTCACAAGGCACCTGTGCGGCATGGGCCTTAACTGCATGAATGATATCTGCATCGATCCCATGCTCTTCCAAAATTTTAACTGTCTCAGTCGTATGCAGTTCTGGACTTTTTTCAGTGATTTCGTAATCAAGGTCATGGAGAATTCCCGCCAGCCCCCATTTCTCCGCATCCTGATTTAGCCGCGAAGCAAGAGCCCTCATGCATGCTTCTACTGCCAAGCAATGCTTAACCAGGTTTTTATTTTTGAGATATTTTTGGACAATCCCTAAAGCCTCATCTCTTTCCATCATGCATTCTCCTTTCTAAATCACATTTTAATATCTTTTAATCTCTCTTGATCACAAACGGGATTTCCTTCTTCAAGCTTTCTTTTTCATCAACGACTTTAACTCCTATTATATAATCCCCCTCTTTCTCGGGAAACCAAGACCATGAATTTCTCTCAGATTTTTCCTGAACTATCTTTTCCTCCTCTCCTTCCCGCAGGTAAAATTCATAATTTTGCCTGTAGAAACCAACAGCAGAAACAGTGAAGGAAATTTCTGCACCAATCTTTTGCGGCGATTCCATAGAAGACCTCAGGGAAACCTTTAATATCTTTTTCAGGAATACAAGCTTGCCCTCATCCCGTTTATTATCATATAGATTGAACATAAGGTAAGGAGCAACCCACAGCGGGTTTGATTTAATCTCCTGACCAGCATCATATTCTCCGATTTTCTCCCCTGTTTCTATATCAAAACAAAGCAAGAGAGAAGAAAAGGAAGAGACCAAAATTTTCTCTCCAGAGATTTCAAGACAATAATAACTGCGCGATGGGATTATTTGCCACCAGAGAATATTTCCGTTTTTTTTATTCAGGCAGTACAGCACATTGTTCCAGCAAAGAAAAAAAATTCTCTTTCTATCGACAACAATAGGGCAAAAGACTTTCCCCCCAATCTTTCTTTTCCATTTTTTCTTTCTTTTTGCCAGATTAAAACAATAAAAATAATGGTCATCAGTGCCAAAATACAGGAAATTCTTCTCGACCAAAGGGAGAGGCTGAATTCTATCCTCAGTTTTGATCTTATCTAAAAGAATGCCCTTCTCTGTCATAACATAAAGGTTATGATCATCGCAGCCAAAAATAATCCTTCCATCATTAATGACTGGGGTGGAACTGATAGCCTTACCCGCCTCGAAGCGCCAGAGTTCCTCTCCGCTTGCCGTGGAAAGAGCAAAAAAGATTCCTTGTTTTGTTCCAATGTATATTTTCTCCTTAAATTCTGTAATACCAGTTGAAATTTTCTGTTTAAACTCTTTTTTCCAAAGAAGACTTCCTTTTTTGCTCAAGCAGTACAAGTTGTTGGCCTTATCGTAAACATAGATGTTTAGAGCCCCCAGAAAGGGAGAACTGGTCAGTTCCTCAGAAACTTGGAATTTCCATAAAACCTCGCGGCTCTCTCCAGCCAAACAATAAACCAGCCCTCTCTCCGTAGAAAGATAAAGACCTCCCCCGACATCCTTTACAAAGTCGATTACCCTTCCTTTGTAAGTGATCTCCCCGGCCCTTTCTAGAGGGAAGATGACTCCCGAAGGGTATGAAGGGATTTTTGACTTGAAAAACGAACAGAAGCTCAAAAAGAGACAAACTAATAACAAAAGAGATAATTTTTTCATTCTTCTTGAAAGATGCAATAATAGCACTTTTTTCTGCCCTTCCTCAATCTTTACAGAAAAGTTGGAGGCTGATATCATTCAAAAGAGAGAAGACGATGATT
>WVZK01000059.1 GCA_011772475.1 Candidatus Aminicenantota bacterium | reverse complement strand
AATAAATTTTAAATAATATTAGTTAAAGGGTATAGGATGGAGGAGGAGTTTAGTCATAGGAATCCTCTCTAATTAATACCTCCTTCTCCAACAAATAAAAAATAGGGATTATTCTTCTGGTCTTGTAAGGTATAGCGTTCTGGTGGCTTCATCGTACTTAAATTCGGGCATTCTTCCCTCAAAGATACTCTTCAAAATCCCTACCCTTTTCCCTGACTCATCCTTTGGATATTCATGTAAGGATCTGAGAATTGAGCCTCTAAGTATGTTCAATCTTGTATCCCAGTCTCTGCCCCTTTCTCCTCCTACTTTTTCAATTTCCTCTTGAGACCAAGCCAATGCAGGTTCTCCAGACTCCCACCACTCTTGGATAAGTACTCCCATATCAGATTTGACTTTCTTCTTTTTTGGTACAAATATTCTTGCTGACTCTGGGATCTCTCTTACGATCTTAGGCATAGGAATCAGTAGGGAGTTAATAATGATGTATTTAAGATGATTGAGGGTAAGTTAATTGAAACAGCCTGTGTTCTTATTAAAAATAACCTTATTTCCCCATTTCCAAATATATTTACCTAATTTCCCCTAAATCTCAAAACACTACCTCAACTCCCTCCTTAACTCCTAAATTTTTTCCTTATAGGACCCTTCTCCTATCAACTCCTAAGAAGATCTTGTACAGGAGCCTTCTATAGTGAAAATAAAAAGAGAAGAAAGGATTTGGTTAGGGATTTGGGGGAAGATTATAACCCTTTCCTCTCGCCCATTTCCCATTTCCCTCTGTTTTTCCATTTCCTACATTTTCCTCTTATTAATTAAATCCTAATGCCCCCTCCTATCAAACCATATGAAGATCTGTCCCAGGAGCCTATTATGGGGAAATTAATGGGGAAGATAAGGATGTGGATGGGGATTTGGGGGAATATTTTAGCTCCTTCTTCTCGCCCATTTCCTATTTTCCCATTATATAGGGATGGAGGGAAGGATTTGGTAGGGGACTTAGGGAGAATTTGACTTTTTCCCCATCACCCCTTCCTATTTTCCCCCTCCTTTCTTATCCTCCTTCACTACCCATTTCCTGATAGGATCAGTACCCTTGGTACCTATCTCTACCTACTTCAATTCCATCCATTCAAAATCCCTCCTTTCCTCCCCACTTCAGGAAAATAAATAATAAATTTCCTTCAATACCCCTTTCCAGATCAAATAGAAAGGTGAACTGGAGAGAGATAGAAGAAATATGCCCTAGAGTTCCCCCTCAGTTCAAATATTTAAATTAATTATTAATTCTTAAATTTTACCTTTCTTTACCCATTTCCTGATAATCCTAGTTAAAATCTCCTTTTCCATTTCCCCTTTCCATTCCCTCTCCATTTCCTGATCTCTTTTCCTTCCACATGAGCTATAATAGATAGTTACCTCAGATAGCTATCTCCATTTTTCTCTTTTCCAATTTCCTCACATAAGAATTAGGAAGAGAATTAGGAGGAGAGGAATAAGGGGACTTAGGGAAATTTTATCTCTCCATTTCCAGTTTTCCATTTCCTGTTTGTCCATTTCCACTTTGCCCATTTCCTATCAATTTTTTTATTCTCTCCTCATCTCACCTTCCCCTTCTCCTTCCGTACTCAGGGGTTAGATGTTTCCCCAGATCCTGCATGAATTCCCGATAAAGGAATCTGTCAATTTCCTTTACCCTTCCCTTTTCCATTTCCTGCTTACTTGGTGGGAGCTTGGGAGCCTGTCTCCCCCTTTCCTTCTCCCCCTCCTTTTCCCTTTCCTTTTCCCTCTCCTTCCCTTTCCTCATCAGACTCCTAGCAAACATTCTCCTTAGGGTGAGGGGGTACTTCTCCCATTCTGGGTGTTGGTTTACAATCTCTTTCCAGCCTTCTCCCCCAAAGGTTTCATTATAGGCAAGTTCGATTAGAGAATCCTCTGGGGGATGGATTGAATTACTCATAGGCATATCTCAGGTACTCCTAAACGTGAACTTGGTTAAGGATTGTCGTTCCCTAATACACATTTGGGGATTTGATAGATCCTAAATCTGTTAAAACTCTAATCTAACTTCCCTTTAGGTTTCTAAAAATAAAAACTAACCTTTTAAATACTTCAAAAATAAAGTACATATTGCCCAAAGAGGTGAAAAGAAAAATGCTGAGAAGGAAAGTTAGGGGAATTCCCTTAATTGCTCTGCTACTTGTTGGTGTCTCTATTGTTCTGGTATCTGCTCAGGTCATCACAGGAGTCTTCAACTTCAACCTTACCCCACCCTCACCACCATCTTCAGGCTTAGTCGATGACATGATCACCATTACGGAGATCAAGGACTTTTTACAAATAACCCTCACAATTACTGGCACTGGGGAGGTGGGAGTCGAACACACAGTTGACATAGTGATCCAGAATGTAGCAGATAACGGAGAGGTCTTAAGCTCTGGTAAATACGGGATAGGCTTTGAACCACAATCAGATCCAGAGGCTGATGAAAATATCTGTACTGATGTACCGTTTGGACCACTGAACCCAACTGAGAGTTACACAAACTCATACACTTGGACACCTTCCCTAGCTGACGAATACAGAGCGTTTGTAGGTACCTACACATTAGTCTGGTCCTAATCCCTTCCCTCCTTCCTTTTTTTTTCTAACCTAAACGGGCAGGAAAGAAAGAAGAAATGGAAAAACCAATAGAACTTAAAAAAATAGCAAATATGAGGGGACAATTACGACTTGACGATCTCGAATGTGGACAACTGTATCTTGACTTAAGCCTAGATGGAGCCTACAAGGGTTTTATACTGATTACGGAGGACTTAGACAAAATCACTATATCCAATGGACTTAGAGAATTTTTCCTTAATATCTTTAAAGCCAATTCAGAATTCAGTGAGTTTATGGGACTTTATAAAATGTGGAAGGAATCAACATGAAGATCAGGGACTGGTTAAATGGCTTATTCAAGTGTCTGAAATGTAGAAGGATTTTTCATTTAATGATTTTTGGTACTGGTTTGTGTATCTGTCCTGATTGCTATGGGGGGGAAAATCCCTTTATTTTCCCAGATGCCTTTGTCCTCAATTTCTACCTAAGGAGATTCATAAGATGAACAGAAATAGGAATAGGAGTAGGGACAACGTAGACTTTAACCTTAAACCAGTAAAGTACAAACCTCTAACGAGATTCAAGAAGGAAACAGAACAACAAGTTAGGAAAATTATTAGAAAACTTTGTCCCGTAGAACTTCAGATATTTGATGATTTTAACTTAGAGATTAAGGCAATAACGATCTTCCAGAGTCCAACAGGGGGAGCACAGGTAAAGCTCATCTACTCCGATGGTAGCCTCTCATACCTCTAATTTTTCTTATTTTTTTATAAGTTAAGTTAAGGGGACCATCTAAGTTTAGTTTTTGATTAGGGAGTTAAGGATAAGTATTTGGGTGTCTCGGTCAAAGGCTTTTAGAATTTCAGCTATAAGGGTGATCTTCCAGTC
>WVZK01000072.1 GCA_011772475.1 Candidatus Aminicenantota bacterium | reverse complement strand
GATTTATTCAAAGATACAGAGGGTGGGAATATAGTTCCCTTGCTTGCTTGAATGATCACTAGAGATATCATAAAATAAATATTGCCATGAAAAGGAAATTCTTGGTTATCTTTTTTGTCTTGCCTTCCCTGATTCTCCTGGCAAAAAGTAAGTCGCCAAAAGACATCCCAGAGATGTACAAAAAGTGGCTTGAAGAAGAAGTCACTTATATTATTACGAAAACCGAAAAAGAAGTTTTTCTCAAGCTCGAGACAAATAGAGAGAGGGATATATTTATTGAAGCCTTCTGGAGACAGAGAGATCCTACTCCAGGAACCTCAGAGAATGAGTTCAAGAGGGAACATTACCGTCGCTTCAATTACGCAAATAAACATTTTCGTCCGGGAGGATGGCGATCTGACATGGGAAGAGTTTATATCATCTTGGGGGAACCTCGGAATATTCACAGGCACACCTTTTACACGAAGGTCTACCCCATGGAAATCTGGTTTTATCAGCAGGCTCCGAGGGGAGGTCTGCCCCCAAATTTTAACGTCGTATTTTTTGAAAAAAGAGGGGCAGGAGAATATGTCCTTTATTCGCCTCGAAATGACGGTCCCCAGAGTCTTTTGATCGGATTTCAGGGACACCCCCATGATTACCTAAGGGCCTATGAAATTCTCAACGAATACAATTCTTTTTTAGCCCAAGTTTCCATCACATTGATCCCGGGTGAGGACACCACGCCCGGTCAGCCCAGCATGGTTTCTGATATGCTCCTCCAAAAGATAGATAGGGTACCAAAACTGGAAATTGAAGACATCTATGCAGAAAAATTTCTCAAGTTTAAAGATATCATCCAGGTGGAATATTCGGCCAACTACATAGGGAATGATAATCTCGTTCAGATCATCACAGATGATTCAAGGACAAGTTTCGTGAGCTACTTCATCAGCTTGAAAAGGCTTTCTGTCAACCAGTACGAAGACAAATATTACGCAGAAATCGAGATCAATGGTATGGTGACGACTAAATCAGGAGAGGTTGTTTACCAGTTTGAAAAAAATTATCCTCTCAGGATGAATCAAGAACAGTTTGAAAGAATAAGAGACAGTTCTTTTGCTATCTATGACACGTTTCCTCTGGTTCCGGGAGATTATAAATTTTCTCTTCTGTTGAAGAATAAAGCTTCGAAAGAATTCACTTCTTTTGAGAAAGACATCTCGATTGTCCAAGAAACAGATGAAATGTTTATGACTTCTCTTCTACTTGCTTATGACTTGAAGCCGCAGAATGCCTCCCCCTCGCTTATACCTTTTCGAATCAAAGAAGGACAACTCATTTGTCATCCTGGGAACACATTTACAAAAAATGACATCTTATACGTTTTCTTCCAATTATATGGCTTGAACGACAATCTTCAGGAAAGCGGAAAAATTATTTTCACCTTTTATGAGATTCATAAAAGCGGAGAAGAATTCCTGAGCGTGACAAAAAGAATAGCTGATTTTGCTGAGGAACAAGGAAATATTCTAGTAGATTTTGTTATGAGAGATTTTCCAGCATCTAATTACAAACTTGTGGTCTCCATGTATGACCAGAATAAGCAGCCGATTCTGACAGACAGCCAATATTTCTCTGTTTCCCCGCAGAAGCAGATAGCAAGACCTCAGATTTTCTCAAAGGTTGTTTCAAATACTAATGAGGCGTTGGTTCCTTATATCAAAGGAATGCAACACCTGAACAAAGGAGATGTGAAAGAAGGGAGCAAGTTGTTAGAGTTCGCTTACTATAGGAATCCCAGGGTGATTGATTTTGCCATTGGTCTTAGCCGGGCCTATCTTCTATCCAAACAATACTGGAATGTTGAAGCTGTTATTTCTCCTTTTCTTGAAGGCGAAAAATCCAAATACGAAGTTCTTTTCCTTTTAGCAGAAGCCAAGAAGAACTCAAGTCAGTATGATGAAGCTATAAAGCTATACAGGGATATCATTATCAAATTTGGATTGAGAATAAACATTTTGAATTCTTTAGGCTATTGTTATTACCGAGTAGGGAATGAGACAGAGGCTCGCGCTGCCTGGGAAAAATCCATTGAAATCAATTCAAATCAGCCAAAAATCAAGAAAATGCTTGATTCCATAAGAAAGAAATAAGGAAGGGGAATATGCTTAAAAATAATAAAAGCCTGCTCTTTTTCTTTCTGTTATTGTTATTGTTCCTGTCCTTAAATTTTTGCCGTCTGTACATGCTAGAGAGAAAGCTTGACGAAGAGGATGCTGAATTTTTATCCCAGGTGAGATATATCATCAATAAAGAAGAGAAAAAGATGTATTTGGAAATGCCCAAATCAGACAGAACAAATTTTAAAGAAGAATTCTGGAAAAAACGCGATACAAATCCAGATACAGAGTTAAACGAATTCAAAACAGAGTATTTTGATAGAATAGACGAAGCCAACCGGCTTTTCACAGCTGGTAAACCTGGATGGCTTACTGACAGAGGACAAACCCTAATTCTGCTTGGTCCCCCTGCCCATAAGTCAGTCTACCCTATGGGTGATGTTTTAAGCGGTCTCGCTCGCCCGACAGAAATATGGCATTATCCAGAAGTCCCTGTGGTTTTTATTGATTATGGTGGAACTGGTGATTACGGATATTATTTTTTGAGTATGGGTCATCAACAAGAGTTTTATAAAAATTTGCTTGAAGCAAAAAAACTCCCTTCGGAGAAGGAAAAAGCAACTTTTGACTACACCTTTAGGTTAAGTCCAAAAGATGATCAAAACGTCATCCTCATCGAGGTTGAAAAGAGGAATCTTTGGATGAGAGAAGAAGAGGAAGAGATGGTGACAACTCTGGATGTTGAACTTGAAATCTATAGTATGGATAATAAAAAAATATGGCAACACAAGGAGGAATATAAAGTCACCCTATCAAAAAAAGAACTAGACCAGACTTTGATGAGCACTCATACCATAGAGATTGGAATTGACCTGTCTCCCGGGACTTATACAATCATTTCGAGAATTAAAAATCTGACAGATGATGAAAAAAGAAGCAAGACCAAGATCATAAAGATTGAGTAAAAGGAGAATTTTTATGAAACATCAGAAAATCATAAGACATTTCCTTGTTGTCATGATCTTATTCACTCTGCCCTTAATAGGTGCAGTTAGAGGAAAGGTGAGAGTTTTTATCACGGATTCAAAAGGAAAGCCTATCGAGGGAGTTAAAGTCACGCTAATAAGCCAGAGAACTTCCGTCGTTAAGCACGTTATTTATTCAAATAAAAGAGGGATGGCTACTCATGGTTCTCTCGAAAATCATATCTTTGAATTTACTTTTGAAAAAGAAGGCTACCAACCTCAAAAGAAAATGATCAAAATTCCAGCAGGACTCTTAGAGAAAGACAATATAACATTATATACCAAAGAAGAAGTAGTCATGCAGATGCAAGCCAAAGATCCCTATGCACAGGCTATAAATAAATACAATCAGGCAGCGATTTTTTTAAAGAAAGAGGATTATGAGAAAGCCTTAGAGTTGCTGAAAGAATCTATCTCTTTAGATGACACCATCCATCAGGCTCATTATGAGATCAGCAGACTCTATTATCTCCAGGAAGCGTATGAGGATGCCATCAACCATGCCAAAGAAGCGATTTTTTTGGAAGAAAACTATTCCCCTCCCTATAGGTTATTGGCTGCTATTTATGAGAAGATGGGCAATATGGAGGAGTCGCAAAAATATACAACCCTTGCTCAAGAAATTGGTGGCATGAGCGGAATTGATAAGTACAATGAAGCCGTTAAATATATTAATAACGGAGACGTGGATTCAGCCATTCGTTTGCTTGAGGAAGCCCTTCAAATTGATCCGAAATTGGCTGATGCCTACTACCAACTGGGTTTGTCGTATATAAACAAAGCGGAAAAAGAAAAGGCTATCTCGAATTTTGAGAAATACCTGGAACTTGTACCCGAGGGGCAAAACGCAAAAACAGCTACTTCCTTGTTGGAATTTCTAAAGAAACAATAACAAATCAGAACGCTATATTGAGAGATCAGTTTTTCTTTCTCTGAGAATTAATTTCTTCTAATTTTTTTAGGACATTCTCGACTTCTGTTTTGTTGGGAGTATCTGGCCAGCGCTTCAAAAACTCTCTGTAGTTCTTTATGGCGTTCTTAGGGTCTCTTGCGATCACATAGGAATTAGCCAAAAGAAAATACGCATTCGGATGAATTCCAGGCTCAAGCTCAATAGCCATAGAAAGATGGAGGATCGTCTCCGCGGTTTGCTTCAGTTGGAAACAGTTTATTCCGACCAAGTAATGAGCTTGAGATTTTTTTTGACTGTCCTTATCCTCCGACTCTGAGTATTCAAGATATTTTTTCAGATAGAGGCTGGACTGAGAGTATTTCCGCTGCATATGGAGGGTTTCTCCGAGAGCATAGAGAGCTAAGTGGTAGTGTTTCTTATGTCTGATGGCTTTAACAAAGTGGTTGACAGCCTCATGGAGATTTCCAGTTTGTCTGAGCAAGATCCCAAGATTATAATGAGCTTCCGCATACTCTGGCTCAATGTCAATAGCCTTCTGAAAATGACTGATGGCCTTATAAAACTCATTGTTGGCGACAGCTTTTTTCGCCAGTGAGATCTCCTCAAGAGCATCCTTAGAAAAATCAGGTATATCTGATTTTCGGACACGTAGGTAAATATTTGCTTCGAATTCCTTAGCCCCAGTTTTATGTATGATCACAGGAGTCCATGTCTGGAGAAAATGATCAGCATATCTGACGAGGAGAAGGTAAGCTCCTGGGTTGGGGACTCCGCTTATTCTGTAATACCCGTTGCTGTCAGTTTCAGCCCAGGCAAAGATATTCGTTCCCAAGGTATAGACAAGATATTCCCAGATGTAGTGTTCAAATTCCAATGCACCCGGGATCTCAGGTTCCTCTTCTTGGACGTTATATGCCAACCTGATTTCGACCGTTATCCCAGGCAAAGGATGTTTGCTTTCGTTATAGACATGGCCCACAATCGTTATTCTATCAAAATCGTGATACCTCGGAGGCTCTTGGGTCTGACCTGATACCCAAGATATAAAAAGCAGCGTCATCAATAACAAAGTCGATGTCTTCTTCAATTCTTTTTCTCTGGGTACATACTCTCCAATTTTTCCAGAATAGCCTTGATCTTCTCGATGTTGGGAGCATCAGGATAAAGCTCCATGAATTTTTTGTAATTCTTTATGGCGTTTTCTCCGTCTCGGGCGATCACATAAGAATTGGCAAGGAAGATATAAGCATTGGGATGGATTCCAGGTTTGAGTTCAATGGCCTTAGAAAGGTGAATAATAGCTCTTTTGGCCTTTTTCAAGTTCAAATAATTTGTGCCGGTCAAATAGTGAGCTTGGGCAACAGTATCAATTTCTTCTTCCCCTGTCACTTCAAGGTATTTCAGGAGGTGAGGATTGGATTGAGAGTATTTTTTCTGAGCATGGAGTGTTTCGCCGAGCGCAAAGAGAGCCAGCCCATAATTCTCTTTGCATTCAATGGCTTTTGCAAACTGCTCGACAGCGTCATCGATTTCTCTCCTTTGTCTGAGGATGATTCCCAGATTATAGTAGGTTTCAGCAAACTCTGGCTCGATCTCGATTGCCTTTTTTAAGTGCTTGATGGCTTTATCGAAATCTCTCTTGGCATTAGCTTCTTTAGCCTGCGCAATCTCCTTTAGAGCTTTTTTTGAGAGAAGCGGGGCTGCGGATTTTCGAGCGCGGAGAATAATGTCAGCCTCAAATTCCTTGGTCCCTGTTTTATGAATGATCACAGGAACTTTTGTCTGAAGATGATCCTCTGCGTGTCTGACTAGAAGAAAGTAAGCACCCGGTCTGGGAATACCGTTAATTCTGTACAAACCTTCCTCGTCGCTTTCTGCCCAGCCGAAGACATTTGATCCCAATGTCTTAACAAGAAAATCCCAGACATGGCTTTGGATGTCCGAGGCTCCCATGATTTCCGGTTGTTTCCGTTGAGAGTCATAGGCTAATCTGATCTCAACCTTTATTCCGGCTAAGGGTTGCTCGCCTTCATCGTAGACATGACCCCAAATAGAAATCTTGTCGAAGTTCAGGTACATAACTTGGTCTTCTACCTGTTGGTGACTCAGGCCAGAAAGGCAAAGAGAAAAGGTCAACATCAGAGCAATCATTATCCTTTTCATCTGTTTTTCTCCTTAATTCTCCTCTTCAAAAATTGTAGCACACGTGAATCATGAAAAAAAGGGCAGCCCTTTTAAGGGCTGCCCTTTCGAAATCAGCGCAAGTGGAGACTCAGCTTAAAATTCGACCTTGACTCCGATAAAGAAAGATGTTGGCGGGTACCACCGCGTGAAGTTTCCATAATCGAGGTTCGGGCTTATCACGGTATAAGAAGCACCAATTTGGTCTCCGGCTAACTGAATATCGCCAATTGAGTTATCTCTTACCATTTCGACCTGGTTGTTGAGGAGGTTGAAGACATCGGCATAAGCGGAAATCGAAACTTTGTTTAAGATTGTGAATTTTTTCTCTAACCTTAGATCAATTCTCCATCTCGGAGGATACCGGCCACTGCTTCCACGTTCGTCAAGTCTGTATGTTTTACCTCTGTTATCTATTGGGTTGTACGCGGTTGCTGTCTCTGTATAGGGCTGACCGCTGGTCCAGTAAAAAGTGGTTCCGATATTGAATCCATAGGGCAGGAAGACATTGCCGTTGAATTTGACCATATGCCTGATGTCATTGGGCAAGTAGCCAAGCGCGTTATAGTCTTCCTCTGGACTGTCTCCCCAGTTTGCGTCAGAATCAGAACTTTCCCATCCCTTCAAATCAGACAGAGTGTAAGACGCGAGGAACTGGTATTTGTCATTGCCAAGATTCTTCTTGAAACTGATGATAGCGGCTCGGTACCTCTTGTAAGTGCTGCCCCAATCTGGATGAGTGGCGTTGTCAAAATGCCAGACGCCATCCAAATCTGGATTGTTGTAGGGAGCATCAGAATAGCCATAGTCAAAGTCTTCGACTCTCCGCTTCCAGGATCGGGTCATTATATCGACACCTACGGAAATGACATCCGTGAGCATGTGCTCATAGCCGATTCCAAACTCATCCATGTAGGAAGGCTTGATATCGGGATTGTATGATGATGTTGAAGCGGTGCCTGTGGTATAAGTACCGATTAGTGTCCAGGTGGGTACGCCGTAGTATTCTCCTCTGTAGTATTCGTAGCTGTAAGAGAATGCATCAGGTTGGTTGTTTCTGATGAGCCAATCTCCGTAAACGTCATAGAATCTTCCAAAATTCGCATGAATCTTGTTGCCCTTGAGGTTGTAGGCCACTCCAATCCGAGGCGCCAGCATTTTGCCCAGTCCCCAGCTGAGGATAGCCACTTTATCGTGGTTTTTCCACTTCATCGTTTCCGCTCTCAGCCCGATGTTTAAGGTCAAATTGGGCGCCACTTCCCATTTGTCCTGGATAAAGAAGGTCCAGAACCTGTCGTAAACCCACATGTCGTATTCGCTTCTTGGTCTATCAGGCATAAGATATCTGTACATAGGTGTGGCCGCGTCATCGTAATGGTACCTTATGAACTCGTTTCCAGGATAAGATTGAGAGTACCATGAGAGCCTGATATCCATCATTTCCGCCCCAATTTTGAGGTCGTGGAGGCCGAAGCTCGTTTCAGCAAAGTGGCTCAGGCTGAGTTGTACCTGATCATGATATCGTCGTGTAAAATAGGCTGAGGATGCGTTGCCGTAGTAAACACCCCCTCTGTAGAAGGTCGTGCCAGATCCTACTGGCTCATTGTTGAGCTCGTTTCTCTTCAGACTGTAGCGGATGGTCATGAAGGTATTGGCTCCGAAAACGGAAGTCCATTCGGAGTTCAAATTCCAGCCGCCCTGGAACCTGACTGCATCGGATTCATCGTTTCGACTTGAATAACCAATATAAGCGTAGAGCAACGGGATTCTTATCGGGTCTTCCATCCACTGGCCCATGATGGACTGATTGGGGAAGGGCTTGAAGGTGAGCTTTGCTGAGGCATAGTGTCCCCGATAGTAGCACTTTATTCCTGTCGTCGGTTCGAGGTCATCTATCCAGTCCGCGAAATTCTCGTAGCGTGAGCCAGGTTTCCACTTGTTCCGCCTTTCCCAGGAGGCAAAGAACCACAACATGTCGGGCATGATCGGCCCACCGACGTTGATGCTGGGCCTTTTCTCGGTGAGATAGTGGGTAGCATCAGAAAAATAATACCTGCCTCCAGTCGCCTGGGCATTCCAGCCGACATCAGTTAAATGAAATCTTAGAAGCCCATGGAAAGTATTACTTCCAGATTTGGTGACGACGTTGATAACAGCTCCTGTTCCACGTCCAAATTCTGGCGGAGCACCTGAGATAACCACCTGCATTTCCTCGAAATTGTCGAAGTTCATGGCCGTTGACCACGTTTTGGTCATAGGGTCGGTGGAGTCCATTCCATCGAACAGATACATGTTGTCTGATCCGGAACCACCAAACATGAACGGGTTGTTGGCATCGATAGCCCCTGGCATCATAGCCATGATGGTCTGGTACTGCCTATCATTGGCCAAAGTCTCGACTAAGTCTTTGGAAATGGTGATTTGGCTTGTGCTTGATTTGGTGTCAACAATCGGAGAGACTGCTATCACTGTGATTTCCTCTTCCAAGGTCGTTACTTCCATCACGATTTTCAAATCGAGAGTTTTTCCAAGTTCAACGGTGATTCTCGGCCAGTTTACTTTTTTGAAGCCAGGAAGCATGAAAACGGCCGTATATCCACGTTTTGCAACAGGAAGCGGGCCAATCCTAAAATATCCTCTTTCGTTGGTGATATCTGTTCGTTCACCTTGGAGATATTCTCCTGTAACGGTCACACTGACCCCGGGTAGAGGAACTGCTTCTTCATCTGTGACAATTCCAGCTAATGCGCCATATTTTTCAGTAGCGGAGCTCCAGGAGAAAACAAGAAGCACGGCTAAAGCCGTCAGAAAGAATTTCTTTGATTTCAAGTGCCTTTCTCCTTTTTAAAATTCCTTGAAACATCTCCTTACCAAAGCCCTGATTTAACAGGACCTACCCATAACTTTAATACATTTAGTACTCTTATTTATTATCACCTCCCTTTAGTTTTAAATTATTATTTTAAGTAGTATTTACTTTAGCATGGAATGCATTACTTCAGGTCTATGTGATTAACCCCTTTTAAATTCTATAGTTAAATTCTATAGCTAAAGACGTTCAATTTGATTTTTATGCCCATCATAATCTCTGATTCAATGGGCCCTTCGCCCTTATTTAGGATATAATTATAGTGCAAAATGCGTGCCAATCTTTATTTTTAGATTAATTGCTTAAGTTATTGAAATTAAAAAAGATAAAAAAGAAAGAAAATCATACTAATGTAATTTATATCCAAAAAATTGGATTGATACAATTATTTGGATTCTTATTCAATAAATTAAAATTGAATACAAACTAAAAAATAGACCTGATGTAACTATTTTAGCTCCACCTCTTCGTAGCTATAATAATAGGTCACTGCCACATGTTTTCAAGGGGAAAAAATTCTGTCTCTTTATGTACAAATATGCTGAATGGAATTCAGGAATGCGTATTAATGAAACTATTGTTCCATGGATGTCTCTTTGGTTATTTTACTATGAAGTATGGCTATTAACTGGTGAATGGCATGGTGGGGGAGAGCATCCAGAAAAGGGAAAAGCTAAATCCAAGAAAGGATAGGTATACAACATGAAATCTTGTTATATAATAATGATAATAAATTGAAATAAAAAAAATGTTATAAGGTCTCGTTTTCAAGGTTATTGGCCCAGAAAGGGCACATAACCTATTCATTAAAACTCGGGCTAAAAATAGGTTTAAATTGCTGCTAACTATATTATAATCAGCGATTTAGAAACAAAAGGTAGCTTTCAATCAAAAGAGCTCATAACCCGGGGGTCGTTGGTTCAAATCCAACCCCCGCTACTATCCTATTCTCCCTTATATTTCTCTGAAAATTCTTATGTTTCCTTTATCTTTCTATTTTAGCCTACATATATCCCACCATGGGTTTTTCAGCATGAGAAAATCCGCTCTCTATTGCGCAAGACTAAACAAAGCATTTGTATTTCGGTCTGGATAATGCTAGCTGAGTTTGAGGTCTTCTTCTACTGTGTGGTATTATTATTTAAACTTCCATTACACAGAAATTGGTAAAATTGTGAGAGGATTGTCGATCCCTCCTAAAAGAAATTTCTATCATAAAGGAGGTTACATGAGACTACGAAATTCAGTGTTCCTCGGGTATTTAGTGACCTTGTTGCTGGTCGGAAGCACGGTCCAGATCTCTGCAAATGAGCGTTCTAATCGATTGATTGCCAAGCTTGAATCTGGCAAACCAGTCATCGGAGTCCTTGCGGGCGCGATAGCCGCACCACGTATCGCTAAGGTCCTAGGCACAAGCGACCTTGATTTCATCTTGGCTGACCTAGAACACGAGGTCCACGATTTCGGTATGCTTCGTCAATTTGTCCTTGGGGTGAACGACTTCAGCCGGCGATATCGAAGAGAGGAGAGTCCAGCACCATCGGTGCTGGTCAAGTTAGGCCACCGTGCTGGATGGGATGCACGTTATGAGGTCGCTGAGGCCCTGAAAGTAGCTCCCATCGTGGGAGTTTGTGTCCCGTTCGTGGAATCTCGGGCAGATTTGGAGAAGATCATTTCTGCAGTGCGGCATGCGGAGACAACTGCATTAGCAGGGATGAACGTGCCTAAGAAAGTCCGCGAACCATGGCCCCTTGATCCCAAAGGTGAGCTATTTGTAGTAGCGATGATTGAGTCTGAGGAAGGAGTGCTTCATGCTCAGGAAATTGTGGAAACGCCGGGAGCCGGGGCGATTTGGGCGGTTCACGTTTCGGACGAGGAATCGGCAAGAATCCTGAAAATGTGTGAAGAGAAAGGGATTATAGCACTGACCGAGGCAAACACAGAGGATGTCAAGGCTAAGGTCGATGCCGGGTATCAGATGGTTCTCGTGGGATGGGATTTCCAGCTGCTTGAAAAAGAGCTCAGGGAGAACATTCAGAAAATGCGGACCGTGCTGAAGTAGAGGATTCCAGGTAGAGACTGGCTGGGTTGAAAAGTAAGTAGTTTTTCGTTATTAGTTTGTGTCGTCTAACTTATGTTATGCGATAATTTTCAAAAATTACTATCAATTAAAAAAGAGAGGATACCTAAATGAAAGCGATTGTATATCAAAAATACGGGCCACCAGAAGTTCTTCAGCTCAAAGAGGTAGCCAAACCTGTCCCCAAGGATAATCAAATACTGGTAAAAATATATGCGACGACAGTAACAGCTGGAGACTACAAAATGCGAAGTTTCACATTCCCTCCCTTGTTCTGGCTCCCCGCTCGAATAATGTTTGGTCTCATAAGACCAAGGAAAAAAATACTAGGGCATGAGCTAGCCGGGGAAATTGAAGCAGTTGGTAAAGATGTAAAGCAATTTAAGGAAGGTGACCAGGTTTTTGCATCTACCGGGATGAGTTCGGGCTCTTATGCTGAGTACATCTGTCTGCCTGAAGACGGGATAGTAGCAATAAAACCGACCAATATGACCTATGAGGAAGCCGCCGCCGTTCCTGTTGGGGGAATGACAGCATTGTATATTCTTAGAAAAGGAAATATCCAGAGTGGACAAAAAGTCCTTATCTATGGAGCTTCTGGAAGTGTAGGTACCTATGCGGTACAGCTTGCCAAGTACTTTGGGGCGGAAGTTACCGGCGTATGCAGTACCACGAATATAGAATTGGTGAAATCTCTGGGAGCCGATAAGGTTATTGATTACACAAAAGAGGACTTTGCTAAAAGCGGTCGGACCTATGATATTTTTTTTGACGCGGTAAACAAGAGTTCTCTTTCACGCAGTAAAAGCTCTCTAAAGCAAGGAGGGGTCTATCTTCTCACTAGAGCTTTTTCAAGCGAAAAGGCCGAATATTTAATTTTCCTCAAAGAGCTTATTGAAGAGGGGAAGATAAAATCGGTCATTGATAAACGCTATCCGTTGGAGCAAATTATCGAGGCCCACAGGTATGCCGATAAAGGGCATAAAAAGGGGAATGTCGTCATAACTGTGCGTGAGTGAGTCCTTGACTTCAAATATAAAAGGCAATCGCCTTGAAGCTAAAAGCAATTGTTCATAGAAAATAACCCATCAAATCATTTATTAGGTTTGCCATAATCTATGGCCCGAATCAAAAACTCTCTTATCGGTTTTGCAGCTGAATAGTAGTCCATAAAAATATCAACCAAACCGGGTTTCTGGAAAGGAACCTTTTTACATTTTAAACCGTCTACAAAAGTGAATACCGAAAACTGAAAGTGTGGTTGAGTAGACGGATGAAGTGGCTCACAAGAAGCGAAGAAATCATGCTCCCTGCCAGGGATGTAAACTGATCATAGCATCTATGGAGGCCTTATCATGCTTAAAAACTATATAAAAATCGCTTTCCGCAACATGAAAAGATACAAAGGATTTTCATTTATCAATATTTTTGGACTTGCGATCGGCTTATCATGTAGTTTTCTTGTTTTTACGTACGTATTTGATGAATTGAGTTATGATAGGTTTCACCAGGACGCCGATAGGATTTACCGGATTATAATGAACATCAAAACTAAAGATTCTGAAGACAAAGGTTTACTTACATCCTATATTTTGGCAAAAACGCTAAGGGAAGATTATCCGGAGAAATTTCTGGTAAGCCAGGTAAAATTAAGAGAATCAATAGTCAGTATTAATTCAAAAAGTTTTGGCAATGAACGGATAATAGGCGCAGATAATAGCTTTTTTAATGTGTTTACCTATCAGTTTGTTATGGGGAATCCAAAAACTGCGCTTAATTCTCCCAATGAGGTGATAATTACCGATGAAGCTGCGGCTAAGTATTTTGGAAACGCCGAGACTATGGGGCAGACTATCCAGCTAAATGGTAATCCATATAAAATAACCGGGATAATAAAAAATAATCATCAAAATTCACATTTCTATTTTGATGCTGTATTTTCTTTAAAATCATTGAGTAATTATGGTGACACCAGATTTCTACATGGCTATTATTCAACTTACGTGAAGCTTCCTCTTTCAGTCTCTGTATCTCGTCTGAAGAATATTCTTGCTGATTATGATGAGAATAATCTAGGCCCTCTGCTGGCTAAAAGCGACCTCAGGATATCCCACAGTATTGAAACGTTACTTGGCATACACTTACATTCAGATTTAAACGGGCCCTATGGTGCAAATAGCAAGATTGAATATGTATATATATTTTCTGCTATCGCTTTTTTAATTCTTATAATAGCCTGTATTAATTATGTTAATTTAACAAATGCAAAGAACTTGAATAGGGCGAGGGAAGTAGGCATTCGCAAAGTCGTAGGTTCGATGCGTACGCAGATAATTAAACAATTTCTCCTGGAATCAGTTGTCTTTTGTTGGATTGCGGTGGGCATTGCTCTAATACTTGTGAAAATATATTTACCTTTTTTCAGCAATTTTCTTGGTAAAGTACTGCAGCTCGATTACCTCAGTAATCCTTTAACAATAATCGGCTTTATTATGTTTGCAACAATAACTGGGGCAATGGCCGGTATTTATCCTGCACTATATTTATCCTCATTTGAGCCAATAAAAGTACTTAAAGATAGTCGACAAGGTGGGCAGAAGAAATTAAGATTTCAGAGTTCGCTAGTTGTTTTTCAATACGCGATATCAGTTATTTTTATAATTAGCACTTTTGTTATCAGCGAGCAATTAGGATTGGTTCATAAAACGAATCTTGGGTTTAATAAAGAACAGGTGATTGTTATTCATCGGGGAGAGACATTGGGAAGGCAAAAAGAGGTTTTTAAAAATAATTTACTAAAGCATCCTGAAATTATAAATGTAACAGGGACATCATCACTGCCCGGAAGAGATTTCAGCTCGTGGAGCTCAACACCTGAAGATGTAGAATCCAGCTCACTTGCCATATATTTTTGTGATTACAACTTTGCTGAAACTATGGGTATTGATATGCAAAGTGGCAGGTTTTTTTCAAAAGAATTTCCCAGTGATGAGCGTGCGATCATAATAAATGAAAATGCAGTTGAACAATTTGGATGGGCTGAAGATCCAGTAGGGAAGAAAATTCAACTGAATGTTCATGGTGATTACACAATAATAGGAGTTGTTAAAAATTTCCATTATGAAACCTTGCACAATAGATTAGGGAAGATGGGAATGCTGCTTACACAGGGTAGGTATTATGGTATGGAAAAGTACCTGGCAATAAGATATTCTTCACAAAATATAGCTGATGTCATAAGCACAATTAAAAAAGAATGGAATGCTATAATTCCGAGCGCACCTTTTAATTACTCGTTTTTAGATGAGGATTATTATCGCTTGTATAAAAGCGAACAACAGACGCAAAAAATTACATTATTATTTTCATTATTAGCAATACTAATTTCAGCGTTAGGAATGTACGGTCTTGCCTCTCTTACAGCAGAACGACGAACGAAGGAAATCGGCATCCGCAAGGTGCTGGGAGCTTCGATTTCTAATGTGATGATGCTCTTGTCCAAGGAATTCACTAAATGGGTGATTTTAGCGAATGTATTTGCCTGGCCTATTGCTTACATTGTGATGAATAGATGGCTGCAGAATTTCGCCTACCGGGTAAGGATCGAACTCTGGACTTTTCTCCTATCTGCGGTGATTGCGTTGGTAGTCGCGATTCTGACTGTCAGTTATCAGTCCATCAAATCTGCTGTGGCGAATCCTGTGGAATCTCTTCGGTATGAATGATTGATCTCGAAACCAGTCTATTCGGTTATCCAGTATAAGTATTTGACTTTTGGTATGTTCTTTCACTATAACGTAAACTTGGGTTATACGGTGTCTATATCATCAAAAAAGCATAAAGGGAGTAAATCATGACCAAGATAAAAAATTGTATGAATCGGAGGAATTTTATATCAAAAGGATTAGCGGGCATTGCTGGTGCTGTAGCTTTTCCGCATATTGGTTTCATGGGAACTGCTTGCAAAAGAGTAGGAGAAGGGGAGGGGCGCAAGCTTGTTTACCGAACCCTTGGGAAAACAGGAATAAAACTCCCGATTGTAAGCATGGGGACCATGGATGCCATATCAGAAGCTCTGGTTAGGACTGCGCTGGATGCAGGGATCCGCCATATCGCAACAGCTCAGTACTATGCGGAAGGCCGCGCAGAAGAATTCGTGGGAAAAATCATTAAGAACTATAAAAGAGAAGATATCATCTTGGCCACTGGTGTAATACCACAGCCGATAGATTACAGAGCAGGCGTTTTCTCGAAAGATACAGATATTTCCAGGTTTGAAAGAGAATTCGAGGGCAGCCTGAGGAGGATGGATACTGATTATGTTGATTTCTTCTACCTTCCGTTTTCGGCAAAGAAAGAATCGGTCACGTTTGAGCCACTGATGAAATCGAT
Source organism: Candidatus Aminicenantota bacterium (assembly GCA_011772475.1). Taxonomy (GTDB): domain Bacteria; phylum Acidobacteriota; class Aminicenantia; order Aminicenantales; family Aminicenantaceae; genus SOIV01. The sequence continues at coordinate 8,429 of WVZK01000072.1, read as the reverse complement.
GGAAGGGATTAAAAAGGCCGGGAAAGCCAGGTTCTTAGGTATCGGCTCGCATAGTTTCGTTCCAGAAGCTGTCCGCGCGGCTGCGGACAGCGGTTTTTATGATGTAGCCATGATAGCCTACAACTTCCAGATCAAAGACATCGAAGAAAGAAAAGAAGCGATTGCCTATGCAGCAAGTAAGGGGATGGGGATAGTCGCCATGAAGACCATTACCGGAGAGTCGTGGATGGCCGGCAAACAAAAAGCGGTTAGCAATCCCAAGGCAGCCCTCAAGTGGGTACTTCAAAACGAGAATATCCACACCGCTGTCCCGGGCTTTACAACATTTGACCAGCTTGAAACGGATCTATCTATCATGGAAGACCTGACATTGACACCTGAAGAGAGAAAATATCTTGAGCTTGCGCGGGTCAACCATAAGGACAGCCTCTTTTGCCAGGGGTGTGGGACATGTTTGGAACAATGTAAGATAGCGCCTGATATCCCAACCCTGATGCGCTGCTACATGTATGCTTACGGTTATAGAGACCTTGCTGCTGCCGCGAGAAACATAGAATCTGTCAAGGATAACCCTATCGCCTGCGCTGATTGTTCCTCTTGTGTCGTGAAATGCCGGATGGGCTTTGATATCAAAGACAGGGCCGTGGATATCATAAGGTTAAGAGACTTTCCATCGGAATTTTTCGCATAAGATTAAAGAAAAGATACCCGTTTGCCTGGATCAACTTCATGGGCTTTGCGGATTATCTCCGCCCAGCCTTTGAAGGGGCCAAAAACAAGCTCTTTTTTGCCACTTTGGGCATTAGAATAAAGGCATTAGAGGCTTATAAAACATTTCTTCGCAGCTCGATTTTTTTTATATGTAATTCTTCTAGACTCATATTGCCTATCTCGTCTTCATTGCCGTAAAGGACGTGGCGAATCATTCTAGGCTCTTTACCAAACAATTTCGATGCTGCTGCATCAATAGCCACGATATCAGTTGAAATGAGTAAAGTCTTCATTAGCGCCAAGTCATCTTTGCCTGCGCGTTGGGGTCCATTGCGCATAGTCACCCTGTAAGCGTCCATTATGTTAAGATCCGGTATTTTAAAATGGCAGAAATCGCTGATGCAGCGGTGCAAATCTGTATTATGGTATTCCATGCGATCCCAGACGACTCCCATTTGGTTTTTCATCGCCAAGGTAAGGGTAGTGTAGGAATGATGCTTTAAAACAGGCACGCTGATGTACACATCAGATTCGAGAATCAGCTCATGGACTTTTGTTTTCTTTAACTTTTTTGCATTTGGTATACTTACTTCTTGGTAGTTTTTTTCTTGATTTCCAGGAACAACCAATGCTCCCGCGCTGCTTGCAGCTTGTTCAATTCCACTGTGCTTGTAGCAATCCGGTTCATGGTCTATAGAATGGTCAAAAACATATATCCTTTTTGCTCCTGCCTGCTTGCAGTGTTCAACAATTCTCTGCACAAGTAAGGGATTCGTGTTTGCTCCTGTATCCGCTCCACGATTCCAGGCAATATTTGGCTTTATTACTACGGTTTGCCCTTTTTTTACAAATCGAGATATTCCGCCAATTGCCTTAATAGCTTTATCAAAAAGTGTATCCGGTTCTCCGTTTTTAACGGCTACCAGATCTGGCAAAGCGCTGGGATTACCATTGCCAAAGAGCCTATACAGGTTGTCCGGCATAATGGGAGCTAAAGTTGCTGCTGAAAATATCAAACCCTTTTTGAGAAAATCCCTGCGATTACATTTTCCTGTCATTTTAGCCTCTAAAACCTCACCTGATTCAAGAGAAAGCTGAGATGCATAACTCTTTTTCCTGCTCACATTAATAACCACAGCATCTGCATTTTTATTTTGGTTGAGTCACTTAATCCAAAGTAAAGAAAACGCTATTTATTTCCTCTCTTCTTTGCTTCTTCCTCCACATCGTGCAGAACTTTTTTATACATCTCAATCCTATTTTGTTTTGGATTTGAGTTTACCTCTTCGGTCTGTATGGCTTTCTTGAAACAACTTATTGCTGATTCCAGGTCTTCGATTCTGTAGTACATGATACCCAGATTGAATAAAGCATAGGAGGATTTTGGATTTTTTTTCGCTAGATACTCTGCAATCTTTAAAGATTCGTCATATTTACCTTGTAATACAGCCAGGTTCATTAAAAATTCATAGGATTCAGCCGCATCATTTCCCTCATATCCATTTTCCTTGGCTAATTTTAAAGAATAGGTATCAACATTATCACTATTATCGCTCAAAATATCTGGGGTAAAACTCCAATTGTAGTAAAGAGATTTCAGTCCTTCGTATAATCCGAGAAATGGTGCAGTGTTGTGGCCTTCATTTCGTACCTCTAGATATCTGAATTGTTTATTTTTACTAAATGCATTCATCATCAACGGCAAAAAGCTATATTTTACCGAGTTTTCCATATCTCCTCTTTCAAGAGAACCCAAGGTGACCGTTAATTTCTTATCTGGCAATTTATTGGATGCAATTAGAGATTCAGTCTGTTTTACTGCTATTTGATTATCCCACCACAAGCTTGGGCTTATCGCCAGATAAGCTGAGAAGTCATCCGGATGATTCAAATAGGTATGAATCGTAAATAATCCTCCGAGAGACCAACCGGCTAAAACTTTGTGAGGTTTTGTTCTGTACTCTTTTTCGATGAAGGGCATTAGTTCTTTTTTTAAAAAATTAAAAAATTTATTGGCCCCTCCACTGGTCGGGAATCTAAATGCTTCGTATACAGGCATATGAGTGGGTGTAAAATCCCGATTCCGATCATTACTTACGATCCCGATAACGATAAGCTCAGGTATGAGGTTTTGTCGGATATAGGGGCAGTTTGAAAGGAATTGAACAGCAGCAGTTGCCTGATTGATAAAAAACTCTCCGTCCAAAAGATAAAACACAGGGTATTCTTTTTTTGAGCTGTGGTAGTTTTCAGGAAGGTAAATGATGAGTTTAATATCTTCTTCCAGAAGACTTGATTTTAATGTCGTTACTTTTCCAAGATATTTGTTCTCTGATTTATCCTGTGTGTTTAAAATTCCCGAATGAATGATGATGGAGGACATTAATAAAATTTTTAAAATTTTTCTTAGTTTTTTAGTCATGACTATATCTCACTTTAAATCTCCCTGTTAGTTTCTTTATAAACTAATCTAACGATGCTAAATTTACAAAAAAACTTTTAACATGTCATGTTTAGCAAGTATTGTATAGCCTATTAAAATAATACGAATCTGCAAAAAGAATGGTTTATTAAATCATGATTTTCACTTACTGGCATGCAGGAATGAGAATATCGCGGGAAAGATGGAAATAATATTAATTTGCAAGTATAGTGTTTCGTGATTAATCCATGATGCGATTGGGTTTATCGCAGGAGGTTGAATTATGAGCTTAAAACAAAATTCATCTAATCTAACTAAGTTCAATAACTCTCGACTTGTCAAAGCTCTCTCCAGCTTGCTTTTTCTCTTTTTAATTTTTTCTCTTGCTTTTTCGCCTGTCGAAGGTAAATCTAAAAAATCTCTTTACTTTCCACCAAAGGGTGATAGCTGGGAAAAACGCAAACCCGAAGATTTGGGTATGGACTCGAAGCTCTTGCAGGAGGCAGTAGAGTTCGCGCTGAAAAACGAATGGAAAGGTCCCAAAGATTTGAAAAAAGCCATTGAGAACAGCTTTTCACGAGAGTCTTTCTTTTCGATAATAGGGCCCACAAAAGAACGAGGTGAGACAAACGGCATAGTGATTAGAAATGGGTACGTCGTGGCGGAATGGGGTGACACAGAACGTGTAGACATGACGTTCAGTGTGACAAAAAGCTTTCTTTCCACAGTAGCAGGATTAGCTCTGGACGCTGGCTTGATTCGTGATGTCCAAGAGCCAGTAAAGAAATATGTCAAAGACGGCAAATTCGACTCTGAACACAATGCTAAAATAACCTGGCACCATCTGTTGAACCAGACATCCGACTGGTCTGGAACTCTTTGGGACAGACAAGATTGGGCAGACAGGCCTCCTAAAGGTGCGACATGGGATAAAATCCGAAACCGCAAGCTGATAGAGCCAGGCAAAAATTTTAAATACAACGATGTCCGGGTTAATTTGCTGGCCTATTCACTCCTTCAAGTATGGCGCCTGCCCCTGCCTGTAATTTTGCGGGAGAAGATCATGGACCGCATAGGTGCTTCCTCGGCTTGGCGCTGGCATGGCTACGAAAATTCATGGGTTCTTATAGATGGGATGAAAGTGCAGTCAGTCAGCGGCGGTGGACACTGGGGTGGAGGTATGTTCATCAGTACACGGGATCAAGCCCGGTTTGGGCTTCTTTTCCTGCGGAAGGGAAACTGGAGCGGGAAACAGCTTATTTCGCAGAAGTGGGTAAGTATGGTTCAGGTTCCGACACCTGTTGTTCCGGTATACGGTTACATGTGGTGGTTGAACACAAAGAAGCTTCGTATCCCGAGTGCGCCTGAGTCTGTCTATTTTGCGGCGGGATTCGGAGGAAATTATATAGTAGTGGATAACGAGCATGATCTAGTCATTGTTGTCCGCTGGACCGGAGATTTGGATGGAGTAATTAATCGGATTCTTGCTTCAATAAGATAGGCTATACGGTGTTAGGAGGTATGCAATTTTGCCCCTTATCTCTGAAAGCCAAGATTAACGAATGCTTGTATTGTTTTTTAGGGAGGTTTTAGTAAATGAGAACAAAAAGTGCAATTCTCTCATTGTTAATATTGATTATTTTAGGGAGCTATATAATCGCACTGGACCAGGAGGAGAGGAGTCCTCTTCTTGATTCGTGGGAACAGTACCTCAAGCTAAAAAAAAGCTCTAAGTTCAATCTTGATTGGATTTCGCTGGGACCCGTCATGAATTCAGCAAGGGTCGAAGCTGTTCAGTGTGATCCATCCAATCCAGGAACAATGTATGTGGCTTTTGGCTCGGGAAATCTATGGAAGACCACTAATCATGCTCTGACCTGGAAGCCGATTTTTGAAAATCAATCAGCCCTTGGTATCGGAGACATAGCGCTGGCTCCGTCAAATCCAAATATCCTCTGGCTTGGTTCAGGTGAAAGCCTCAAAAAAGCGAGGAATTTCACCATGCCGGGCACTGGGGTGTTTAGATCTGATGATGGCGGCGAGACGTGGCAGAATATGGGGCTTCCGGATTCTTACCATATAGGGGAAATTGCTGTTCATCCCAAAAATCCTGAAATTGTCTTTGTGGCAGTTCAGGGCCATTTCTGGTCCACCAACAGAAACCGAGGTCTTTATAGAACTGGGGATGGCGGGAAGACTTGGGAACACGTTCTTTATGTTAACGAGCGGACAGGAGCTAACGATGTTGTCGTCTCTCCCTCTAACCCGGATGTTGTCTATGTATCTATGTGGGAAAACTATCCTGGCATATCCGGGAAAGAGAGTGGTGTTTATAAGAGCACAGATGGAGGGAAAACATGGGAGAGGTTGGGAGGTGGTCTTCCTGATGGGCCAAAAACAGGACGGGTTGGCTTAGCTGTTTCCTGGTCCAATCCGGATAAGGTATATGCCCTGGTCGATAACCTGAACAAAAAAAGTGACCTTGCCGCCGAAGTTTACCTTACCCTGGATGGAGGAAAAACCTGGGAAAGAACCCACAAGGATGACCTCTACATCTTTCCTGATATCGGCTGGTATTTTGCCGACTGCTATGTGAATCCTCAGGACGATGAAGAGGTTTTTGCGCTTGGTGTTAGGGCTGCCCACAGTGAGGACGGCGGCAGGACTTTTAAATTAATTGGTGGAGATGTGTTCCATTTTTTTCCCAACCCGTCTGAAGTCCTCCACCTTGACTACTGCGAGATGTGGATAAATCCTGAAAATCCAAACCATCTGGCACTTGGCAATGATGGGGGCTTTTACGTCAGCTATGATAAGGGAAAATCCTGGATGCATTACAACAATATCCCTGCTGGAGAGTTTTACGATATTTCAGTCGATAATCAAGATCCCTATTATGTGTATGGCGGAGTTCAAGATGATTCATCTGTGTATGGCCCTACAAAGGAATGGAATCCCAAATACGCAGATGGATGGCAGTATGTCTGGCTCGATGCTTGGGCAGGAGGAGATGGGTGTTACACGATGGCAGATCCGATAGACCCGAACATTGTCTATTTCTCAAGTCAGAGAGGAGGGATAAGGAGAAAAGACATGCGGGCAGACCGGTCTGTGTGGATACGGCCTAGGCTGCCAAAGGGTCATTCTGGTGCGCTGGCTTACAATTTTGTTGCCCCATACATTATCTCTTCCCATAATCCTTTAATCCTATATCATGCAGGTAACTATGTTTTTAAAAGCCTAAATAGAGGGGATTCCTGGAAGCTGATAAGCCCAGACCTATCCCTATCAGCACACAAGGAGAAGAAATCTGAAGCCATCGGTGCCATTGCTGAGTCTCCTTTAGAGCCGGGAGTTCTGTTTGCAGGAACTGATAGAGGAGCTTTCTGGGTAACCCATAATGATGGCATAGATTGGGAAGAATACTCCGAAGGGCTCTCGAACGGATATATTCGGAGCATATGCCCATCGAATTTCAGTAAGTCGCGTGTTTATGTATCTGTGACAGGTATCAATTATGATGACCTCACAAATCACTTATACGTCTCTGAAGATTACGGGAAAACCTGGACATCTATCGTCTCTAACCTTCCTGATGAAGTCGCCTATGTTATCCTTGAAGATCCAGTGAATCAGAATATTCTGTATGCAGGCCTGTACAGAGGAGTTTACATCTCTGTGGACCGGGGAAAAAGGTGGTCTTTGCTGGGTCCTGAGCTGGCGGCCATGAGTATTTCTGATTTGGTCATCCAGGAGAAAACGATGGACCTTGTAGCTGGAACACACGGGCGAGGAATATACAAAATAAATATCCGGCCGATTCAAAAGGCGTTTGAAAAGGGGACTCCCCAAAACAACATTCTTTTTGAGACACCTGTCGCCCGTCGGCCCTGGATTAACGACACTCATAGAGAACCAAAGTACAGCACCGTAGAAAAGGTCCCGATTACTTTTCTTCTTATTAAAGAAGCTGAGGTCGAGATTCGAGTGAATGACGAAAAAGGCAAAACAGTCTGGTCCAGGACATTAAAGGGCAAGCAGGGTTTCAATCAATTCAGATGGAACCTTATCACCAAGACAGTTGATAGCCCACGACCCTATTTCATTCATTATGCCAATTTCGCCGCTCCAGGGATGTACGAGATTCAGGTCGTTGGAGAAGGAATCAACTTGAAGGGAGAAATGACTATAACAGAACGCAAATCACCCTTGTACTAATTTGAGGATTGGTTACTAAGTTACTTAATTCCTGTTTTTATTTTCGGTATTTGTGCTTTGAGGTGAGGACTTTTTTAAAGGCATTTACTGCCCCTGGGTGGAATTGTTTCCCAGATCCTTTTTCTAATTCCTCGAACGCTTGCCANNCATAAGCATCAGCAACAGCTATTATAGCGGCTCCCAGGGAAACTTCCTTGCCGCCGCGCTCTTCCTCCTTGGAAGGAGGTTTCTCGGCTTCAAAAAAGTATTTATGATGAGCTGAGACAATAGTAACCGCCTCTTTTAAGACTCCTCCTACCAGAGATAGAATTCTTGCTCCTTTTTCTGTATGGGAATCCATAAGTTCTTTTTCGTCTTCAGTGAGAGAGGCTGCTTTGTGAATGACGTCGAGACTTATTTCAATTTTTCCTATGTCGTGGAGCAGCGCTGCTGCTCTTATATTTTCTACCTCTAAGGGCGATAATCCCATAGCGCGAGCTATTTCTGCTGATAAATGTGCGACTCTCACCGAATGTCCTTGAGTATATTTGTCTGCGGATTCAAGGTACTTTGACAGTATCTCTAAAATTCCCATATATGCAGCCCTTAGATCGTTTATTTTTCTTTCTTTTTCTTCGTACAAGTATCCTATGACAGCACTTGTTAAGATTAGGAAGGAACCCCAGGCAACTAGGCTCACAATTATGTAGGTTTTGTTCGTTCCCTCAGTGAAAAAGGAAGAAGGAAAAAGCAGTAAAAAAAGGGCTACTATCAGAATGCAGAAAACAGCAGTGAGAACAGCCATTCTCCTGCCCAGGAAATAGCCGGCTGCGATTATAGGGAGATAAAAAAAGTTCAAGAAGCCGATTTTATAAGGAGTAAAATAATTAATGAGCACAATGCCAAGTAAGACGGAGGCTACGATAATCTTTTCGAAATGCTTAAAGAATACTTCTCTTATTTTTTCCAACTTCGGCCTCTTTTAATGAGAATGATATTTTAGCTCATTCTCTCTATAAATAGTTGATAAAAATCTTTGAGTCAAGTCGTTGATGCCTGAATTTCTCTTTTTAAGCAACCACAAACCTGACCACAGGTT
>WVZK01000044.1 GCA_011772475.1 Candidatus Aminicenantota bacterium | reverse complement strand
CTTGCACATCAAGATAGAATCCACCATTCCGTTGAATAGCTCCATGTATTCGCCGTATTCATTGGGTTTTCCAGCGTAATACTCAGCATATTCTTTAGTGTTGCCCCCAGTGCAGAAGGCCTTATCCCCGACAGCAGTAAAGACTACTGCGACCACACTCCGATCCAGAGATGCATTCTGGAATCCGGCAATGACTCCCTTGACCATCTTAGTGCTGTAGGAATTGTACTGAGCTGGATTGTTTAGGGTGATCCAGGCTGAATACAGACCTTCAACCTCTTTACCCGATGGATCGACGATAGGACGTTTTTCATACATGGTGCAGGGCGGCTCGGTCCCCCAGTGTTCCTTTCCCCAAAGAGAATGGTCTTTGAGTTCTTTATCTTTTTTCAGCCAATCTAAGCCCATCATGACCTCCTTCAAGAGTCAAGATTTAATCTTCTTTGAATCTATATTCTCGATTGAGAGTGAATACTACTTTGTCAAAAAAACAATGTCAAGATAAGGGGCAGAAATGACCAAGACTCTGCACTCAACTCAAACTTGACTTTTAAGTCGATTCAAGTATCCTTAACTCTAATTATGGACTCGTTGCCCGAAGGAATCCTGTCCGCGTATTGAGGTAGAAATGGCCAAAAAAAAGATGCTGTGTCCTTTTTCGGGGGAATTGTGCCGCGAATGCCCTCAATACAGAGGGAGACACTATTATCTCTGCTATTGCAAAGAATACCGAGGATACTTAGGAATTCCTGAGCACCAGACTAGACAAAAGGTCGTCCGCCAAAGTCTCGACAAAAAATTTAGAATTCCCCCGGTCCTCACTCCCAGTTCAACGTGGCTCATCCTGAATGATTTTGCAGAGAGGGCAGAAAAATGATACGCGATTTCGTATATTTAAGAGCCGATACACTCAAGGAAACGCTCGATATTCTTGAGCAATGCAAGGATGATTCCAAGATTATCTGTGGGGGACAATCGCTGCTCATTCTGATGCGTCAGGGATTGGTCTCTCCTAGATACCTGATTGATATCAAGCACCTTGAAGAACTCGATTACATCAAATTTTCTTCCCAAGAGGGGCTAAAGATCGGTGCCATAACGACTCATAGAACCCTAGAGAAATCAGCGCTCATCAAGAAGCGCTACCCAGTATTGGTTGACATGGAAAAGAACCTGGCTTCTGTTCAAACCCGCAACTGGGGTACCATTGGCGGAAACCTCGCCCACGGAGACCCCACCGGCGACCCAGGTCCGGTTTTCATTGCCTTGAATGCAATCGTAAAAACAGCCAACAAAGAAAGAGAAAGAACTCTTCCGCTCGAAGAATTTTTTATCGACTTCTTTGAAACAGCGCTCGAAGAGAACGAACTCCTTATTGAAATTCAGATTCCCGTGGTTCCTCCGAAAACAGCAGTAGCCTATGAGAAGTTCAATATTATCAAGAATGACCAAGGGATTGTTTCCGTCGCTGCCTCTATGACTGCCGACGATTCCGGGATCAAATGCAAAGATGCACGGATCGTCCTCGGGGCTGCCGCACCCGTCCCCAAAAGAGCTAAGGCGGCAGAGCAGATGTTAAGAGGACAAAAGCTAAATGAGAGATTGCTAGATCAAGCCGCTGAAAAGGCCTCGAAGGAAGCTGAACCTGTCGCTGATGTTCATGCCTCTGAAGATTACAGGAAATTTCTGGTGAAAGCGCTGACAAAAAAAATGGTGATGAGGTCCTGGGAACAAGCTAAGAGATTGACCTAACAAGGAAGACTCAGACAATGGCAAAGTACCTTTTATGCTTCACTGTCAATGGAGAATACCACGAGCTTTACATCAAGCCCAAAAGGCTTCTGGTGGAGGTTTTGAGAGATGACCTCGGCCTCACTGGAACGAAAAGAGCTTGTAACACCGGAGCCTGTGCTGCCTGCACCGTGTTGCTAAACGGCGCATCTGTAAAATCATGTTCGGTCCTTGCCCTCCAGGCCGACGGTGCTGAGATTTTGACTGTTGAGGGGCTGGCAGATGGAGCTAGGCTCAGTCCGCTTCAACGGTCATTCTTGGATCACGGTGCCTATCAATGTGGTTTCTGTACGCCTGGAATGTTGGTCTCTGCCCAAGCGTTGCTAGATGAAAACCCAAAGCCTACCAGAGAAGAAATTAGGGAGGGTATCCAGGGGAATATCTGTCGCTGCACGGGCTATAACAGCATTATAAGAGCCGTTGAAGCTGTGGCTAAAGGAAAATACAAGGAGAAGGGATGAAAAAGTACACAGTCATAAACACTCCAGTTCACAATATCGATGGCATCGCTAAAGTCACGGGTCAAGCCGGGTACACATTCGACATCAAGCTGCCGCATATGCTGTATGGTAAGATCTTGAGAAGCCCCTACGCGCATGCCAAAATTCTCAAAATCAACACCCGAAAAGCAAAACGCTTGATTGGAGTGAAGGCTGTGGTGACAGGAAAAGACACTTTGGGGATAAAACAGGGCATCTGGAGGCGCTACAAGGAGCTCTGCGACGAGGAAATTCTCGCCCGGAGCAAAGTCCGCTACATCGGAGAGCCAGTCGCAGCAGTGGCTGCAGTGGACGAAGATACGGCTGAGGAAGCACAGGATTTAATCGAGGTCGAATACGAAAGTCTGCCTGCTGTGTTCGATCCTCTCGAAGCGATAAAAGAGGGAGCTCCTCAAATCCACGAACACGCAGAACAGAATATAAACGTGACCCGTCATATTGAGTGGGGTGACGTTGAGGAAGGATTCAAGAAAGCAGATTACATTCGGGAGGACAGGTTCCGGGTCTCCTCCCAAGCTCATGTCTGTATGGAGACGCATAATGCAGTGGCGAGCTACACGCCCGAGGGGAAGTTGACCGTTTGGACTTCGACCCAATCTCATTACTATATCAAAGTCTTGCTAGCCGATATCCTGGGGCTTAAAGAAAACGACATCAGAGTGATTTCTCGGTATACAGGAGGAGGTTTTGGAAGCAAGTTCGAGCTCGATTCGGCTCAGTTCTGCAGTGCGCTCCTTTCCATGAAGCTCTGTCGGCCTGTAAAAATTGTGCTGATGCGAGATGAAGAGTTCATGGCTACTAAGCGCCGAACACCCATGTTCTATTACCTGAGAACAGGGGTTAAGAAGGACGGCAAGTTTCTAGCCAAAGAGGCTCGGGTGTACACCGAAGGTGGCGCTTACACGGCCATGGGTGCTACAGCCCTTTATCTTACCGGATTTTTCCAGGCCTTTCCTTACGTCTGGCAGAGCTACCGCTATGATGGATACAGAGTCTATACCAATACAGAGCCTTCTTCAGCTATGCGCGGTTTTGGAGCACCGCAAGCCACGTTCACTGCAGAAACGCAGATCGACTTGATCGCCAGCGATTTGGGGATCGATCCCATCGAGATCAGACGAAAGAATGCTATGTATCCAGGCTATGAAGTCCCGGGGCAGGCCCGAATACAAAGTTGTGGTCTCAGCCAATGCCTGGACAAAATCGAAGAGTGGGTCAAATCACGCGGAAAACTGCCTCTCCATCGAGGCATCGGTGTAGCAGCCTATGGTTTTATGTCAGGAGGAATCTTTAACTGGTTCGACACACCCTACGCTTTCTCCTCGGCGTTAGTCCAGGTCAACATCGACGGCAAGGTTGACCTTTATGTTGGCTCTCAGGATATGGGCCAAGGCTCGAACACGACCCTCTCTATGATCTGTGCTGAAGAGCTAGGAGTGCGGCTAGAAGACATTCGGCTACATATGGGTGATACTGACACCTGCCCTGTGGACCTTGGAGCCTGGGGAAGCAGAGAAACGCTCATGCAAGGCAATGCTGTCAAAATGGCTGCCGCCGATGCCAAGCGGCAAATCCTGGAGTTTTCGGCTGCAAAACTGGGGCCAAACATCGTTTATGACTTGGACATCAAAGATCGATGGGTTCATCTCATGGCCCGCCCTGAGCGTGGTCTATCCTACTATGATGCGGTTAAAGAAACGATTCGAGGAAAGGATGGGCAACCCATAGTCGGCAGAGGTCATTACACCCCTCACCGGAAGGGAATGATCTCCCCGGCTTATAGCTTTGGTGTACAGGCAGTTGAAGCCGACGTTGACCCTGAGACAGGGAAAATAACCTTAAAAAATTGCGTGACTGCTCACGATTGCGGACAGGTGATCAATCCCCTGGGAGTCGAAGGACAGCTCGAAGGAGCCATGGCCATGGCCGCCGGATACGGTTTTACCGAAGACCTGCCCATGGATGAAGGAAAGATACTAAACCCGAATTTAGTTGATTATAAGGTTCTCAGGGCTACGGAAATGCCTGAAACAAAAGTTGTTGAGGTCGAAACCTACGAGCCCGAAGGACCATTCGGTGCCAAGGAGGCTGGTGAAGGGCTTACCAATCCCACTGCAGGCGCTCTGAGTAACGCCATCTATCATGCCACTGGAATTAGCATAAAAAACCTGCCCATAACCGCAGAGAAAGTCCACGATGCAATCAGGGATAGAGAACGAAAAAAGAAAGCAAAAAAAACGGATAGAGTCCAGCGGACAAAACAAAAGTGAGGACGGATAAATGATCCTGGAGGGAAAATTTGCTCTAAAAGCACCCATTCAATTGTTATGGGACACTCTACTGGACCCAGAAACCTTGCAGGCGTGCATACCAGGCGCAGAAAAGATAGCACGCTTTGATGAAAAAACCTATGATTGCCTGGTCAAACAAAAAGTCGGTCCGATCACAGTCCGGTTCAAGTTTAAAGTCATTCTGGTTAAAGTCCAACCTCCAGAACACATTGAGATGGAAGGCGAGGGAGAGGATATCGGGAAGGCAGGTCGTTTTGTTCAGAGAACTACTATAGATTTAAAGGAAAACAAAGGCGGTGAAGTAGAACTTTCCTACAATTGCAAGGCCAACATAGTCGGAAAACTAGCCATGTTTGGAGACAGAATATTGAAGGCTAAGGCAAAAAAGGTAGAAAAAGAATTCACCGAAGCTCTCCACGAAAAGCTTAAAAGTGTCGTTTAAAAGTTGCCTAATCAGCCTGTTCTTTAATCTTTCTTCTATCGATAACAGCAACCAGGAAAAATGTCACCAGACTGACTATCCAGCAGAAATAGATGGGATGGGGAAGGCGAATTCCCTGAAAAAACGAAGCCATTCGTGGAAAAACAAACCAGACCGCAAGGGCAGCCATAGACATGAGTAAAGTCCAGGTGGCATGGCCGCGTCTGCAGACTTGGGGCCAGAAGAGGGTCATCAGAGTCACCAAAGTATAGCCAGTAGTCAGGGAGAGTCCGATAAGCAATGTTTTTAGAATGTCCGAAGAAACAAAGACTGCCAGAAGGTAGGTGAAAACACTCAAAACAAAAACCGTGATTCGAGAAATGACCCGCTCTCCTTTTTCCTGAAGGTCAGGAGCGGTGAATCTCTTGATCAAGTCACCCACAACTAGGGTGGCACTCCCGACGAGAAGGGCAGAAGCAGTGGAAACATCAGCTGCCCAGAGTCCAGCCAGGACAAGACCTGCCACTAAAGGGCTCAAGCTCAAAACTGTTCGAGGCAGTGCTTCGGCGGTGTCTATGATACCCGGATGAAGAATCGATGCCGCAATGCCAATTACGGCGCTTATGAAACCCACCGGAAGAATGATCAATCCTCCCAAAATAAAACCTTTCTTGGCAGAAGAAGAGTGTTTAGCCGCAAAAGATATCTGGACCACCGACTGCACTGAAAAGGCCATGGTGCACATAACTATAAACCAAGCCAGAATAAGCGGAAATCCGATGGCTCCCAGGTCAAAACCAGGATGCTGAGAAGGGATTCTGGCCACCAACTCTCTAAGTCCACCAATCTTCCCGATGGCTATGATCGCACCTAAAAGAACTCCGACATAGATGAGAATGACATTGATGATATTGGTTAAGCCGGCAGCCCAAAAACCACCGATCAAGGTTATCCCCACAAAAACCACTGCCGTAATGAACATGCCTTGATGGAAGCTAATATCGGGAAGCAGAGAAGAGAGGATAGCCCCTCCAGCCACATATTGTACAGATATTATGACTATCTGTAAGAGGAGCTGCCCGATAACGCCTATGACCCGGCCAGAAATGCTGTAGTGCCTTTCGAAAAACTCAGGAAGGGTGGCCACTTCCATCTTGCGGTAGCGGCTGGCAGCAAAGAGACCAACTAAAAAAGCCCCAGCAGCCCAGGCAGCGTTATACCAGCCGGCTGAAATTCCATTCTTGTAGGCACTCTGGGCCACCCCGACTGTAGAAGCCCCTCCAACAGCCAAACCGGTTAAAAGGGGAGCCACAACCCAAAAAGGAAGACCTCGACCGGCTAAAAGATAAGCAACCATTCCTCCCCGACTCAAACGGCGGGTCAACCAGGTGATCAAGTAAAGAAGGATGATGTAGATAAGGACAATACTCAGGGGAATCCAGTTCATTTATTTAGATTAAAGTCATTGCGAGGACCACAGAAGATTCCTTCGCTTTGCTCGGAACAGGCTGCACAATCTCATACAAATAAAATGTCTTTGCAAAGCACAGATAAATGGTCATTACCAGGCACTAATGAAATTATCATTGCGAGGCACTTTGTGCCTAAGCAATCTCATAAAAAAGAGTTAGAATCGCTGTGCTCGTACTAAGAACTTCTTTAATTGGCCTTTTATTTTCCTTCTTTTTCCTCTTCTTCTTCGTCTTCTTTCTTACCTTCAAGCTCTTCCATCTTTTCGATTCGCTCGATTATCTTGCTGGGATCGATCGTGTCCTCAGGTTCTTCCTGTAGAGCTGATTTTTTCGGTTCGGGCGGCTTATCCTTCTTTTCGGGTATACTCGGCTCTTCGGGCTTGACAGGTTCAGGTGGCTCTTCAGGTTTTTCAGGTTCTTCTGGTTTAACCGGTTCAGGCGGCTTATCCTTCTTTTCGGGTATACTCGGCTCTTCGGGCTTGACAGGTTCAGGTGGCTCTTCAGGTTTTTCAGGTTCTTCTGGTTTAACCGGTTCGGGTGGTTGAACTGGTTCCTCGGGCTTGATGAGGTCTTCGGGTTTGATAAAGTCTTCGGGCATTATAAGTCCTTCAGGCTTAAAAGTTTCAGGCGGCTGGCTCGGCTCCTCGGGTTTAGCAGGTTGACCCGGTTCTTCTGTTTCTTTGGCTTCGCTCGGCTCCTCTGGCTTAGCTGGTTCAGGTGGTAGAGCCGGTTCCTCGGGTTTAGCAGGCTCATGTGGCTGGCCTTCCTCACTTGGCTCTTCAGGCTTGCTGGGCTCGGATGGTTCGGACGGCTCTTCAGGCTGCTCGGGTTCTTCAGCTTTACCAGGCTCTTCTGGTTTATCTGGCTCGGGTGGTTCGGACGGCTCTTCGGGTTTCTCTGGCTCTTCGGGTTTCTCTGGCTCTTCAGGTTCTACAGGCTCTTCCGGCTTGGGTGGTTCGAGCGGCTCAGCCGGCTCATCCGCCCCAGGAACCACGACTCTCTCTGGTGCTTCTTTCCTTAATTTCATCCGGGCATCGACGACTACTGCCCCTTTGCCCTCCTCTAAAGCAACAACAGGATTCAAATCTAGCTCATCTATCTCAGGAAAATCCGAGACGAGCTGGGAAAGGCGGATGAGAATTTCAGCTAATTTGGCAATATCAACTGGCTTCTGTCCTCTGATTCCCTCCAAAACAGAAAATGCCTTGATGGAACGAATCATCTCGAAGGCTTCCTGCTCGGAAATAGGCGCTAACCTGAATTGCACATCTTTGATAGCCTCCACCAGTATTCCGCCAAATCCGAACATGAGCGTGGATTGGAGGTCTTTATTTCCTTTGGCTCCCATGATCAATTCTATGCCGCCTGTAATGTATTCCTGCATGAGAAAGCCGGGTTTCTCTTTCTCAAACTTCCTGGACATATCATCAAAAGCAAACAGAAGCGCTGGTTTATCTTTAAGATTGAGCGCGACTCCCCCTACTTCTGTCTTATGAATAATATCCGCAGAATCTACTTTTAAGACCACAGGGTATCCAATTTTTACGGCTAATTTATCGAGCTCTCCTTTCTTCTCGATTCTTTCGCTGATAACAGTGGGAATTCCGTAATGGCGGAGAATTTCAAAGACTTCCTGGGAGGGTAAAAACTTTTCTGTACCTCGATGACGGGTCAAAACCTGATCTGTACTTGGCCTGTTGACGTCGTATTGACGGTAAGTCGGAGCCCGTCTCTGAACAAACTTCCCGTATTGAGTCATCGCCGAGAGCGCTCGGGCTGCATCCTCGGCAAAATCGTAAACAGGGATTCCGCTTTCCCTAATAAGGCGGATGACTTCTTCCCATTTTTCTATGGTTATCACCTGGCAGACGATCGGCTTTTCAGCAGTTTTTCCGATTTCCCCGAGCTTTTTGGCAATCCCTTCACAGTCGACAAAAGGAGCCGTGACAAAGACCAGCAGTAGAGAATCAATATTGGTGTCTTTCAGCAGAGCTTCTACTGTGCCTCCATACTCCTCTGGCCCGGCGGTGGCCACCACATCAACCGGATTGGAGACGATGGCCTCCTGAAAAACAAGCTTGCCCAGAGTTTCCTTGGTCTCGGCACTCAATCTCGCCAATTTTAGCCCTGCTGAGACGCATTCATCAACGCCGATGATCGCCGGTCCTCCTGTGTTCGTCACCAGGCAAACTCTTTCCTTGCTGGGAACTGGCTGATTGGAAAAGGCAACGGCTGCATTGACCATCTCCTCCTGGGTGTCAAAACGCAGCACGCCGCTCTTCTTGAAAATCGCGTCGATAATCGTTTCCTGCTCGATCATAGCCCCGGTATGGGAGGCAACGGCTATCTTCCCCTCAGCTGTTTTTCCTGTCTTCAAGGCAAGAATGGGCTTTTTGGGACTCACCTTATTGGCCACCTCAAGGAATCCAGCCGGATCTTTCATAGTTTCGATGTGAACCATGATGGCTTTGGTCTCTTCATCCTGGCCATAATAGTCAATGAGCTCATTCATGCTCACATCTGCTTCGTTCCCGAAGCTCGCGTACATCCTTATTCCCTTTCCAATGCGGTAGAGATGCAGTTTCAAGGTCTCGCCAACTCCTCCACTCTGGGCGACGATAGAGATATTGCCAGGGCTCATGGGAACAAAGGTGAAATTGGCATAAACAGAGATTTCAGGGTCAGAATTCTGAATACCTTGCGAGTTTGGGCCATAAATTCGCATGCCATACTTGTGGGCAACCTCGACGATCTGCCTTTCAAGCTGAAGGCCTTCGGCTCCCACTTCTTTGAAGCCCGCCGTATGGACGATGGCAAACTTCACTCCTTTCTGGCCGCATTCTTCAAGCACAGCAGGAACCAAGGTGTTCTTGATAGAAATATTCACCAAATCTATCTCATCCGGGACATCGGTTACAGACGGATAGGCTCTGAAACTTTTAATGAAATTCGATTTCGGGTTTATGGGGTAAATCGGACCTTTGAAATTGTGATCAATCAGGTTTGTCATCACTATGTGGCCAATGCTCAAAGGATTATTGGAAGCTCCGATGATCGCTACTGATTTTGGCTTGAATAAGGCATCAAGCATGTCGACCTCCTTTGGCTTCTAAGGCATACAAGGCCGCCCCAAAAGCGCCTGTTATCTGAGGAAGAGGGGGCACATAAATCTTTCTGTCAAGCCTTTCCTCAAACATACTGACTAGAAAGGGATTATAGGCCACCACTCCCCCAGTCATGACTATATTTCCCTCCAAAGGGTCCATTTCCAATGCCCTGTTGATGACCGAGCCAAAAACTCCTCTGACAAGGTCTGGAATCTCGACTCCTTCTCTGATTTTAGTCAGAATCTCGGTGGCTGTAAAAACGGTACAGTAGGCTCCAATCTTAATGTTCTTATCTGACTTGGAGGCAAGTTCGTTGAGCTTTTCCATCCTGACTTCAAGCCGGTTGGCTATCTCCTCGAGAAAGGCTCCGGTGCCAGCAGCGCACTTCCGGTTCATCTTGAAAGACTTTCTCTTTCCTGATTCATTAACTTTTATGATTTTGCTGTCCTGTCCACCTATATCGATCAGGGTATGGGCCTGAGGAAAGTGAAAAAAACTGCCTTTGGCATGACAGCTGATTTCAGTTTTTGTTCGACTGGCAAAGGGGACATTCTTTCTTCCATACCCGGTCGCCATCACCACCCATTCATCCGATACTTTTTCTCTAGCCCTCTCTTGAGATTTATCGAAAACCTGCTCAGCCGCAGCTTTAAAATCAGCTCCGGAATTATTTATAGCATAACCGAGAATCTCTTTCTTGTCATTAATAATAACAGATTTGGTCGTGGAAGCGCCAACATCTATTCCCACAAAATTCATGGCTATGATTTATCTATTTTGTCTCCAATTGTTCGACAAAGGCTTCGATATTGGTCTGAGCCTGTTCCTCTGAATAGCAACGCAGGTCATTCAAATCGCCGTTTATAGTTAGTGTAGGGATACCCAGCTTCTTCTCGAGTCTTTCGGGCATTCCGTACCGGTTATTGGAATTATTAGGGCAGGTTTTAGCATCATGGAATAAGATTCCATGGATCTGGTATTTTTGAACCATGTCCTCGATGTATTTCTCCTTGAAATTCTCGTTCCTGACGATGAATATCTCAGTATAAGCCTTGGCCATGGTCAGAAACGGGTCTTCAGGATCAAAGGCCTCGAAAATCCAGCTGTTGCAGTATGTGGAAGCAATAACAGCCGTCTTGAGGGTGATAAACAGCTCAGCCAGGGCTCTCAGCTTGCCCCAAATGGGCATTCCCTCCCAGTAGATACGGAATTTCTCTCCCTCCACAGCTCCTTCATTATTGGCGACTCTCTCTTCCAGCTCCTTGAGAAGCACTTTGTAATAATCAACCGCCTGGGCCGAGCCTCTCAAAACAACAGCCGGCCCCATATGAATAGTGGCATCAAAGAAGCTCATGGGCGCCGGCACAGCGGTGTTTGTTTCCAGGACTTTTTTCCAGAGCGCTGTACATTCTTTTGAGGTAGACACTACCTCTCGAAATTTATCAATATCAAATTTATTGCCTGATATGTCTTCTAAAGGAGGAATCAGGGCTTTCATCTGATGAACGATACTGTCCAGGTGTTCCTTGGTGATTTCACCAATATTGCGGTACGTGGATATTCCCAGGGCAGGGACATTCAACTCTCGGGAATACCAGGAGAACCAATCCTGGACATCACGACATTGGTTGGTGTTGTAGACCAGCACATCAGGCTTAGGAACCCCTTCTATTCCCTCATACGCCCGGGAAAGGGGAGTTTCTTTCTTAATAAAGGCCCCGATGTCGCTTGTCAGGTAAGAGCAGATATCCGGGGAATAGCCGATGGCATTGGCCACCGGGATGTAATCGTTGGCTACCCGGGTGGATCCCAAGACAGCCCCATGATTCTCGGGGTAATGGACCACAAATCCCAGGCTCAAAAGGAGCTCAGCCGGTCCCACACTCGTGCACCAGGCTACCTTAGGCGAGCCCTCCTTCGAGGCCCGGTCCAACTCATAGAAATAATCAGCCATGATCTTTCTCATGTGGCCAGTGGCTTGAATCTTCTTGAAGGCGACTTTCTTTTCTTCGCTCATTCTTACTCCTTAATAATTTCCCAAAAGATCCTCATCATTTCTTGAGGATGTTCTTTCCTCACAAGGATTTGCAATATCTTTTCCTTTAGGCATACCAAAATATCAATAATACCCTCTCAAGTCAAGGTAAAGCGGGTAGAAACCAGGGGCAGTAAAATGTTATCTTAACATTCTTATGTGGAGTTTCGATTATTTAATCAATAGAAAGGAATACCGGTTCATTTCTTGCGAATAGCGAGAAAGAACCTGGACCGGATAACCTGCTTGCCTGACCGTAGAATAGACATCGACACACATCGCCTCTGGCGTAGGTCGGGCTAATTTTTGCTCCTTACATTCTTCCTTTTTCCCTGGACACTCCTGGCAGATATTGCAGCTGTCCAGAAAAAGGAGGAAAGTTTTCTCGAAGCCAGAGATGAATATCTCACGCTCCAGCTTTAAGAGCTTAAGGTTGACTTTTCTGGTCCAGACAAACCGATCTTCTGTCTTGGCGAACTTTTTTGTAAAATGAAGGACTATGGCCTCATTGTATTCCTGAAAAAACCTCTCACACTCTGAAATCGAAGGAACATTGGGCGGACAAGTGGCTGTTTGGCCGTATTCATTGCATCCGAACAGGCATTTCATCCGCACCCATTGGGAGACCACGAATTTCATGGGGTCAATCCATTTAAAATCCTTGTATCCGTGTTTGGAGATGATTCTCTCGATTTTTTCTCTGAAAGCTATCGTCTCTGAATTCATTTCACTCTTCCTAGGAATGATTTTTACAGGCAGGATATTTTAACATAAAAACTTTATGTTTTCGCTTTAATATATATTTCTCGTCTTATTTTAAAGGTTATTCTCTTGAATTTTATAAGGTGTTTGATTAATGTTTATCTTAGGTATCATATTGAAAAAACGGTGTCTCTAATTGGCTAAATCCATGATTCCAGAAAACGTGAAAAAAATACTAGAAGAGCTGCCCGAAGGTGTTCAACTGGTGGCCGCTGCCAAAGCCAGGATGCCTGAAGAAATCCTTCAAGCTGTTGAAGCTGGAGTCAAATATATAGGGGAAAACTATGTCCAGGAAGCCCGGGAAGCCTTTAAGCTCGTCGGCCACCAAGCGAAATGGCACTTCATCGGTCACCTCCAGACAAACAAGGCAAAAAAAGCGGTCGAGATATTTGATATGATTGAAACTGTAGACTCTGTAAGGCTGGCCCGGGAAATCGATAAAAGATGCAGCGCCATAGACAAAGTCATGCCAGTGTTAGTTGAAATCAACAGCGGCCGGGAACCGCAAAAATTCGGCATTCTCCCTGAGGAAGCAGAATCCTTCATCAGAGAGATAGTCCAGTTCGAGAACTTGAAAATCATGGGACTCATGACCATGGGACCTGCCTTCGGAGACCCTGAAAAAGCCCGGCCTAATTTCATCGAGACCAGAAAAACATTCGAGAAGATAAAAGCTCTCGACATTCCGAATGTTGAGATGAAATACTTGTCGATGGGGATGACCAATTCTTACCAGATCGCGCTCCAGGAAGGCGCTAATATCGTAAGGATCGGGACCAAGATTTTCGGCCCCAGAGAGAGTAAAATACTCTAATTTGTTAGATAAAAATCCCTTCTTTATAGCCTAATTTTATCAACTCTATTCGATCGGGATCGCTAACTCCTAGTCCATGCCTGGTATCAGCCAGGAAAATATGCTTGGCTGGAACCTGCAAGGGTCTCTCACGACCAAAGAATTCACGGCGCTTGGCCTGCATGATCCGAAGCCCTGTGGCGTCAACAGCTACTGGATCTTTACCGACCAGGATCCCGTTATATTCCCAGGTATAATTTCGGCTGAAATGATGAGGACCTATGCCATGGAATAAAGGATGCAGCATGATGAGAATATTCAACCTCGTTTTGCCCTTAACTTGAGGCAAATACCATATCTTTGCTAAATCTGCACAAGAATCAGGGTGATAATAGGGTATATCAGACACGAAAGTGACATAGTTTTTAAGGCAAGTTCCCAATCCTGACCAGTGATGGGTTCGGGCTGGCCGGGCATTTATGAGAGCTGTCGCCGCCTTGAATACCCGGCTTCTTCTCACCCTTCTATCACTAATATCGATTCGCGTATCTGGAACACCCGCATCCATCACCCTCTTCTTAATCGCCTGCTCGATCACCCTTCCTGTAGGAATGTAGTGCCAAACATTACTCTTAATGCCGACTATATCTGAAGGCTTGATCAGTTTTCTCCAGGCGTCTACAGGATCTTTTTCTCCCAGCAGGGTCGTTACTGCCTCATCCAGCATCTTTCGAATCACCTCAGGGTGAGGATTGTTAAAAGAAATCAAGGCATTCTTGTCTCTTACCAATACAACTCTGGCCTTATCGAGACTCGGCTTCTCTCTTGCCTTTAGGCCAGAAGCCAATGCTCCGGCCAAGGGCGTCATGGCAGCCACCCTCAGAAAATCCCGCCGGGTGATAATTTTCTTCTTCATCTTTCCTCCTTAATCTCTCCTCTTATCGTCTACTCATCCTGTCTTCAACTTTCTTAATCATCTCTTTGGCCAAGAGGCTTGAGCCAGCATTAAAAATAATAACGATCAAATCATCCTTGGTCTCTGCTGCTGTCCAGAGTCCATCTTCAGTCTGGACTAACCCCGGCTCAACTGCATCAGGCATGTAGACCTCGGTAAAGCTCTTGTAGGCTTGAGCTGCTCTTTGTGTTTCAGGATAACGGACTACTAGAAGGATGTGTTCATTTTCTTCCTTGATCCCTGTCCCTAGAACAGCTTCTGTTTTCTGGTCGAGTAAAAGAATATTTTCATCAGCCACATAAAAATGATAATTCAAGATCATGTGATTATGAAAATAATGGACCATACCCACATCCACCTCATCCTCAGGCAAAACAGCAATCAAGTCAGGCTTTGCTCCTTCTTCCTGGATAGCAGAAGCGACTGCTTCTCCCATGTTTAATAACACTTCTTTAGTCTCTTCTGTTTCTTCCTCGGCATAGATGGATACAAAGTAGGGACCTTTCCAAAAAGAGAGCAAACCTCCTTTGTAGGTCGAGCCTTGGCCTATGCTTACATCCTCGCCTTCAAGATCGTGGGTAAAAACACCAAAAGCATCCTTAGAAGAGGCCATATCAAAAAAATCTATCACGATCTCAGGCTGGCCTTCTTTCTTGAAGCGTCGGACCAAGAGCTCTCTGAAATTATAAGAGCGATAGACTTCACCTGCTCCGTCAATGTAGTCGAAGATGGTTTGAGGATCATAAGAGCGGTCTTTTTCCTCTGCCTTCCAGCCCTGAATCTCTTGAGGCAGAAGACTGCCTAAGTCTTTTTTTTCTTTACTCGAACAATTATCCATCAGCCCTAATCCCCCTATGAATAAAAGGAAAATCGTGATGCAAATCGTCTTGTTCATAGAGGAAAATTTTAAGCCTCGGGTAATAAAAAGTCAAACCACAGGATTTTTGGCTAAGAAGCTTCCCTCCTGTAACAAAAAAATTGTAAAATCTGCTTCGTGAATAAACCCGTAAAGACAAATCCGACTGATTCGAAAATTCTCAAGCTAGATAATCCTTTCTGGTGTCGAATCATCGAGCGGGTCAACAGATTTGTGGTAAAGATACAGATAGGGGATAATTATTATCGGGCTCACCTTAATAACACAGGAAGATTAGAAGAATTTCTCATCAAAGGCAGAAAAGCCATCTGTTTTAAGAAGGGAAAACTCAGCAAAACAGATTGCCGCCTTTTTGCGATTGAGGAACGAGGGTTCGGAGCTCTTATTGATACCCAGCTGCAGATGAAAGCCTTTGAAAATTCCGTGGAAAGTGGCCTTGTCCCCTGGCTTAAAGAGTGTCCAATCTTAAGAAGAAATGAAAAGCTCAGTACTTCTCTTATAGACTATTTATTGGACTGCATGGGAAAAGTGATCTATCTAGAAGTTAAAAGTGCTGTTCTAAGAGAAGGAGAATATGCCATGTACCCTGATTGCCCTTCCCTTAGAGGACAGAAGCATATCAAAGAGATCACTGTTCATGTCAGGAAGGGCGGTAAAGGCATCATTTTATTCATGGCAGCTCTGCCTGAAGTTGACGCCTTCAAACCAAACAAATCAGCTGATCCAGAGTTGTATAGACTACTTAAGGAGGCTCATTCCTCAGGAGTAGAAGTAAGAGCCATAGGTCTCTACTACAATCCCACAGATTCTTATGTGTATTTATATAATCCAGACCTTAAAGTTGACCTCGATTCTTGATATAATCCTCCAGTTCATCTAACTGGATAAGAGAATGTATACACAAGGAGAAACATAAAATGAGCGATAGAGAATGGGATGACATGTACAAGACTCGAAAACTGGATGAGATCCCTTGGCATTCACCCCAGCCAGATAGATATCTGGTGAGATTGGTCAAGGAAAAAAAGATCGAGAAAGGCTGGGTTCTGGACATGTGTTCAGGCGATGGAACCAACTCTATATACCTGGCTTCAAAGGGTTTTAAGGTCGCAGGAGTCGATATTTCTCCGACTGCTGTTGAAATAGCCCAGGCCAGATGTGAAAAGAGAAAGTTAAGCTGCGATTATTTTGTGGGAAATGTCCTGGATCTCCAGGTTGACAAGAAATTCTCATTCGTACTCGACAGAGGATGCTTCCACCACATTTCCAGAAAGAAGAAGCCAAAGTATGTTGATCTTGTCAATGACCTTTTGAAGAAGAAGGGAAAATTTTTCCTCCTCTGTTTCAGCGATAAGAATCCTCCCTTTGAAAAGAATCTATCTAAAGAGGATATCAGAGACTATTTTTCAGCCTACTTTCATATCCATTTCATCAAGGATTCCATCCACAAAGAACCCTCCTCAGGAAACAAAAGGCACCTCTACGCCTGCTTCATGGAAAAGAAAAGCTGACCAGAGGAAATAATGAGAAAACAATTATTTTTTTTATAGATGTTAATGCAGACACAAATCAGGAATAGCTTCATTTTTAAAAAGGAGGTATCACTATGAGTAAAATTAAAGTTTCATTGATTTCTATCCTTATTCTAATCCTTGTTATTCCTTCTTTTTCGCAGCAGAAAGTGAAAGATCTAAAATTTCACCACCTGCAGAATTACTGCTGGATGAGACTAGCCAAAATCGTGCCTGAAGTAACAGATAGGGTCATTCTCCCAATCGGGACAGTTGAAGCCCATGGCGCAGTCGCCATAGGTGCTGATAATATTATTCCTAATAACCTTGCCGAGATGGTATGGGAGAAATGCCATGCCCTCATTGCGCCGCCAATAAACCACGGATTTACAGGACGATCCATTTCGCAATTTCCGGGTTCCATTACGGTAAGAGAGGAGATTTTCGAAGAATATATTTATGATGTCTTAAAAGACCTCGTCCGAACTGGTTTTAGAAATATCCTGATCATCAACGGTCATGGAGGAAATCTCCAGCCTGCGACTAGAGCGATGACCCGTCTCCATACCGAAACAGCCGCTCATTTTATGATTGTCGAGTGGTGGAAAATCGCCTTCAATATAGTCAATGAAGTCTATGGAGCCAAAGCCCAGCAGCCAGGTCATGGTGACCTGGAAGAAGCTGCCCTCGTTATGGGATATGATCCTGATCTAGTCGATAAAGAGATGTATGAAAAACTGGGTAAAGATAATGTAGGAAGAGCCAGAGTTGACCCAGGGATCGCTACTATGCCGATATTGGCAACCACAGCATATCCAGAAAAAGGGTTGGGATACCTGGATTTCAATGTCAACAAAGCCAAAGAATATACTCGGAAAAAAGCAGATTATATCGCTGACATGTTTCTCGAAGCTGTAAAAAGATGGGAAATGATGGAAGGATGGAAAAAATAATTAATCATCTTACATAAATTCAACAAAGTATCAGAAATTTACCACCGCTCAAGAACCTTCCAGCGGTTGACAGAGAAGGAGCCAGGTGATATGTATAGCATCTCAATTCCCGCCTGTTCGTAATGAATAAAACTGCTTTAAAAGAGGGATAACATGAATCAAAAAAAATACGAAAATATAACCTTTGAGATAGAAAAAGATAAAGCTTTCTTAACCATTAACCGCCCTCCTCTGAATGTCCTAAACATCGCCACTATGGAAGAAATGAATGACGCCATCACTTCCCTGATCGATAATAAAGACATCAAAGTGCTAATCATATCCAGCAGCGGAGAAAAGGCCTTCTCAGCTGGGGTAGATGTGGCTGAACACACCGAAGACAGAGTCGAGAAAATGCTCCAGGTCTTCCACGATGTCTTCCGCAACCTGTCTAAATTAGACCAGGTAACATTAGCTGCTCTCAAGGGACTGACCTTAGGCGGAGGATGTGAAGTTGCTATTTTCTGCGACCTCATTATTGCCGCCAATAATCTTAAGATCGGACAGCCTGAGATAAAGCTTGCGGTTTTCCCACCTATTGCCCTCTTGATTCTGCCTCGTCTTATAGGATTAAAAAAAGCTTCGGAACTCCTGTTAACTGGTAAAATTATCGAAGCTGCTGAAGCCGAAAAAATGGGCTTGGTCAATAAGGTCGTTCCTCTTGAATCTTTCGACTCAGAACTTGATGTCTTTATCCGGCCCATTACAGAACTCAGTTTGGTAGGGCTGAAATATTCAAAAAAAGGAATCAGTCTGGGCCTAGAAACGACGTTTACCGAAGGCTTAGAAAAAATCGAAAAGGTCTATCTCGAGGAAATGATGGCCTCTGAAGATGCCCATGAAGGGTTGAAAGCCTTTATGGAAAAACGAGAGCCAGTCTGGAAAAACAAATAAAGGAGAAAACCATGAAAGCAGCTGTATTTCACGAGCCTAACAAACCTTTGAAAATAGAAGAGGTAGAGACTCCAAAAATAGAAGCCCAGGAAATCCTGGTTAAAATCGCTGCCTGTGGAGTCTGCAATACTGACCTGCATTACATAGACCATGGAGTTCCCACCTTTAAAAAGCCTCCAATGATTCTGGGGCATGAACCTTCAGGCATCGTCGAGGAGGTCGGGGCTGAGGTCAAAAACTTTAAAGCTGGCGACCGGGTGCTCATCCCTCCTGTTTTTTCCTGCGGCTATTGCGATAACTGCCGGCTGGGCCGGGAGAATATCTGCTTTAACATGGTCATGCTGGGAAACCATGTTGACGGTGCCTTTGCTGAATATGCCAAGGTGCCGGCCAAGGACTGCCAGCACCTTCCTGAAGACCTTCCCCTTGAAGAATCAAGTATCATTGCTGACGCCATCTCTACGCCCTATCATGCTGTTAAAAACAGGGCCCAGGTCAAGCCTGGTGATTCAGTGGTGGTTTTCGGCTGTGGAGGAGTAGGAATAAATGTGGTTCAGGTAGCAGCAGCCTCTGGAGCTTCTGTCATCGCCGTGGATATCCTGGATAAAAAGTTAGAAATGGCAAAGAAATTGGGAGCTCAGCAGACAATTAATGCTTCAGGCAAGGAAGACAAGGAGCTGCTCAAAGAAATAAGAGGCTTAACAGGCGGAGGAGCAGATATCGCTATCGAAGCAATCGGCAATCCAAAAACAATCGAGCTCGCCTCGAGCGCTGTCAAAGCCGGAGGGCTTCATTGTCAGGTTGGCTATACTCACCATAACGTACCCATTAACGCAGGAAGGCTGATGTTTCGAGAGATCGAGATCAAAGGCTCTTTGGGCTGTCGGCCAGTGGATTATCCCAAGATCATAGAAATGGTCAGAACAGGAAAAATCCAGCTTGAACCCGTAGTGACTCATAAATTTAAACTTGAGGAAATAGAGCAGGCTTTTGAACTGATGAGAAAGGGCGAATCACTAAGGTCTATTATCGTTTTCTAATTATTTCAGATTAAAATTGGGGACAACATTAGGTGTAAGGGAAGAAATCCCCCCTCAAAGAGTATTCCTACCTTCTTCATAACAATCCAATAGACAAAACCTATATTGAATCTGCAGTTATTCAAGCGTCCGTTTTTTGAACAAAAAAAGAAAAAATGCTTGACAAGCACTGTTTTTTTGTATAAGAATTGAACACTCAAGGGCTTTTAAGGGTGCTATGATTCAACATCAATAAAGGAGGGTGTGCATGAAAAAAGCTCTTTCGTTCATTCTAGGAATCATTCTACTCTTCTGCGGGACAACATTAGCTCAAAATGTTATCGATTTTGAAGACATGCTAACTGATGTTCTGGCTGATGATGTCTACCAGTCAAATACTCCGTTTTTCTCTGGCGTTCTCATTCAAACAATAAATAATGTAACTGGTAATATCACTGGTTGGCCTGTGGTGGTAAGAGCCCATGATAATCCGATTGTACCAGGAGATTGTGGCGTAGTCATCCCAGACTATGTAGGAACAGTTCCTGCATTTAGTTCTAATCAGTGTACTGGAAATTCAATGAATAATTATCCAGTTGGCTCAGGTTTTAATTCACTTTCAGATACTTCTGAAGGAATACCGCCTAATCCAGTTGGTCCAAGAAAACAGGACGGATTTCTGATTAACTTTGGTTATCCTGTAATGGATTTTTCTCTAATAATAGTAGATTGGGGCGATTGGCTTCCTGGAGGAAGCGGTGAGAATACCTGGCCAAGCTATGTCGAGCTAATTGCCAATGATAATGATGGAGTCATTGTTGGCAGTGATAAAACTCCTGACCTTATTAGCCAGACCGTTAGCCGAGATGCTGCAAGAGCAAATGGAATCATAAGCCTTGAAATCGAAGGTGGGGGAATAAGAGAAGTTGAGGTTCGGTTCAGAGGCTTTATTGATCCCGGGGTGACAATTGATGATATCATCTTCACCAGTCTCAATATTGATATTAAACCTGGAAGTGATGCCAATCGTATTAACTCTAATGGACATGGAGTCATTCCTGTAGCAATCCTTGGCTCAGCAGATTTTGATGTCACTACACTCGATCCTTCCACTGTTATGATGGACGGTCAAGGAGTGAGAATGAAAGGTAAAAGCGGACGGGCAGGTTCGTACGAAGATGTCAATGATGATGGATTCATCGATTTAGTTGTTCATATAGAAGATGGCGATGTATACACCACTGGAGACACAGTCGGAACGGTGACAGCTGAAACCTGCGAAGGTGAGCTCATTGGAGGACAAGATTCAATCTCTATAATATAGTAATATCTTATAATAACTAATTATCAGCCGAAGGGTTTATCGATGGCGGTGCTTTCCATGCCGCCGAGGAAACGCCCCCCATCTCCAGTAACGACGAAGCAGTCTTCCAGACGAACACCGAACTCCCCATAAATATAAATTCCAGGTTCATCGCTGAAAGTCATACCGGGCTGGAGTTTCAATTTATTTCCCTTCACTAGATAAGGATATTCATGCCCATCCATGCCAATGCCGTGACCAACACGATGGGTGAAATACTTGTATTCAGGGCCATAGCCAGCATCTTCAACGACTTTGCGGGCCACTCTATCAATTTGCTCGCAGGGAACACCAGGACGGACGGCTTTTAAGGCTTCACTCTGAGCTTTCTTGACGATATCCCAAACTTTTCGCTGTTTGTCAGAAGGCTTGCCAAACACGATGGTTCGGGTCACATCAGAACGGTATCCTTCCACAGAGCAACCGCCATCTAGCACAATGGTATCGTTCTGGTGAAGATTGCGAATCACTGAAGAACCATGCGGGAAGGCAGAATTAGGGCCATACTGGGGCCAGCCACCGCCTCTTGCACCCATCTTCTGGTGGGCATCACTGATCAGGCTGTTCAAATCGCCGGAGCTCATGCCTTCGCGGAGGTATTTGAATGCATCGCGGTAGGCCAGTTTGGTGATTTTATTGGCCAGGTCCATGTATTCGATTTCTTTTTTAGTTTTGATGCCGCGGCAGGCCTCTGTAATTACAGCCCCGTTTACCAATTCCAGGCTGGGAGCATCTTTGCGGAGACCGTAGAATACAAAACTTCTTATCGTAGGACCTAAGGCCAGCTTCCCTTTAGCGGCGCCTATATCTTTCATGATGCCAGCAATGAGTTTAAAGGGACTCTCGTTTTCCTCCCAGACGCGAATTTCATGACCATCAGGGACTCGTTCTCTAGCCCGTTCAAGCTCAAAAGCGGGGCTGATCCACATGGGATCGCCTTTTCGGTTTATCACTGTTCCGAAGGTCCGCTCGCTTCTCCACCATCTGACGTTGGTAAAATAAATGAGATTTGTGCTGCCGGTTAAGAACAGAGCATCCATGTTATGCTCGGCCAACAAGCGCTTGGCCTTTTCAATGCGCTTCTGGTAATCCTCAGGTGCTAAGGGCGTAACGTCAGAAACCATATTCTTCAGTTCTGACTTTGCGCAAGTCTCTGGAGAGGAAAATACATTGTTCATAAATCCATAGGTGGCGATGGACAGGCCACCGATTTTTAAAAACTCACGGCGAGAATACGACATCTTCACTCCTCTTGATCCTAGTTTTCATTTCTTATTGATTCTTTTTATTGCTGTCGATGTTAATTGATGACAATCGATAAATCAATACTGAATTCCTGTCTTAGAATCTTTCAATTATCCATTCCTATAGGAGCACCTTGAGGAGGCTTCAATGGGACTGTAAGTTTTACTTTATCCGGGTTATTCTGGAAAAGACCAATCTGCCAGGCAGCCTGAAAATAATGGGCCTTTTGTCTCTCATTTTCTAGGAAATCTATTTTCTCATTAAGCCAGGTTTTCAATTCATTGAGTTTCAGGGATGCTATGGCCCGCACAGATGGAGCTGTCTTCTCATCAACAGCCAATCTCATCATCTTATTCAACAAAACATTATCAACCACCCGCTGAATTTCTCCATGATAACCATCTTTGGGTTCAATCTTCCAGGTAGAAGAAATGAGCCTATCCAGCACTTCAGCTAATCCTGGAATATCAGTGTTCCGGGAATGATATTCGACCATCCTGGCTGCTCTCTGAGGATGCAGTATGGCTTCCACCGTTAGACTGGCTGCGTTTTCAGCCGCAGCAAGAGGATCAAAGGTGGGGCCAGTATATCCGGGAAAAAGGTCTCGGTGCTCCCAGTATCCAGGAGGACGGGGTGGAATCAGGTTTAGTATTTTTTCATTGATGGCTAGATTTTCAGGTTGAATTGTCTTAAGCAGCACGTCTAGAGCCCGGCGTTGCTCTGGACCTGGAACAAGTTCTGGACTCTTTTGGACATCTTTTCGAAGGATATGATTATAGTAAAGACCTCCCAGGGTGCTTGCTGCTGCCTCCACTTGATATCGGTGAAACAGATAAACTGGAACCAGAACATCTTCGAGTATTGCCATCGGTGTGTTAAAAGGGATTCTCTTTTCTGAAAAGGATTCAAGGGCAAGGCCGCGTATTTTCATGATACGCTCGAGTTCATCAACCGGATTCTTACCGTTGTCCCAGACATTGGCTAAGGGATGGGCGCTGCCTGCACGGGCATCCTGGCCGGCCAGAAAGTACAAGCCACTTGAAAAAGCGTTGTCCAGGATAGCCCTTAGCTCTTTTTCTTCATCGACCCCCTTTGTGAAATCCTGATAACCGTAGGCAATAGAGACCTTGTCCCACTCCCCTATTCCTGTTGCGTATGCCTCTGATAGATCAAGTGAGCCGTCTTCAGTGATCTTCACCAGGGGATGAGGATAGTCCATGACCGAAGCTCTATCATTGACGCTGGCAGCATAATTATGACCCAAACCCAGGGTGTGCCCCACCTCGTGGCAGGAAAGCTCCCTGATCCGTGCTAACGCCATCTCCACCATCTCAGAAGAATTGTCTTTTTCTTCTCCGTAATCAGCGATCAATCCTTGAGCAATAAGGAAATCTTGACGAAGGCGGAGTGAACCAAGAGCAATATGTCCTTTGATGATTTCGCCTGTGCGAGGGTCTATGACTGTAGAGCCGTAAGACCAACCTCTGGTCGAGCGGTGGACCCAGTTGATGACATTGTAGCGGATATCCATCGGGTCTGCTCCTTTGGGAAGCAGCTTGACCTGGAAGGCATTCCGGTACCCTATGGCTTCAAAGGCTTCGTTCCACCAGCTTGCGCCTTCGATGAGGGCTGAACGGACCGGTTCAGGCACGCCGCGATCCACATAATAGATGATCGGTTTAACAGGATCACTGATTTTTGCACGTGGGACTTTCTTCTGTAGCCTATGGCGGCAGATAAATCTCTTCTGGATGGATTCTTCTATTGGAGCGGCAAAGTCCATGTATCCTGTTCCGAAAAAGTTTGAACGGGGGTCATATACCCTCGGTTTATAATTGTTGTCAGGCAGTTGAATGAAAGAGTGATGCTGTCTGACTGTGATCGAGCGAGGATCAGGAGACACCTGGCTGACAAGTCGACCTGGATGATCGCAGGTAAAAGTCAGAATAGCCTCGATCTCCGTGTTGTAGAGAAAATTCTTGGTGTTTGGTAGGTAAACGGCAGATCTGGAGAGGTCGAGCTTATAATTCCCCTGCTCGGCCCGTTTAAGACTCCCGACTACACCATGGGCGTCCCGCATGAAGAATGAGGTCGCATCAACTAACACCCGTTTGCGATGCTCGGCTTCGATCATAAAGCCCCAGATGACTGATTTAGCGAAGGCATCTTCAGTTGCTTTTCGCTCGTAAGGATTATCGCTGATGGCCCGGAAAGAATAATTGGGCTGGATGAGAAGAACCTTTGGTCCAATACGCTGAAACTTAACAATCCTGCTTCCTCCTAGCTGACTCCGGTCAAGGCCGACATCTTCTGAACCAAGTCCAGCTGGAAGGGAGTTCACGTACAAAAACTCAGTGTCGAATTTATCGATCTCGAGCCAGATCTTCCCTTCTTTCTCATCCCAATAGAAGGTGAAATAGCCGGGAAACCTGTCCATACCAGAGGTTTTTTTGCTTATGGATTGCGGCTGAGCCCATATGAATGAATTACAGACGATAAGAATGCACAATACAATGATAAGCTTTTTCATGATAGACCTCCTTTTTGGTAGAGTCGATGAGAATGCTGAAAAATTGGTGAAAACCTTTCTTCTCTATTCTCTTTGATACCCGAATATGATTTTAATCTTATTTAACTATCTTTTATCTTTTTTTATGAATTTCGTAAAGTCAGCGGGGAAAAAAGAAAATAGAACTGACGAATTATCTCTTACTTTCCTTTGAACTTGCCTTTTCTCTTTTCCAGGAAGGCAGAAACCCCTTCTTTTTTGTCTTCAGTGGTGCAGGTCAAGGCATGGAGGTAGGATTCAAGGGCAAAGCCCGAAGCCCTGTCCCCTTCCTGGCTTCTGTTCACAGCTTCCTTGGCATACCTCACGGCTAGGGGCGGTCTTGCAGCGATTTTTTGAGCGAGGGCCATGGCCTCCTCCATCAATTTCTTCTGGGGAATGACCTTGTTCACCAGGCCAATGCGAAAGGCTTCCTGGGCATCGATGAAATCTCCGGTGAGTATCATTTCCATAGCCCGGCCTAAACCGACTAAGCGGGGAAGCCTCTGGGTTCCTCCATCTCCAGGAATGATTCCCAGCTTGACTTCTGGAGCTCCAAACTGAGCATTATCAGACGCGATTCGGACAGAACAGGCTAAAGCTAATTCCAGGCCCCCTCCCAAGGCATAACCGTTAACCGCGGCGATGACCGGAACTTGAAGGTTCTCAAGGCGGGAGAAAGCTTCTTGCCTTTCCTGAGTGACCTCTCTTCCCTGGCTGGCATCACGGTCAATAAGCTCTTTGATATCTGCACCAGCGACAAAGGCTTTATTCCCAGCGCCAGTGATCACCAGCACTCTGAGGTCTTTATCCTTTTCGACTTTATCAAGAAACTTCTTTAACTCGGTAGTCAATTCATTGGAAATGGCATTCATTTTTTCAGGCCGATTGATGGTCAGGAGACCGATATTTTCTTTTTTTTCATAAATGAGTGTCTTAAACATGATTACACTCCTTTTCATCTTATGAGATTGTTTCGCTTTGCTCGCAATGACAATTTAAATTTATTGCCCGCAATGACATTCATTCGTTCGTCGCCATGACATATTTATTTTATGAGATAACTTCGGCGCTACACGCCCCTCAATGGCAATCTGATTCGCTCCTCGTAATGACTTATGAACTTTAAGTGAAAGCTCTGATCTCCAGCTCGATGGCACCGATGATGAGCTGCTGGATCTGGGAAGTTCCCTCATACAGTGTGTTGATTCTGGCATCCCGGTAAAAGCGCTCCACGTCGTATTCGCCAGAGAAGCCATATCCCCCATGAATCTGGATAGCCTTGTAGGCCACTCGGTTCACCATTTCGCTACAGTAATATTTGGCGATAGAGGTTTCCCTGGTATTGGGCTCACCTTTGTTTTTCAGATGCCCTGCCCGGTAGACAAGAAGGCGTCCAGCTTCACACTCGACGACCATGTCAGCGATCATCTGCTGGACAAGCTGGAAGCTGGCAATGGGCTTCCCGAATTGGATTCTCTGCTTGGCGTATTCTTTACAGATGTCGATGCATCCCTGAGCTGCTCCTACACAGCCTGCGGCCACAGTGAAACGGCCAAAATCTAGAGTCCCCATGGCCACCTTAAAGCCTTTATTTAGCTCGCCCAAGATATTTTCATTGGGAACACGGCAGTTCTCAAGGTAGATCTCCCCAGTATTCGAGGCACGAAGACCTAGCTTGTCGTGGAGGTCTTTGGTGGAAAAGCCCTCGGTGCCTTTTTCCACCAGAAAAGCTGTGATCCCTTTGGGGCCTGCATCTTTGTCAGTCTTGGCATAGACTATGGCCAGATCAGCGATTCCGGCGTTGGTGATCCATGTCTTTTGGCCGTTGAGCACGTAATGATCTCCATCTTCCTCTGCTGATGAGATCATGCTGGCCGGGTCACTGCCTGCATTCGGTTCTGTCAGGCCAAAACAGCCGATCCACTCTCCACTAGTGAGCTTGGGAAGATATTTTCTCTTTTGCTCCTCATTACCGAACTTAAGAAGGGGAAGCTCAACCAGGGAAACCTGAACAGAATAGGTGCCTCGCATGGATGAATCTACTCTGCCTATTTCCTCAGCCACTATAGCATGGCTAATGTAATCAAATCCTGCTCCGCCATATTCATGGGGAATGGGTGTGCCCATAAAGCCCAAACCTGCCAATTTTTTAAAAATATCGCGGGGGAAATGAGCTTTCTTGTCGTTTTCACTCGCCACGGGAGCTATCTCTTCCTTCGCGAATTTACTGATCGTTTCCTGGATCATCCTTTGTTCTTCGGTTAAATCAAAATCCATGGCCCGCTCCTTTCAAGAGATATCAGCTAGACTCACTGGTCTGGCTGGATTAGCCAGCCTAGCAATCCCAGCCCTCTTGGTTTATTGAATACCTGATTCGGGGATTCTATTTAATATTTATAGAATCCTTCACCTGATTTTTTCCCTAATTTCCCCTCGGCCACCATCTTCTTGATGATCTCTGGCGGCTTGTATCGCTCATCTTTCAGCTTTTCGTACAGAGTTTCCATTTTTGCCAGATGGATATCCAATCCAATCATATCAATGAGTGCTAGCGGACCCATTGGAAGGCCGGCACCGAGCTTCATAGCTTCGTCAATATCTTCTGGAGAAGCCACACCGTCAGCGTAAACAACGGCTGCTTCGTTCAGGAGCCCTGCTAAGACCCTGCTGACGATACCGGCGGGCGCTTCTTTAGTCGTGGCCACAGGAATTTTACCCAGGTCTTCTGCAAACTTTTTGGTGGTGGCAATGGTTTCTTCCGAGGTTTGCTCGCCCCGGATGATCTCCACCAGTTTCATGATGACCGCTGGATTGAAAAAATGCATGCCAATGACTTTATCGGGACGGGAAGTGGCTGAAGCGATCTCGCTCACCGAGAGGGCGGTGGTGTTGGTGGCCAGGATTGTCTGGGGCGAACAGATAGAATCCAGTTTACTGAAGACTTCTTTTTTTGCTTCGATGTTCTCAGAAATAGCTTCGACGACGAAATCACAATCGCTGGCGAGGTTCAGGTCTGTCGACCAGTTCATCCGCGAAAGGATAGAGTCCATATCCTCCTGAGTGATTTTTCCTTTTTCAATCCGTCTTGTCAATCCGGCAGTGATTTTATTTTTAGCTTTTTCGACGAGCTCATCTGCAATATCGACCACAGTGACTTCATAACCTTGCTGAGCACAGAGTTGCCCGACACCAGAGCCCATGATTCCTGCGCCCACCACAAAAGGCTTTTTAACATCCATCCTAATTCCTCCGTTTTAAGTTAATAATCCTAAATATCTATTTCCAAACCTTCAATACATCCAAGTTGGCAGGTTTAAGGAAAGAGCTAAGATAGTCTTTCGACTATAAGAGCTACGCCCTGTCCGCCTCCGATGCACATGCTCGCTAATCCCAGAGTCTTATCATAAGTTTTCAGAGCATAGAGCAAAGTCGTCAGTATTTTCGCTCCAGTAGCACCCACAGGATGGCCGAGCGCTATGGCTCCGCCGTGCACATTGACCTTGGCCCGGTCCCATTCCAGGTCGCGCTCAACAGCCAAGATTTGAGCTGCGAAGGCTTCGTTGAGTTCGATAATGTCAATGTCTTCAAGTTTGAGTCCGGCTTTCTCCAAGGCTTTATTAACAGCTGGCACGGGTCCTATCCCCATAACAGCCGGGTCAACTCCAGCATGAGCGTAGGATACAATTTTGGCAAGGGGCTTGACTCCAAACTCAGAGGCCTTGTCGCTTTTCATGACTAAGACGGCTGCAGCAGCATCGCAGAGAGCACAGCTGTTTCCAGCTGTGACAGATCCATCCTTTTTAAAAACCGGTGGGAGTTTACCCAGTTTCTCTAAAGTGACTCCCTCTCTCGGGATCTCCTCGGTGTCAAAGGTCTCTGTTTGTCCTTTTTTTAACGGCACCTCCACCGGAAGGATTTCTTCTTTGAACTTGCCTTCTTTTACCGCTTTAAGAGCTTTTTCCTGGCTTTCAAGGGCAAAAGTATCCTGTTCCTCACGGCTGATAGAATATTTTTCGACGAGTGTTTCCGCAGTCATTCCCATCAGATGGCCGGCTAAGGGGCACATGAAGCCATCCTGGTGCATGATATCGATCAATTTGCTGTCTCCCATGCGGTTCCCCCATCGAGCTCCCTGAGCAATGTAGGGAACCTGGGAAGTGTTCTCAGCTCCACCAGCCAAAATGACCTCTGCATCTCCGGCCTTGATCATCTGGGCAGCTAAAGAAACAGCTCGCAGCGAGGAACCACAGCGCTTGTTCACGGTAAAGGCGGGAACTTCATGGGGTAGACCTCCCTTAACAGTAGCCAAACGCCCAATATTTGGTCCGAGTCCGGCCTGCCATCCAGTACCGAAGACCACTTCTTCCACCTGGTTGGGCTCGATCTCACCCCGTCGAACAGCCTCCTGAAGGACAAGAGCTCCTAATTCTACAGCAGAAACTCTTTTGAAAGAACCGCCAAAACTGCCTCCAGCTGTTCTGACAGCGCTGCCAATGACAATATCACTCATGGGTAACCTCCCTGTTTATGAATTCTTGATGTGAAGCACCATATAAAAGAGACTTCATCGGAGAGCCACTATTATAGTTACCCCTTCTTCCGCCTGTCAATAAAAACTTAATTATTGGGGTCAGACCAAACTAACTAATTGAAATTAAATAAATAAAGTTCAATTTTAATGGTATTTTGGTTCTTAAAATGCAGATTTCGGGGTCAAAAACACTGTTTTAAGAAAACGGGCCTAGAGTGCTTAAAGTGATGATTTTGCCCCTAAAAACGGCGCTTTAAGAGCTAAAAACAAGCCTAAATTAGAACTATCTTATTAAAAATAAATGAGATAGCTTGGTCTGACCCCAAATTATGATTTTTTGCGGAAGAGGCGGAGGAAGTCGGACAATTTTCCCTTAATATACCCTTCTTTTATAAAATAGGGCCCTTCTTCAGGCTTGACCCATTTTATGTATTTTCCTTTTTTCACGCCATGGGGGCCTTTGGCTAGTCCGATCCTGAAATCGCCCTCCCTGGTCTGAATGATAGCTACGTTAACCTTCTCATCTTCGGGAGATATATATTCTGTCGTTACCAGAACCTTATCTTTCGGGGGCGCCTCTTTAGAAATAAGCTCTTCAGGAATGGATTGAGGCTGGTATTCTTCCTTGAATCCTTCCCGCCTCCGCGTTGGTTCGGTCCTCTCCACAATCCCGACGATACAGGCATTACCAAACCCACTCATGTTGAACCAGAGCCCGTAATTCAAGTCACTCAACGTCTCTCCGAACATTTCCTGATACTGATTGTGTCCTCGAAGCTGCCAGACAAGCTCCACCAGCTGGGCTCCGCCAGAGGCTCCTAAAGGGTGGGTCTTAGCTAAGAATCCCCCCGACCGATTGAAGTAAACCCTCCTGCCTTGGGTGTTCTTTTCTTCCATCACAAACTTATGGCCTTTTCCCCTGTCGGCCAGGCCTAAATCTTCAGCGACTATCCAGGGAACAGTCTTAAACGCGTCATGGAGCTCGCAAAGGTCCATCTCATGAGGATTGAGAGAAGCTTCTTGGTAGGCCTTCCTTCCAGCTAACACAGCCGCTTCCATGGAAAGCAGAGTCTTTCGCTCGGCAATCTTTATATTGTCAAAGGCAGATCTGACGCTGGTGAGTTTTATGTCAGTGGGAAAAGGAACCAAATAGACTGCTCCCGCCCCGTTATAAGACCCGCTGCAGTCAAATTTTGTCAAAGGTTTGGCGATAATTCTGTTGATTTCAGGATTATCATACTCTTCTCTGGTGACAGATTTTTTAAAATAAGCAACCTCATTCAAGGCTCCATAGCCAAGGCATCGTGCGCTCATCTCGTAACAGATATTCCTGAACTCTTTAGCGGAAATCTTATAGGCATCCATATAATTTATGGAGGCTAAAGCAGCTACAGCCGGCATTTCTCCCAACCCTCGTTCTCTTTCTTCCTCAGATATCACGGTAGAAATTTGAGAAGGAATCTCCTCGTTCTTGAGTTTTCCTTTCATCTTCTCCCCGAAGCAGACCAAGACCTTCAGTCCTGAAGAAGCCAATCGCTTTCCCAGGTCTACCGCTGCTGCTCCGGTAGCTGAACCCCGTTCGACATGATAAATCTCTGTGTCTCTGTCTATGGCCATTTCCATTCCCACCAGAGAATCAAGACCAGTTTGTCGGGCAAATCCTATGGGATCCATGGCGCCGATGACCAGCGCATCGGGGACCAAATCAGTGGTGAAAGATAGAGAATCTTGGATGGCCTTCTGGCAGGCATCAGCCAAAATTACTCCGATGGGTCTGAAATCCTTGCCAAAAGGAGTTGAGCCGACTCCAGCCACATAGACCTCATTCATACCAAAAGGGGCTCCTTTTTCTGTTTTTCCAGTTTATTCCTATTGTTTATTATAGCGGAATTTTAGGCTGAAAGTTACTGATTTTATAAAAAGTCAGTTCTAATTTTTTCTGACTTTTCATGAATATGAGCACGACCGTTCTAATTTTTAACCAATTAAAAAATTATAAAGGCCCGACCCCATTGTTCACATTTTTCTGTGGTGTTTGCAATGACAGGGTACTTTTTTTATAATTACCGCAAAACTGATGGCTAAGAATACTCAGGGAAACTTCAATGCCAGGTCATAATATCGGAATCATCGGAGCCGGACCTGTGGGAAGCCTGATGGCTGCTCACCTCGCCCGGAACAAAGAGAATATCTACCTCATCGACATCAAGGAAGAATTGATATTAGCCATAGACCAACAAGGAATATCTGTCACCGGGACGGGCGATAACTTCCAAACTCAAGTCAACGGAA
Source organism: Candidatus Aminicenantota bacterium (assembly GCA_011772475.1). Taxonomy (GTDB): domain Bacteria; phylum Acidobacteriota; class Aminicenantia; order Aminicenantales; family Aminicenantaceae; genus SOIV01. The sequence continues at coordinate 72,225 of WVZK01000044.1, read as the reverse complement.
CAGGCATCTCAGCAGCGGGATTAGCCTGCTTCGATGTTAACTTGTATTTTATCGCTGTCAAATTCAATTTTCTAGATTCGGTCTTAGACGATATCAAAAAGATTTTTAAGCCCGGCCAAAAAATCTTACTCATTCAAAATGGGATCGATAACGAAGACCGAGCAGCTGAAAAACTCAGCCCGGATGATGTCCTCCGGTTTGTTATCAATTATGCTGGAATGATTGTCAAACCGGGCACAGTCAAGATGTCCTTCTTTCATCCTCCGAACTATATCGGAGCCCTATCTGATAAGAATGAATCTCTGGCGCAAGAAATCGCCGGATTCATCAGTGATGCAGGCCTGGAAACAGTTTTCACGCCTGAGATAAAAAAGTATGAATGGAGAAAAACAATCCTTAACGCGGCCTTGATGCCTGTCTGCGCCACTACTGACTTAACCATGAAGGAGGCTATGGAATTCGAAGAAACACGGTTCCTCACCGAAAAAATTCTCCTGGAATGTATCCAAGTGGCAAAAAAATTAGGCTATGAGTATGAAGCCGACTTTGTTGAAAAAGGCTTGGCTTATTTATCAGGCGCAGGCCATCACAAACCCTCGATGAGCCTCGATCTAGAGGCTGGTAATCCCGTAGAGTATGTCTATCAGCCTATTATTGATTACGGGAAAGAAATCGGCAGCCCTACTCCCTATCTTGAAGCCTTGACCAGGGTTGTCCGGATTCTTGAAAATCAAAAACGAAAATCAAAATCTTAATCTCGAATAGAACCAAATCAGGTTTTTATAGTCTTAGTCAGACTTTAAATCATCGAGCCCTCCAAACCAAAAATCAACTTCTCAAGATGCTCTTTGATCCATCCAAAATTAGAGAAAGTATTCTTTTGTAGATCTCGGATTTTAACCTGCAGCTTAAGTTTAAGAAAAACACAAGCTTTCAAGGATAAAAAATAAATCTTACAATTTCTATAAAATTATGTTGAAAAAAGTAAATAAATTGATTAATATAGAGTGTGGATTAGGTAGATTTAGGTTCTATAACAATTTATAAGGAGTTATCTATGATAAGGCTTTCCACTAAGGGAAGATATGGGAGTCGCCTTATGCTCAATCTTGCTCAAAATTATAATAACGGAAATCATTCTGTTATTCTCAAGAGCATCTCTGATGAAGAAGAAATATCAATTCGCTATCTAGAACAGATCATTATCCCCCTTAAAATTGCCAGGCTCGTAAAAAGCATTCGAGGCGCAGGAGGAGGTTACACTTTATCCCGTGCTCCTTCTGAAATTAGACTGAGTGAAATTCTCCATGCTTTAGAAGGCTCCTGCTGTTTGGTAGACTGCATTGAGGATAATGATTATTGTAACCGCATTCCTATCTGTGCTACTTTTGAAGTCTGGAAAGAGGCCACCAATATGTTGAAAAGCTATTTCGACGGAATAACTCTCCAAGACCTTATAGAAATCCAAAAGAAAAAAAATCGACAGGCGAAAAAGAAGTCTGCTTCCAGAGCTTAGTGAATTCTTCCCTTTGAGGACCTGAACTTAAATTTTAAAGAAAGGGTCCTCTTTTCTGAATCTTGAATCCTCCCTGTAATATATACGATTATCCTTTGATATTTGTATTTCTCTCCATTCCACTCTAAGAATTCTAAACAGTTTCCTTTTTTTCCCCTCAGCTGACTCATTTCTCAAACTTGTAAATATAAATTGATTCTATTATAATCATCAATTATATAAAGACTATAGTTTCCATAAATATACTTATTATAAAGAAAAACTGATGAAGAGCTTAAAGCAGTGGAGTCTGAGGAATAAGGTCATTCTCCATGTGTTAGTCATCGGAATCATAACAACTCTTGTCTTGATTGTTCTCTATCTAAGAGGCCAGAGGAACATCATCCACTCTGTGAGCCGACAAAAAGCTGAGGTTGCAGGCTTGATGATCGAAAACAGCCTTTTCCAGGCCATGAAAGAGGGAAAGCCAGAGGAAGTTCAAGATATCATCAGCCAAACAGCCTCTTCCAGCTATATTAAAAAAATTCGTATTATCTCTGCTGAAGGAAAGATACTTCGCTCTTCTCACGAGAATGAAATCGGGAGCTCCTCTGAAGCTAGTATTCAAAACAAACTGAAAGAACTTTTTTCGAACGGAACCAGATCTAATATCTACTTCCTTAAGCCAAAATCAACCATACAGAATTTTCGTCTTATCGAAAACAGACAAGAATGCTATGCCTGCCATTCTCCTCAGGCGAAAATCAATGGTATCTTAGAAATCAACGTCGATTATACAGCTGCTGCCATTCTTCTTAAAAAAAGCCAGCTCAAGGGTATTCTTATAGGCTTGGTATCGATATCCATCCTCATCTTCATCATCCTCCGATTATTCGAAAAGTTGGTCAATCGCCCCATTTCCCGATTAAAAGGCAACATGAAGACCGTCCAGGAGGGAGACTTGAACATTCAATTTCCGGTCGTCAAACACGATGAAATCGGAAACCTAGCTGAAAGCTTCAATGCCATGGTGAAAAAGCTCCGCGAAGCTAACCAAAAAATAGAACACCTGCATAGCCAGCAGATGGAAAAGGCTGAACATCTGGCTTCCATAGGAGAGCTAGCTGCCGGGCTAGCTCATGAGATGAAAAACCCCATCGCCGGAATGAAAGGAGCCTTGGAAATCATCGGTCAAAAAACCGATCCCGCTGACCCTAAGAAAGAAATATTTAATGAAATTCTGCTTCAAATCGAAAAAATGCATAAAGTTATCCAGGACCTCCTCAGCTATGCCAAGCCAAAAGAGATGAGCTTCAGTCTTGTTAATCCTAACGAATGTGTAGAAAATGCCATCAAACTCGCCCAACCTCAAAAAAAAAGCAAAGATATCATCTTTCATTTTCAGAAACTGGCTAACAACACCCTAGCCCGTCTAGATGCGGACAAGATTCAAGAGCTCATGCTGAATCTCATGCTGAACAGTATTTCGGCCATAGATAACAAAGGTCAAATCGATATCAAGCTCCTCAAAAGGAATGAAAAAGAGTTAGAAATTATATTTGAAGACAACGGGAAAGGGATAAAAAAAGACCACTTGTCTCAGATATTTAATCCTTTTTTCACTACCAAGAGCAGAGGCACTGGTCTCGGTCTTTCCATCTGCAAGAAAATTACTGCTGCCCACCAAGGTTCCATTCAAGTGAAAAGCAAGGAAGGGAAAGGCACCACTTTTCTTATCCGACTTCCGGTTTTACAACAAGGAGATTAAGGATGCGCAAAAAAAAGATCTTAATCGTCGATGATGAAAAACTCATCCGCTGGACACTCAGCCAGAAATTAAACAAATGGAACCTTGAAGCTTCTACTGCTGAAAACGGAGCTCAAGGCCTGCGCCTGGCAGAAGAAGAAACACCTGATCTCGTGATGCTCGATGTCAAACTCCCGGATAAGAAAGGCACGGATTTATTGATGGAATTAAAGAAGGCCCAGCCAGAGCTTCCGGTCATCATGATGACCGGCTTCGGAGTCATAGAAGATGCAGTGACGGCCATGCGCCGAGGAGCCTATGATTTCATCACCAAGCCAATTGATTACACAAAGCTTCAGAACACTGTAAAAAACGCCCTGGAGGCTGCCTCTCTGAAACAAGAAATCGCCTATTACAAAGAAAAGGAACAAAATAGATTTGATGCTGATCAGATTATAACCAACTCAAAAGCAATGAAACAGATCCTGGAAATGGTCAAGAAGATTGCCGAAAGCGAAGCTTCTATCATTCTTCTTCAGGGAGAAAGTGGTACTGGAAAGGACCTCTTGGCTCAAGCCATTCATCATCTCAGCCGGCGTAGAAACGCCTCTTATCTCGCCATAAACTGTTCAGCCATTCCTGATAACCTTCTGGAAAGCGAGCTCTTCGGCTACGAAAAAGGAGCTTTTACTGACGCCAAGGCACAGAAGAAAGGGCTAGTCGAACTGGCTGACGGAGGAACCTTGTTCCTGGATGAAATAAGCACTCTAAACCTTCATCTCCAAGCCAAGCTGTTGAGGTTTCTGGAAATCCATTCTTTTAAGAGGGTAGGCGGATTGAAAGATATCGAAGTGGATATCCGAGTCATAGCGGCCACTAACCAGGATATTGAGCTTGCCTCAAGAGAAGAAAAATTCAGGAGAGATTTGTTTTATCGATTGAATGTCTGTCCTGTCTACATTCCGCCTTTAAGGGAGAGAAGGGAAGATATCCTGCCCTTAGCTAATCATTTCATTTTCCATTATGATAAAAAATTCAGAAAGAGCATTAAAGGATTGGACAAGCAGACAGAAAAGCTTTTTCTGGAATACGACTGGCCCGGAAATGTCAGAGAGCTAAAAAATGCCGTGGAACGAGCCATGATCTTCGAAGAAAATTCTTCAATCACTGCCAAATATCTGCCCATTCATCTAAACGGAGATTCTTTCTCATCTCCAGAAGGCTCCTTAGACGAAACTTCTGACCAAAACTTATCTCTGTACGATATGGAACAAAAACTGATGATTCAAGCCTTGAAAAAAACAAACGGGAATAAAACCAAGGCCGCAAGATTACTGAACATTACTCGAGATGTTCTGCGTTATAAGATTAAAAAATTCAATATCACGCCCGAACGCTTTCATTTTTCAGAGTAAATCCCCCCTCCACTCCTTCTCACAAAATCTCTTCAAAAAATAATAGTAAACCCCTAATAATTATGGGAAATATAGCCCATTAGAGGGTGAAATCACCCACTTTTGTCACCTCCAGAAACTGCTGAATTTATATAGCAAGTAATTTATTTATTTTCAATAAATTAGAAAGCCAAGACCGTGCCTTTTATTGGCACAAAAATTGCTATCTTCTTCCGTGGATTGAAATGTATAAAATTCTAGTCGTTGATGACGACAAGCTTATTCGATGGTCTTTAAGGGAAATATTCGCTCAAGAAGGATACGAAGTTGATACTGTGGCCACGACCAAGGATGCTTTGAGCCGGGCCTCAAACGATGCTTATCATCTCATCTTTGCGGACATAGAAATAGATGAAGAAATTGGTCTTGATATGTTAAAAGAAGTCAATAAAATCCAGCCGTCGACGAAAATTGTAATTTTATCGGCACACCCGAAATACCAAATAGAGCCTCAATTGAGCACTTTAAACGTCTTTTCAGTCGTCGAAAAACCTTTCAACGCTGAGCAGATGAAAACGCTTGTCAAAGAGGCTTTAGATTAAGAGAATGAACAAAGGAGGTGGGAATCAAACAGAAAATAATAAAACAAGGTATTGGTGCATTCAATTTATCGGAAATTTTCACTAAGGAGAAGAAGATGAAAAAAAGCAGTTTACTGATTGGACTCATCACCTGCGCTTTTGTTCTTACTGGTATTTTCTTCCTGTATTCCTCTCTTTGCGCTGTAGAGCCGGCTTCCGAAGGAGAATATGTTGGTTCAGAGACCTGTATGGAATGTCATGAGGAAGTCGGAGAAGCCTTCAAGAAAACAATCCACGGAAGACTGGCTGATTTTGAACTCAAGGGGAAAATCGCTGGCTGCGAAGCTTGCCATGGTCCAGGAAGCCTGCACGTGGAAGAGGAAGACCCGGAAAAGATTATCCGCCTGAAGGAACTCTCCCCTACCGAAGCTGGGGAGATTTGCCTGAAGTGTCACCGAAGCGGAATGCAGATGAACTGGCCTGGAAGTTCCCATGACATAAGCGGTGTCTCCTGCACGAGCTGTCATCGCTCTCACACCGCTGCCAAGAATCAATTAGCCAAGAACGATCCTGACCTCTGCTTCAAGTGCCACGCTGACAAGAGAGCTCAAATAAATTTTCCCTCGCATCACCCCATTCGCGAGAAAAAAATGAACTGCTCTTCCTGCCATGATTCTCACGGGGGAGGAGAAAGAAACATCAAAGCTGAAACTCTTAACGAGCTCTGTCTCAGCTGTCATGCTGAAAAACAGGGACCCTTCACTTTTGAGCACGCTCCTGTTGTTGAAAGCTGCGCTATTTGCCACGACTCGCACGGAAGCATCGCCAACCATCTCCAGCGTCAGACTGAACCATTCCTCTGCATGCAGTGCCACACTAGCCATGAAGATCGACGCCATCCCGCTCTGAGTCTTCAAACATGGAACGTCAGCTTCTTTACCAGGTGCACTCACTGTCATTCCCAGATTCACGGGAGCGACAATCCGTCGTTATCAGGCGCCGGAAGATTCATGAGATAGGAGACCAAGATGAGAAAAAAAATAATCGTAATCGTAGCCATCATCGGCATAATCAGCCTCTCTTCGAGCTTTGCTGAATCAAAAAAGAACGATAATCCAGTCCACTCACCGAGCGAATTGGTCAAATCCGCGCTCAAGAGCTTTGCCTTAGCTCCAGAAGGAGCAGCCAAAGAGACAAAAACTGATATTTCAGGACACGTCTCCGTCTTCCAAAGATTTCTATTGACTGATGAAAGCGACTTGCCGTTAAATGTCTCAGGGCTTTCTGGCGGAAGAGCAGCAGAGTTTTCCACTGTTGGTTCCTCTGCTGGAGCTGGTTTTGGACTGAAGGGATTCTTGGGAGATAATAGCTTGTTCAACCTCTCGGGCAAGTCCTACCACAAGGATGAACAGGCCTATTACGCTGGGCTTGACATAGGAAGAATCGTAAGAACTGAATTCCAATCTAGTCGATTCATCCACCGCCTGGATCATGACCCCTTAACGAATGTGGATCCAGATCCCGAGGCTCAACATGAATTCCCTTTTGTAGACAGCAATCCTGACGATGTCTATTCTACAACCCGAACCGAAATAATCAACAAAACAGATCTCGTTATCCCCTCGATCCCCAACTTAAAAATTAAATCCCAAGTCAGATATGTCCATGAAAATGGTTCCCAACAGGCAAGAACCTTCGAGATGTGCACAGTGTGCCATATCGAGGCCCAAACTCAAGCCATCGATCAGAGAACCAGGGATTTCATCATAGGAGCTGAGTTCAAAACCAAGGGTGTAGCCTTAAGTTACTCTCACCTGGGGCGGAGCTTTGAAAATAAAGCCAACCCTTTATACCATGAGTATACAAATCCTTACGGCAGTTTCCCTTTCGAAGGAACTCAAGAATTTGCCCATATTCCGGATTCTGAGAAGAATGCTGATACTCTCAAAGCTAAAGTTGATGCGGTAAAGAATGCTTCACTCTTTGGAAGCTACACAATTGCCAAAGTCAAGAACAAGAATAACAACGGAGAAGCTGATATCAAGAATTTTCTCTCCCGGTTTCGAGCCCTCTTGGGTAAAGGCTTTAACCTCACGCTGAGATATGGAAACAACAAGTATGAAAACAACCTAGATCCTGACTATGCTTTTGACACAAGTACCCTTGTGGCCAACCACTTATCCACAGATGGATACGCTATAGGGGCTGATGCTTCCTACAGGATTCCCAAGCAGAAAATCCACCTAAGAGCCGGATTAGACTACAACAGCCTGAAAAGGAATTTTAGTTGGGCTTCAGAAGTAGAAGAAGAAGAAAAAGACCTCATGGATAAGTACCTCGAGGAGATGAAAACCACCACTTATCGTGTGGGAGTTACTTTCTATCCCTCTCCAAAAATAAAGGGTTTTCTCCGTTACAAAGGAAAAAGCATAGAAAATCCCCTTGGTGTGCCCCACTCGGCTGAAGAAAATCCTGTTGATCCTACCACGGAACGTTTCATGACCAGCTTGTACACTGATATTCATCTAGTCTCAGCAGGCGTTTCGGTAATCCCGGCTAACAGATTTGCTCTCACTGCGAACTACTTCTATAATTCAGGCAAAAACGACCAGATAGACTCGTCTCAAAAAAGACATAACATTGTTTTTAGTTTATGGTATGCTCTGACAAACAAAGTTTCAATCACTGCGGCCTACACTTACCTAAACGAGAAGATCGTGAACAGCCTCATCTACGGGACACAATACGAGTACCAAGGCCAAAGGATAGCCCGAGAAGATAAAGATGTTCCTTACAACAAAAATGTGAATGTTTTCTTGGTAGCTCTTGATTACAGACTCTCTGACAATTTCTCCATATTCGGTGACTTTTCAATGACTATAGGAAAATCAGATTGGGTTTCAACTGGAATTGAGGGTATAGAAGAGGACACATCAGGTCTGGCCGATCTCAGTGACCAGGATATTGCCCATTACAGGATTTCGGCAGGAGCTGACTATTTTCTCATGAAGAATGTCTCGGTGTTTGGAAAATGGAAGTACGAAGACTATAAAGATAAAGCCTTTGTCATCCATGCTACAGGAGGATATGAGGACTCAGGACATTACCACATTCTCTATTTTGGGTTTGGCTACAGATTCTGATAAGATAAGAAGTAGAGAGAAACAAGACAACTCATAAATTTTTTAGAAAAGAGAGAAGTTAACTGCTTCTCTCTTTTTTCCTCACCTCCTGAATAGAGAAGAAGCCATCCATCAAAATTGTCGCCAAAAAGACCAAAAACTCGAATAAACATTCATAGAGAAATTCATAGACTATTTCTATTGAAAAAAATCTACTAATTCTATATTATTAGTATCTATTAATTTGTAAAATCATAAGAATTTAGAGCACGAGTTTAGCTTTGACAATTTATGGCAACAATGATATATGTTTTAAGCCAAGCAGGGGTAGAAAAATTAGAAGGTTTTCGAATAAATTTAAAAGGAGGTGAGCCTTGAATCACAAAACTATGGCTGTTATCCTTTTAAGCATTGCTTTCTGTACAGGAGCATTCGCCCAGGAGTGTGTGAAGTGTCACAAGGATGTTACTCCTAATATCGTTACCGACTGGCAATTGAGCAAGCACAGCCAGAATGAAGTTGACTGTTCAGTCTGCCACGGAGAAGCTCATAAAGACTCCTATGATGTGGCCAAAGTGCAGATTCCTACGCCTGAGACCTGCGCTGAATGTCATGATGAGAAAGTAGCCCAATTCAAGAAAGGCAAGCATGCCTTCGCCTGGGCAGCTATGAAAGCTATGCCCACCGCCCACTGGCAGCCAATGGCTATGATGGAAGGAATGAAAGGATGTGGAGGATGCCATAAGATCGGGTTGAAGACCAAAGAAGAGATAACAGAACTGAAAAAAGATGGGGCAGGTTTCGGAGTTGCCTCCTGTGATGCCTGCCATACCCGTCATATCTTCTCGGTGAAGGAAGCTAAGCAGCCTCAAGCCTGTCAGACCTGCCATATGGGTTTCGACCATCCTCAATGGGAGATGTATTCAGGCTCTAAACATGGCGTTCGATATTTATTGAAGCAGAACAAGACGCTTCCAGAAACAGTGGCCGCACCAACCTGCCAGACCTGTCATATGGAAAAAGGGAATCATGCTGTGAGAACTGCCTGGGGATTCCTAGCGGTCAGGCTTCCTATGCCAGAAGATGAGCAATGGACTGCTGACCGAGTAACAATCCTTCAAGGTCTTGGAGTCCTGGATCCAGAGGGTAATCCTACTGCAAGGCTCGATATCGTCAAGGCAGCAGATCTCGCCAGGCTTACCCAGGAAGACTGGCAACAAGAACGAGATAAGATGCTCAAGACATGTAATCAATGCCATTCTCTGAATTTTGCTAAGAATGAGCTGGATAAGGGTGATCAGATGATCAAAGAAGCAGACTACCTCATGGCAGAAGCTATACGCATAGTAGCCGGATTATACAAGGATGGTCTCCTCACCAAACCCGAAAACTATTCCTATCCTTTCCCTGACTTGCTGACCTTCCATGATGCTCCCACAGCCATCGAACAAGAACTGTTTGTCATGTTTCTAGAACACCGGATGAGAACTTTCCAGGGAACATTCCACGCTAATCCTGATTATGCTCTCTGGTACGGATGGAGTGAGATGCAGCGTTCCTTGGGTGTGATCAAGGCCACGGCCAAAGAGATGCGTAAAAACCATCAGCAGAACAACATTAGATACAGTAACAATAACGAGATGAATTCATTATTATCTGGAAGAATTTAGACCTAAGGATTAGTATTTAGATGAAATCTTTAATTAAATTTTTTAGCTCTGTAAAATTAGCCATAGTGTTGTTGATCATCATCACTTGCGCCTCTATCCTGGGCACCTTGATTCCTCAACAAAGGAGTGCTGCCGAATATGCTGTTCGCTATGGTCAGCTGGCCGGCCTTCTCATCCGCCTCCAGTTCACAAACCTCTACCATTCCTGGTGGTACAATGGCCTTCTTTTCCTTTTTTCTTTAAATATCATCATCTGTACCTTGAATCGACTTTCTCCGAAATTTAAAAGAGTTTTTCAGCCAAGGCTTCGATTCGAGACAAAAAACATCAATTCCTTAAAAATCAGGGAGAAATTCAGGAAAAACTGGAATTTGGCCAGGACTAGAGAAGAGTTGGGAAGGGAGTTCTCCGCCAGGCATTATCGTCTGAAAGAGGAAAAAAAGGAAGCTAGAAGCTTCCTGCTGGCTCGAAAGAAGACTCTGGGATTGTTTGGGTCAGATATTGTCCATCTCGGCCTTCTCATCATACTCGCAGGGGGAATCATCAGCGGTCTGGGAGGATTCAAAGCGGACTTGACTCTTTTTGAAGGACAAGTTCTCCCGGTCCCCAAGGCCGACTTTCAGGTAAGACTGGATAAGTTCGAAACTGAATTCTATCCTGATGGAAGGGTTAGAGACTGGAAGAGCACCCTAACAGTCCTCGAAAATGAGAAACCTCAGCTCAGCAAAATTGTCGAGGTTAACCATCCCCTGGCCTACCAAGGTTTCGCGTTTTACCAGAGTGGCTATGGCTGGGACTGGGAAAGTCCTTCTTTGGAAATCTGGGTTAAAAAAAGAAAGGACCCATCATTCTTGAGGAAATTAGAGTTCAAAGTTGGGCAGAGAGTCAGTCTTGGGGACGATGATATTCAACTTATTGCCCTCCATTTTCTACCTGACTTCATTATTAACGATAAAAATGAGATTACATCCCGCTCGAATGAACCTAACAATCCAGCCGCTTTCATAGAAGGATGGCAAGACGAACAGAGAATTTTTTCAGGCTGGATCTTTGCCAAATTTCCCGATTTTGCCCGTATTCACTCAGAAAAGGAAATGGATTTGACTCTAGAACTTCGTGATTTCAAGTCCAGTCAATTCTCTGTCATCCAGGCATCTAAAGACCCAGGAGTTAACATTATTTGGATTGGATGCGGCTTTTTAATGTTAGGACTTGCCCTGGCTTTTTACTGGCCTATTCGAGAGGTTAAAGTTATTCTGGAAGAGAGCCACGGGAAAACAGAAGTCACTGCAGGAGGAATCGCTTCCAAAAACCGGGATGCCTTTCAATCTGAATTCGAGAAAATCATGACTTCCCTAAGGAGATCAAAATGAGCGAATCAACCCTATTTCTCGTAACCTTCATATTCTATTTCTTAGCAGCGTTTTTCTACTTCTCTTACTTCTTTTCAAAAAAAGAAAATCTGGCCAAAACAGGCTTTAGCATAGCGTTCATCGGGCTGCTTCTCCATACTGCTGCCCTTATTATGAGAACTGTGGAAAGCGGACATGCACCTTTCACCAATATGTATGAATCTCTTTCCTTCCTTGCATGGAGTGCTATTCTCGCCTATGTCATTATCGAGTGGAAATTCAAGATTCGAAAAGCAGGAGCCCTTTTTATGCTGGTCGTTATAGCCATCATGGCTTTAGCTTCTTCTCCGTTGATGCCAAAAGAGGCAACCCCCCTGGTTCCTGCCCTCCAGAGTTATTGGCTCTGGCTCCATGTCTCGGTCACACTCCTCGGCGAAGCTTTCTTTGCCTTGGCTTTTGTCACCAGCATCATGTATTTAGTGGCTGATTCAAAAGAAAAAAAAGGCAAGGCCAAGAAAACGGGAATATCGTCAGAAAAACTCGATTCTATCAGCTACAGATGTATCGCCATCGGCTTTCCACTCTTTACTCTAGGGGGCCTCGTTTTTGGCATGATATGGGCTTATTACGCTTGGGGAAGCTACTGGAGCTGGGACCCCAAAGAAGTTTGGAGTCTGATAACCTGGTTTGTCTTTGCTCTCTACCTCCATACCCGGATCGTAATGGGCTGGAAAGGACGCAGATCTGCCTATATTGCCGTCCTTGGCTTCTTAGCTGCTCTCTTCACCTATTTCGGCGTGAATTATCTTCTGGCTGGCCTGCACAGCTATGCCTAAGATCGATTTTTCAAAAGACAAATTACTTTCAGATCCATCAGAAAAATTGGCCCTTTCTATCTTATAGAAAATCCTGTAGAAATGATGACCAAAAGCGAAACCTGTTCTTCCTAAGTCTAAGACTCAGGGCTGTTTGGCTTCTTGCCAAGGGGGGAAAATTTTAACGAGAATATACAGAACTATGAAAGGAAGGATAAGAAAACCCAAAGATACGAGTAGTCCCTCTACCCCGCCCAGAGACATCTTATAAGCCGTAAGACCTCTAAAGCTTTTAGAGAACAATTGTCCTCCAATAACGACATTCCATCTAGTCGTAAAAATACCAACTTGAACAAGTAAAGCTGAGACAAAGTAGATATGCCTTCTTAATTCGGCTGGCACCCGGAATAATTTGACTGAAGAAAGCCCGGCTAGAGGCAATATCATTCCAAGAAGGAGCTGGATAACGATAAGGCTCACAAATAATCTTCCTGAGATCAGCTGGGAGAGTATTTCTATGGATTCCTCTGACTCATACAATCGGTGAATGAAATCTAAAGCTTCGAGGGAGAAATCAATAATCATCGTATAAAACAAATAGCCTGCGAGTTTATCCAGACAGGCCATATTTATCTCTTTTCCTCGCACCAGAGTCACTACCATGTAGATGAGTAATACCAGGGCAATTCCTGATACAATCGCCGAAAAAAGAAACACAATTGGCATGAGCACGCTTGACCACCAGGGATTGGCCTTCACAGAACCAAAGATAAATCCCACATATCCATGCAGTAGAAAGGCGGAAGGAATTCCAACTATTGTTATGGCTTTTATTGATCTTTTATCAAAGCGCACTGCTCTTTCTGAAGTGTCTGTGGAAAACAAGGTGAATATCCTGTGTATCCACTTCATCAATCCCTTCTCATTCTTAGCCCAGATGATGAGGTCTCTTCTGTAGTCAAACCATATTTCAAGCAATAAAACTGCCATGAGGTACCAGGCGTATATGAATCCAAACATTGCCATGGCAGAGCTAAAATTTGGGGTCAGGAATATCTCCAGGGATTTTTCAGGGTGTCCGATATGCGCCAAAAGCGGCAAAGGGGCCACTATTAAAAAGGCAAGAGCTGTAAGAAGAGAAAGACGATAGGTCGGCTGAACCTCTCTAACATTGAATACTTTTACCAGCGAAGCGAGGATGAAGGCACCAGCAACGAGTCCCGTAATATAAGGGTAGACAACGATGAGGATACGCCAGTGCAATTCGATCTCATTCGGATAGATATATCCGGTTATCTGTTCAAGGATTGGTGCTAATTGGTGAGCGATTTCTTCCATTCTTATTTTACTTCCATATCAAGTCCGGCATAAAAGACCTTGGGCTCTGTGTTGAGATAAGGTTTAAGGACTCGTATCTTATTCATGCGCATGAATCTAACGAGAGGACTAGCCCTTCCTTTTGTATCTCCGAATACCCTCGCCTGGGTGGGACACACTTTAACACAGGCGGGGATTAAGCCCTTTACAATCCGGTGATAACAAAAAGTGCACTTTTCAGCCGTATGGGTCCTGGGATGAATAAAACGAGCTCCGTAGGGGCAGGCCTGAATGCAGTACCGACATCCTATACAATACTCTGAATCAACAAGAGTAACTCCATCTTCAGTCTTGTAGGTCGCACCAACAGGACAAACCTGGACACACGGAGGCTTATCGCACTGGTTACATAATTTAGGCACAAAAAAGCTTCTGACTAATTTTTTCTCCTGGACATGGGTTTTGAAGCCATCCACTCCCCCGGTGGGGCTATCCACAACAACTTCATCTCCCTCAAGGATAATATAGCGTTCTACCCAGGTACGGAAAAAAAAGGGCAGTCTTGGTACATCATTTTCTCTCTTGCAGGCATCAGCACACCGTCCGCACCCGATGCATCTATTTATCCTTATTCCCATCCCCCAAAGGTGTTCTTCTGGATCATAACCTTTCTCATAAAGTGACGTACTTTCCTTACTTTTTTCTTGGGCCTTAAGTAGCCCGGGCGATGAAAAAGAAAGAACTGAGACGATAAGTCTTTTCAAAAAATCTCTTCTTTCGATATTTGCTTCCTTCATTTAATGCGCCTCTGGTAAGTGAGGATAATGACACTGCCAACACACATATCTTTCGCCGTGAGTCTCCATGTTCACCCTAGGGACTCCTTTGGCACTCGGTGCCTTCTCATCGTGACATTCCCCACAAAACTCCCGCGTGCTTGGTTTCTCAGGCCGATGAGCTCTCGGGCGTATATTGTGCTCTTTAGGGGTTTTGTGACATCTGATACACGAAATGTAAACATGATGAGAAAGAGCCTTGGTCCGAGCAATCTCAGCATGACAAGCCTCACATTCCTTCGGCACAGTAGGCGGTTTCGGGTCATGAGCATCATGACAGGAGACGCAAGCTCTAAATGGGTTATGTGACTCTGAAACAATCTGAGGAAAGCCAGTAGGTCTTGATGGAAGATACTCATGGCAGAGTGGACAGTAGCCTCTCTCTCTTGGGGCTGGAAGTTGATTGCCTTCTGGGTCTTCAATGTGGGCTGCTGCGGGACCATGGCACACCTCGCACTCCACACCTCTGTGATAGGACATGTTCTTGGCTTTTACGACATCATCATGACACTCAAAACACATCTCATGCTCGCTGTATTGTATTTCCTGTGATACTAATTCGTCAATTGCAGCAGCTCGGAAATGTCCATACTTGCCGAAGTCAGAAGGAACAAGAAGATTTCTCATGACAATGAAGCCAATGATTAATATCAATATTGGTATGGAAAGACGTACTACCTGGTCAGGGACTTTTTTCCAAAATTTTTTTGCCCACTTCGCGAGGAAGGAAATATCTTTCATTTTAATAATGTTTTCAGAATTATAATTAAAAGTATAGAAATTGTCAAAATTATAAAATTAATAAAAATTATAGAAATTATGCATCACTTGCTTTATAATAGTACTTAATAGATTAAAAAATTCTCTGATACTTCTTTGATCTGAGAGCAGTATCTGCATAATTTAAGCTTTGGCTTGACGACGCTTTATGCGCTCTCTATAAATCTTATCTAATTAGTAAATGAAGAAAAAAAAGATTAATAAGAAGAAAAGAATAATCTTTCTCTCAATTATAGGATTTGTCCTCATTCTAACTCTGGGTTCAGTCGAGTACACTTCTCACTCCTATTTTTGTAATTCCTGTCATTATATGAAACCCTTTTACCAAAGCTGGAAGACCTCTTCACACAGCCACATCGAGTGTAACGCCTGTCATTATCCTCCAGGAATTAGACCAAAAATCCGAGCTAAAATCGAAGGGATTCTTCAAGTCGGTCGCTACTGGACCAAGCTCTACCTGAAATCAAAGCCTTGGGCTGAAATTCCGGATGAAAGCTGTCTTCGGGAGGGATGTCACAAGAAGAGGCTTCTGGAAGGCAAAGTGAAGTTCAAAAGAGTCGCTTTCGACCATAAAATCCACTTTACAGACCTAAAAAGAGGCAAACAACTCCGGTGTACAAGTTGTCATTCCCAAATTGTCCAAGGAGAACATATCACCGTTACAGAAAGCACCTGTTTTATTTGTCATTTCAAAAAAAGTGACCATTATCCTCAGATAAGCGAATGTTACCACTGCCATCATCGAGAAGATTTGATTTCGGAAAAGACGTCAAAATTCAACCATTCCCTTGTTTTTGATAATGGCTTTGAATGTAACAAATGCCACAGCCATACCATCTTAGGTGACGGTGTGGTGCCTCGAGAAAACTGCTATAAATGCCACTGGGAAATAGACCGACTCAATAAATATGTTGATACTGATCAGATGCATTTTGTGCATATTTTTTCTCATAAAATCGAATGTAATCAATGTCACATGGATATTCAACATAAGATCATCAAAGAAATTGAGACCATCGCCGATTGCCAGACATGCCATACCGACTATCACAAAGCTCAAAAGATTCTCTTCATCGGAGAGGGAGGTAAGGGCATTTCCCACCCAGTGCCTAATATCATGCTGGAGAAGGGATTGAGCTGTAAAGGCTGCCATATTTTTCACGAAGAAACAGGTGGGAAAATTATAAAAAGTGAGACCTTCACCTCAAAGGCCCAAGCCTGCGAGTCCTGTCATGGAAGAGGCTTTGCGAGAATCATGAAGGATTGGGAAATCTCTACAGATAAAAAATTGAGTAAACTCAGGACCATCTATAACAAAGCCAGTCAGGAGCTCGAGCAATCTAAAAATACAGAGAAAGAAAAAGCTCAGAAAACGCTTGAGGAAGCTGCCTTTAACATCGACATAGTCGACCGAGGAAAGAGTGTTCATAATGTTGAATACTCTCAGGAACTCCTTTCCGCTTCCTATAATAGTGTCGTGGAGGCTCTTGGGATCATAGGCTCTTCATATAAACCAGAAGCATTTTTAGCAGTATCCAAAGAAATTCCTATCCAGTGTTACAATTGCCACGCCGGGATTGAAGAAATAAATATGCAGATTTTCGGACTAGACTTTCCTCATCAAAAGCACTTGATCGAACAGAAAATACAGTGCAATGTCTGCCATTCTAATGTCAGAAAACATGGGGAATTCATCGCCACTAAGCATGGTTGCGCTGTTTGTCACCACAAGGACACTAAGAAGGACTGTACTGTTTGCCATCAATTACAAAAAACCTTCTATCAAGGAGGTCAATTAAATGGCCATGACATTGCAAAGGATATAATGTTCGAAGCGGAAGCAGAATGTATCGACTGCCATCTTGGCCCTCAGAATCAGATTTTTCTTTCAGACAAAAATAAATGTCTTGACTGCCATGATGAAGATTACAGAGAAATTTTCTCTGAATGGCAAGATTCCATAAAAAATCTCATAGATTCTACTAAGGTTATTGTAAGAGAAAAGAAAAAACTCAGCTTATCTGAGGGAGAAAAAGCGCAACTTTTAAATATTGAACAGACCATTCGTAACATTGAACTCGATGGGAGTTCTGGAATTCATAACTATACATCTACAGAAGAGATATTGACAAATCTTCAAAAAGAATTAGAATCTTTGGGTAAACCAATGTAGAATGAAAAGAAGAAATTTCATCAACTACTTTTTAGGAGGGAGTCTAGTAGGTACAATTATTGCTTTTCTCTACCCAATTATTAGCTTTATCTTGCCGACCAAGCAAACCGAGGCTGTCATAAAAAAAATTACCGCTGCCAAGCTAGGTGAACTTGCCCCCAATATGTCTAAAATCTTTAAATTCGGAACCTCTCCCGGCATTCTCATAAACACTCCTGATGGCGAGTTAAGGGCTTTCTCTGCTATCTGCACTCACCTCACCTGTACTATCATCTATGAGAGCGATACAGGCACGATTCTTTGCCCCTGTCACAACGGGAGATTCGATTTAAGCGGAAATGTTGTCTCTGGCCCTCCCCCTGCTCCTTTAGAATCCTACAACGTTGAAATTTCAGGAGATGATATCATCGTTTCCAAAAAAGCCTAAGATGAAAAAAGCGCTCCAAAATATTTATTCTTATATAGATTCCCGTTTTAAGCTCTCCAGCCTCATTCTATTCGCTAAAAAAAAGAAAGTTCCTGAACATAGGTATTCCTTCTGGTATTATTTTGGGGGCATTTGTCTTTTTCTTTTTGTTATACAAGTCCTCACCGGGATCCTGCTCCTCCTTTACTACACCCCGTCTGTAGATTCCGCCCACGAAAGCATTCAATACATCATGAGCCAAGTCAAATTTGGCTGGCTCATGCGCTCTGTCCATAGCTGGTCCGCGAATATTCTTATTGCAGCAATTTTCATTCATATGTTCAGCTCCTTTTTTCTCAAAGCTTACAGATCCCCGCGGGAACTCACCTGGATCACCGGTTTTTTCCTTCTTCTGATTTTCCTTCTTTTTGGTTTCAGCGGATATCTTCTCCCTTGGAACGAGCTTTCCTTTTTTGCCACACGAGTGGCAACTGATCTTGCAGGAACTCTGCCTTTAATTGGCAGTCAGATTAAGTCATTTATCCTTGGAGGGACTGAGGTTTCCGGAGCCACTATTTCGCGCTTTTTCTGGCTCCATATAGCTATTCTTCCTCTGTTGACAATAATAGTCCTTGGAATCCATGTGCTCTTAGTCCAGATTCTTGGAATGAGTACCCCCATAGGACTCGGCAAAAAGAAAGTAAGTGAGGTTCCCTTTTTCCCAAATTTCATCCTAAAGGACTCTTTAGGCTGGATGCTCATCCTGGCTCTCATCGGTGTTTTATGTGTTTTCTTCCCTTGGGAAGTCGGTCAAAAGGCTGATCCTTTTGCTCCAACACCCCTCGGAATAAAACCTGAATGGTATTTTACTTTCATGTTCACGACTCTGAAAATCATACCTGCCCATATTTTTACCTTAGAAGGAGAGATTCTGGCTATATTTGGTTTCATGATAGGAGGATTTTTCTGGATGCTGGTTCCCCTTTTGGATCGTAATGCAGCCAAGGAAAGGAAGAGCCCGGTTTTTTCTACAATAGGTTGGATTGTCTTCCTTTACATTGTAGTCATGACTGCTTTGACCTATCTTCTCCCGGGATTATAAGAGATGAAAAAAACATCGGGAATGAGAAAAATTATATTCTTTTCCTTTCCTATGATCCTGGCTATATTCATTTCCCACCATGCTCTCTTTGCCCAAAGAAATTCCTGCATCGAGTGTCACCAAGAACTAGAAGATGAACTTCTGGCACCTGTTGAAACCTTTCAATTAGATATCCATCAACAATTCGGGTTGAGTTGTGTGGACTGCCATGGAGGAAATGCTTCTGAAGAAGATATGGATTTAGCCAAGGATGAATCTTTTAAAGGAATCCCCAAAAGATCGCAAATCCCTGATTTCTGCGCTTCCTGCCATTCTGACTCCAGCTATATGAGACATTATAATCCCAGTCTCAGAGTTGACCAACTCGCTATCTATTGGACAAGCGAGCACGGTCAGCTTTTTAAAAAAAAGGATACCAGGGTTGCGGTCTGCACGGATTGCCATGGAACTCATGGCATCCAGGCTGCCACCCACCCCAAATCTTGGACTTTTCCCTGGAACATCCCTCAAACATGCAGCCGCTGCCACTCTGATAAAGAGTACATGAAAGGCTACAAAATACCCACCAATCAGTGGGAGGAATACAAAGAGAGTGTCCACGCTCACGCCCTTTTCGAAAAAAAAGATTTGTCTGCTCCTGTCTGCAATGACTGTCACGGCAATCATGGCGCTTCTCCACCTGAAGTTACATCCATCGCTTATGTCTGTCATCAATGCCATCCCAGTGCTGGGGAACTCTTCTCCCAAAGTCCTCACAAAAAAGCTTATGATGAGATGGGAATATCCGAGTGCGAAGCCTGTCATGGAAATCATAAGATTCTTCCCCCTTCAGATGAAATGCTCGGAACAGGGGAAAGGGCTGTTTGCATCCAGTGTCATGAGCCTGATTCTGAGCCCTACCAGATAGCTTCCCGCATTAAGGAGAAACTTGACGAGTTCATCGAAAAAATTCGGCATGCCGAAAATCTCCTCGAGCGAGCAGACAGGCAGGGAGTCGAGGTTAGCGAACCCAAGTTCAGGTTAACAGAAGCAAACACCGCACTGATATTCGTGCGAAATTTAACCCATAGTTTTTCTCTGGTGGAAATTGAAGAGAAAATAGAAGAAGGGGAAAAAATCGTAGTTGAGGTCACAGAAGCTGGAGAAAATGCTTTAAGAGAAGCTAGATTCAGAAAAACAGGACTAATTATTGCCACTCTATTCATCTTTCTTCTGGCCATAGCCCTTTTTCTTAAAATCAAGCAGATTGATAGAAAGACCTCCACTTAAACCATTCTTAGATTTCAGCATTCTAATAAAATGAGGAATAGGAGGATCTATACTTACTTTTACACTTCCAGTGAAAATGAAGACAGTTCTGTAAAATAACAACTTGAAAAATTAAGGAAAAAGTATAGGTTGACGCGTTTAGACTAATCCCGTCCAGAGAATAGCGACAATAAGAATGATCCCGATAGCGAAGGTAATGAAACCAAAAACATAGGCGGCCACCCGGTGACAGTTGGATGGAGGGCCAACAAGACGTTTATCCAGCTCGCCATTCTTGACCAGTCGTTCATATTCTACTGGACGCTCTTCTTTGAATCGTTCCAGCGGAAGCCTTCCTGTAAAGATCACAGGATCAATCGGGAAATTTTCGGAACGGAGATGGTTGTGGAAGAAATGAAATAGAAATATAAACCCCACCGCCAACGTCGCCTCATCGCTGTGGACCACATAGGCTGCGTTCAGCACCCAACCAGGAAGGAATTGGCTAAAAAACTTGGGAAACCAGAGCATCAGTCCCGAGATTCCGATGATAGGGATTCCCCAGAAAACAGCAAAATAGTCAAATTTCTCCCAGTAAGTCCACCGGTCCAGTTTGGGCTGTTGACCGAGATAAAAGAACCAACGGATATTGTGAAAAAGGTCCAAAAAGTCTTTCTTCCGCGGTACCATAGAGCGCCACCCAGAAAGGATACCCCACTCTCTTTTGATCAGAATATGATACAAGAGATATCCCACATAGAAGAGAGCATAGCCAAAGGTCAGAATGGCTGCAAAACGATGGAAAAGTCGAGCAGCGGAGATTCCACCAAGAAAGAGCGAAAGCATATTCGCCCATCCTGTAAAATGATACTTCAAAGGAAGTCCACTGGCAGCCAAGATCAGAAAAGTCGCAATAATAGTAACGTGTATCCATTGATGCACAGGAGTAAACCTCAGGAAGTAGACATCTCCTTCCCGTCGGATAGTCTTGAGCTCTTTCCGGATCAATCCCACCAATGAGCGCTGAAACCATAAGACAGAGTGAATGCTAAAGAATCCAAAGATGAATATGATGAGTCCCCTCATGAAGAGCCAGACATAGTAAACATTGCGGTTTTGTTCGGGGTTGCGGGGATTCATATGAGGATTAAAGGTGGCGAAAGCAGCAGTGACTTCTCCGTGACACCTTCCGCACGTTTTTTCAAGATTGGAAGGATAGATGGAGGACCCTGATTCACTCTTGGGCAGGTTCTCATGCGGCGTATGACAGTCAGAGCAGGTAGCTCCAGTAATGAAGCCAAGGTCTGTAGCTTGCCCATGGAAGCTGTCCCGATAACTTGAATAACTCTCGCCATGGCAACCACCGCAGGTTTCAGGGAACTTCAGACGAGCGATTCCGATGCGAGGTTCCTCAATACTGTGAGAGGTATGACAGGTAATGCAGACCGGAACTTCTTTGCCCTTGTTCCATCCTTGTCCATGAGCGCTTCTCTCCACCCATCTATCGACGATGTAACGATGGCAGGAACCGCAGGTTTTAGGAACCTTCTCATAAGAAACGGTCGAGCGTGCGTCGGTGTGTGGAAAGATCCCATGTCCTCCATGGCAGTGCGCGCAGGTGGGAGCAATGGTTAATCCAGAGAGGACCAATCCGCGGCCATGGACACTTTCCAAAAAACCTTCAATGAGTTGAGGAGGCGAATCATGACACTCTCGGCAGGTCTCAATCTGTTTCAGTGGAGATACTGGAGAATCGAAGTTGGAAGAAGGTGTGATCTTGTGAGAGTCTTTATGACAAGTAACACATTCCAGAGTTTCCCCATGGACACTCTCTAGGAAGTCTTGGCTTTCAGACCTATGGCAGGAAGTACAAGGCCTTTCAGATGGTTTCGGAATTGCGTGTGCTTTTCTGTGACAAGCCCCGCAGGAGGATTTTTCATGAACACTGGTATTGAGATTGGAAACAGTTTCCTCATGACATTGGACGCAGAGTCTTTTTCCAGTGAGTGCCTTCAGAAGTCCTTCCTTATGAGGTATTTTCTTAATATTGGAATGACATTCAATACAATCCAAATCTTTGTGGGCAGAAGAGGTAACCCGAACATCATCGTGACAATCTAAGCAAGAAGACTCCTCTGGAGTTTGGCCCTGCGTTAATGTGATCATCAACACTAACGAAAGAAATGAAGTTAAAATCAGCTTATAAAAAATCCTCATTCTCAAACAACTTTAAGTTTTCGTATCATCTTGAGATCTAATTCATATATTTCTCCATGATTTAGATGGCATTTTTTGTGCCAAGTGTCTTAAAAATATATAGATTACTATCTCATAGAAAATAATAAAGTTAGATAACAGTAAATTAAATGAAAGTAGTACTGGTTCTATCTTTAGGGGGATTTTCCCCAATGCTGGGTCATATCACCCAATTTTTATCAAGTTTTTATCGATTTTGATTTATCATACTTTGCCGAGAAATAAGAATTCCCATTAATTTTTATCTAAGTTTTCTTTTTTTATTATTTGACAGAAAGTAGATGAATAATTATTGAATCATATCCAGTCTTTTAGCCAAATTTCTCCATTTCTCTCTAAAAATTTTCTTAGGTTCTTTGATTCCCATCTTTACAACAACTAAATATAACTCTTTTATTTTGGCACATATTTTGCTATAAATGCAGATGCGAATAAGGTTTATTACTGCAAGGAGGAATGGATGAAAAAAGTCCTATTTATCGCAATTGTTCTCATTGCCTTTGTATTCATCATCAGTCTTTTTGGTCAGGATTTCACGTATGTTGGGGCCGCAAAGTGTAAAACCTGCCATAAGAGTGAAAAACGAGGAAAACAATTTCCTATCTGGGAAGAGAGCAAACATTCCAAATCTTTCGCGGCTTTAAGCTCTCCAGATGCGTCTGCCAAGGCCCAAGAAGCAGGAGTAGAAAATCCGGTAGAAAGCCCCAAATGCCTTAGCTGTCATGCTCCTCTTTCTGATAAAGCAGCTGACTTTAAAGAGGAAGGAGTCACCTGTGAAGTCTGTCACGGCCCAGGGAGCGCTTATAAAAAACTAAACATTATGAAAAGCAGAGAAGAGTCTGTGGCGAATGGAATGGTCGCCTATGAATCGCCGGACGCTATAAAAAAGCATTGCTTGTCCTGTCATGAGAATGCCCATGAGAAAAGTTTTGATTTTGATGCAGCTTGGGAGAAAATAAAACACCCTGTTCCAGAAACAGAATAAGCTGAGAATTTAAATAATTCGTATTCTGAATTTAATATATCAAGTACCAAACTTCTTTTCTGTATAAATCCATTTCAAACTGATCAAAATCCTAAGTTTTTTTTGGTCTCTTGAAAAAAGCAGGCCAAAAGGGATCTTGATAGACTATCATAAAGGGGATTTTAGTACGAACCCGGCAAGCATGCCTACTGTTGAACACTACCCAACCTTCTATGGCTTCGAGACTATTTCTTTCTCATAACTCCACAAGTTTTGACACCGTATTTCTCCTATGCTATAAATTTTAATCGGAATCAAAGAAAAAAATGAAGGCAAACTGGAAAAAGAACAAGTTCTATTCCCTTATGGCCGAGACTCGTGCCCTGACATGAGCCACATCGATGTGATTGCTAACTTTAATCATTGCGCTAGGGAAATAATCCAGCACATCCACCACATCGGCTTCTGAATTATCGTAATGAGTGCTCATAAATCAATAATTGGCTGTCATCCGGTATCATGGTAGCTGCCTAAGGAAACCATAATGAAAAAAATCGGAAAATTACATGTACTCACCGATACGATATTGCAGTCCCGATTCTCACACCAAGACATCGCCAGGTTGGCAATTGCGGGAGGCGCAGATACCATCCAATTCCGTCAGAAGACTGGGTCCACACGTGAGATGATCGAGATTGCTCGACAGTTGAGACAAATGTGTGTGGCTGCTGAGGTGACATTTATCGTAAACGATCGTGTGGATGTTGCGATTGCAGCCGAGGCGGATGGAGTCCACCTGGGACAGGATGATTTTCCTATTCCCCTTGGGCGAGAATTGCTTGGTAAAGACTTGATCATTGGTGGTTCTGCTGGAACGCTTGAGGAAGCCCATAAATGCCTTGCAGAAGGAGCAGACTACATTGGCTTTGGCCCCGTTTATCACACGACATCCAAATTAGATGCAGGCCCTGTCTCTGGTGTTGACCTTCTGACTCAAGCTGTGGAGTCGATTCCGTTGCCGATTGTTGCCATTGGTGGAATAAACGCAGAGAATGCACCAGAGGTGATGCAGGCAGGTGCACACGGAATCGCTGTGATATCCGCTGTTTGTTGTCACGAAAATCCTGAACAAGCAACTCGGATTCTTTCTCAAGCTCTGTAGGCAGGAAACACAGGAGGACACCATGTCTGAAACTCTAGCTGACATCGGCGAATTCGGACTGATTGATAGAATTCACAAACTCCTCCAAAAAGAGAGTGCTCTTGCTCTTGGAGTGACGCTGGGAATTGGAGATGATAGCGCATCATTCCAACCTCGTCCAGGATACGAAATTTTGGTGACCTGTGACTGTCTAGTCGCCGGCCAACATTTTTTGCCGGATTTCATCACTCCCTTGGACCTAGGGCGGCGTGCGATGGTGGTGAATATCAGTGACATCGGCGCCATGGGTGGCCGCCCGCTGTATGCTCTTGTATCTTTAGGTTTAAAAACAGATACTTCTGTTGCAGATGTAGAAGCCATTTATCGTGGATTCATCATGGAACTCAATCCGTTCGAAGCCTCTATTGTAGGCGGCAATATCACCAAAACAGACGATGCTCTTTTCATTGATATCACTTTGATCGGCGAGGTAGAACAAGGCAAACTCATGCTCCGTTCAAACGCTAAGGTAGACGATGCAATCTTAGTGACAGGGTATCCAGGACAAGCTGCTACCGGTCTGCAACTCCTCTCGCATTCCAAATCAACCGAAGGTTTACGAGAACATCGATTAGTCTGCGCTCATACGACTCCTTCACACCGTGCCAGGGAGGGACAAGCGATTGCACATTCAGGCTTTGCTACAGCGATGATCGACACCAGCGATGGATTTTTAGGGGATCTGGGACACATCTGTCAAAGTAGTGGTGTGGGTGCTGTTTTGATTCAAGAAAAATTGCCCGTCAATGAGGACCTGCGCAATGCTGCCGCCGAATTGAAGCTCGATCCCTACAAACTGGTCTTGCAGGAAAGTGACGATTATGAACTGATCATAACCTGTCCTCCTGATAACGTAACTCAGATTCGTTCTGCTATTGCTGCGGTGAGCGATGTGCCTGTCACTGAAGTTGGCAGGATCACAGATTCAGTCGGAGATATCCAGCTGACACTTCCCAACGGTACTCATCGTCATGTGATCCCTTCTGGTTGGAACCACTTTTCAAAGTGAGGAGGAGAGAATGTTTGACCAGCTTCTAGCCCAAAAAGCAGGAAAAAACCTAAGTAACCTTCGGGAGAAGAAGCCTCTGATCCATAACATCACAAATTATGTGGTCATGAATTATACTGCCAATGCATTGCTCGCCTGTGGCGCTTCTCCGGTGATGGCGCATGCATCAGAGGAAGTAGTAGAGATGGTTTCCTTTGCAGGTGCACTCGTACTCAATATCGGAACCCTTACTCCTTACTGGATTGATTCGATGCTCAGGGCAGGCAAACGAGCAAACGAATTGAATGTCCCGATTATTCTGGATCCAGTTGGTTCTGGGGCTACGAAATTGAGGACCGATTCCGCCAAGAAATTGATAGATGAGCTATCTATCAGTGTGGTTAGAGGAAATGCCTCTGAGGTGCTTTCTCTTGCCCATGAGGGTTCTAGAACAAAAGGAGTTGATTCCGTCCACAGTGTCGATGATGCTGCTGATTCTGCACTCATACTCGCTAAGGAACTCGAAACCACTCTTGCCATTACCGGTGAAGTGGATCTGATCACAGACGGAGAGCGCATCTACCGTGTATTCAATGGCCACGAGCTGATGGGATTTGTCACCGGAACAGGATGTACTGCATCGGTTATTATTGGAGCATTCCTGGCGATAGATCGCGACCCGGTCGAAGCCACAACAACAGCCTTAGCCTATTTTGGCCTTGCAGGCGAGAGGGCAGCTAAAACAGCCCAAGCTCCTGGGAGTTTTCAGGTCGCCATGCTCGATGCTCTCTACACGATAGATGAAAAACAAATGAAGGAGGGAGCGAAGATACAATCCCAATGAATAAAATGTGGAAAAATGTATCATGCGCACTTGTTTTTCCATCATCTGTAGAAACTCAAATTCCAGCCTGATATTTAGTCATCAATCTGGACTTTAAATATTATTTATTTAATGAGAAAAGGAGGAGCGAAAAGTGAAAATAAAAATCATTCTAACCATATCAATCGTAATCGGTATAGCAATATGCCTTGCACAAAATACTTTCTCCTATCCCCCTGCTGTAGGTATCGTAGGTAAAGCTAAAAACTGTCTTACCTGCCATGTCAACAACGGCCCATGGGAGGATGAGGAAAACACAATCATCGATATCTTGGATAAAGAGACTAAAAAGTCCCTTGCCCAACCTGACGGCAGTTTCTTAATCGAGGTACAGAGAGGAAAGGTTAAAACAGTTTTAACAGTTATTGGCCGCAAAAAGGAGGATACAGCCGAGGTTCCGTACAGGAATGCCTGGCTCTATGTCGACCCCAAAAGGATAAAGAGCAATTCACTCTCCAAGTTCGCTTCTGGATGGAGGGTAAATCTGCCCATGGCCTGCCGAATCGTCGGAGACAGACTAAAAGGATTTGAAAGTGCAAACATCACTTCGCTTCCCATGAGCATCCGGCCTGGAGATGACGCTCAAGATGCAGGATTGAAGCTTCAAATCATGCTAACCAAAGGGGAATCTGTAAAAGGAAAAGCAAAAGAAGGAATGAAGGGTAATTACTTTGAACGAGTCGTCCAATTAAAGGTTTTAGAATAAGAAAAAAAGCACTTAAAAAAATTGAATGATATGAGTATAAAAAAACTATTTAAATACTAAAAAGTCTAAATTGAAAGCAGCATAAAGATTTCATTCCCTCCCAATAATATTTAGCCATATTTTATTATTTTATTTTATTTAATCTATCGTAAAAATAAAAAAAATAATATAATACACTCAAGATGAAGGATCTGGCCCTCAGAGACGGCTCCAAAATTGCCATAATCGGAGGCGGTCCTGCAGGTTCCTTTTTTGCGCATTTTGGCCAAAAATTGGCTTCACAAAAAGGCATAGATGTCACGATTACTATTTACGACGGTAAGGATTTCCTGGAACGTGGACCTAAAGGATGCAACCTTTGCGCAGGTGTTATATCAGAGAGCTTAAATCAAAAACTGCAAGAAGAAAGCATATACCTCCCTGAAAAAAGGATCATTAACCGAGTCGAAGGCTACTGTCTTCATATGCATGGCGAAAGCCTCTATCTCTCTTGTGCAGAAAACGAGATAAAATCGATTGCCACTGTTTTTAGAGGAAATGGCCCTCGGTATTCAACCTTTCCTGAGAACATCAGTTTCGATGATTTTCTCTTGACTTGGGCACAAGATAGAGGAGCTAAAGTCACATCCTTGCCCGTCTGGGACGTTAAATTGCCTGAGCGAAGACAAGAGCCTTTGCTCCTCTACTTTGGAAAGAAAGATGATCTTTATGAAGACAAGGCGGATTTAGTTGTTGGGGCTTTTGGAGTGAACACCTATCTATTAAGAAAATTTCAAAACCTTGGCTTCGGCTACAAGCCTCCCTCCACGCTCATAACCTACCAAGCTGAGCTGAAAATGGGCCGCGAAAAAGTCCATGAAAATTTTGGCAACACGATCCATGTTTACATGCCTAAATCAAAAGCTATCAGGTACGCCACAGTTATTCCTAAAGTAGATTACATCACAGTAACCTTAATCGGGAAAAAAGATGCAACAAAAGACATCTTTCAAGAATTCCTTAATCTCGAAGAAATTAAAGATCGAATTCCTTCTATTAAGCCTCACTGTTTCTGTTATCCAAGAATAGCTGTTTCCCCTTCAAAAAAGCCTTTCTCCGATCGGTTGGTAATGATCGGTGATGCCAGCTTTTCTCGACATTATAAAAATGGGATTGAATCTGCTTTTATCACAGCCAAATTGGCTGCAGAAACAGCCTTCAACACCGGACTTGATACCTCGTCTTTTTCTTCTTATCATAAGAGAGCTAAAAAATTGATCATCAACGACAATTATTATGGCCAGCTTCTTTTTTGGATAAATGATATAATATCCTCTGTTCCTCTCTTGACCAAATCCCATTTATCATTAGCCAAACAGAAGGGGAACAAAGATTCTCCAAAAAGGTTAAGGTCGATTCTTTGGAATATGTTCTCCGGAAATATCCCTTATAGGGATATTTTCAGGGATTCACTAGACCTAAAATTCCAAATGGATCTTTTATCCAACACCCTGAAACTTCCTTTTAAAAAAAAAAGCGCGAGTAAGAATTTATCGAACATGTCCGTTAAAAATACGACCATCGGCTCTGTTAAAGATAAAAGCATTATCGTCATCATAGGAGGCGGACCTGCGGGCTCCAGCTGCGCTATCAAGCTTAAAAGATTGTGTCTCCAGAAAGGAATAAATCCCAGGATAATTATCTATGAAGGAAAAAGATTTGAAAAAAAGAGCTATTATAACCAGTGCTTGGGAGTGCTTTCACCTCCTCTAGGAAAAATTATGAAGGAAGAATTAGAGGTGCCTTTCCCTTGGCCGATCGTTCAAAAAGAAATAAATGGCTATTTTGTCTATTCCGATAATAATATACTGAAACTCTCAGGAGAGCATGAACCTTCTTATGCGTGTCGAAGAGTGGAGTTTGACAATTATCTTTTTCAGAAGGCAAAGGAGATTGGAATAGAGATTTTTCCTGCTCGAGCTACTGACGTTGATTTTGACCATGATGGAGTCATGGTTTACAGCGAAAGCAATAATATTAAAGCCGATGTCGTTATCGGCGCCTTTGGCTTGGATGACGGCATGGCCAAAATTTTTGAAAGGGCCACTCCTTATCGTCAGCCCAATTTTCTCTACTCCATTGTGACTAAAATTCACCCGGGAGAAAAGGCGATGAATGAGTTTGGAAAGTATTTGCACGCTTTTCTTCCTTCATCCCTTCCTCATGTCGAATTTGGAGCTATTACACCCAAAGGAAACCATCTAAGCTTGAATATAGCTGGAAGAGAAATCAATGCCGGGATGATGGACAAGTTCCTCAATCTTCCGTCGGTAAGAAAAGCACTGCCTGATAATGCGGACAATTTCTTGCCTCACCTTTATTACTTTAAGGGCAAATTTCCCACTCTTCCAGCAAAGGGCATCTTCGGGAACAGGTATGTGATGGTAGGAGATGCGGCCGGCTTGAATCGTCCTTTCAAAGGAAAGGGCATAAATTCAGCAATTATGACCGGGATAAAAGCGGCCGAGGTTATCGTCAACTACGGAATTTCAAAAACTGCCTTTCAAAAATATTTAGAGAATTGTTGTGAACTCACTGATGACATGCCCTATGGAAAAATTTTAAGATTTTTAATAATCCAGTCTACAAAATTCGGTTTATTGGATAGTGTATTTGAAGTGGCAAAAAACGAAAAGGGCCTGAAAAGAGCATTTTTTAATATAGTGTCGGGCCAGGAAACGTACAAGAATACCTGGCTCGAGGTAAGAAATTTTAAGCTTCTTCTCCGTTCAGCTTTCAAAACAATGGTAAACAAAATTTTTAAGAAAAGATTGGCATTGCATCATACATCTCTTTAGCTGCTGGACTCATAAAATTTAAGGAGGAGAAAATGGCAAGAAAAATGACAATATGGTCAATTCTTATCTTGGGGATTTTTCTCTTTTTTCTGCATTCTCATGTTGGGTCTAAATCAGCTCTTCAAAAAGCTCCTACGTTCACATCCAGTGAAAGCTGCAAAGAATGTCATGAAGAAATACACAATCATTGGAAAAATGCCATGCATTCCATGTCTATTGAAGACCCTATATTCAAAGCTGCCTACATGGAGTCCTATTTAAACACTGCGGGTGAAGCGAAATTTAATTGTATGCGCTGTCATGCGCCTGTATCCCTCATCAATAACGACTATGATTTAAAAAATGAAATTACGAGGGAGGGTGTAAGTTGCGATTTCTGTCATTCTGTAAAAAAAGTGAATCTAGACAATAGAGACAATCCTTTTGAACTCGAAATTGGAGAAACAAAAAGAGGCCCACTATCCAATGTGGACTCTCCAGCTCATAAAACTGAGCCATCTTCTCTTTTTAAATCCTCAGAGCTTTGTGCAGGATGTCATGAGTATACGAATGATAAAGGGGTAAAAATATTAGGCACCTATTCTGAATGGAAGGAAAGTCCCTACGCAGAAGAAGGAACTCACTGCCAGAATTGCCATATGCCACTGATCATAGGAAAAATCGTAAAACCTGAAATCAAAGCTATAAAACAGAAGAGAATAAACTTGCACGCCATATCAGCTAGTCATTCGACTGAACAATTGCAAAAAGCCGTCAAAGTGGAAATCAAAAATATTCACCTGGAAGAAGATGTGATTGAGGTTGTGGTAGGAGTGACGAACTCGGGATCTGGGCATTTCGTTCCCACTGGCATTCCAGCAAGAAAATTGATTCTTTTAGTCGAATTAAGAACTCCTAATGAATATTTTTCTCAACAGCGAATCTACCAAAAAATTATGCAAGATGAGTCTGGGAAGGAGATCAAAAAAGAAGGCACCGTCTTCCTCCAAGCGGCAAAAATCTCTTTCGATAACCGGATAAAACCCAGAGAAACAAGGATGGAGAGGTTCGCTTTTGCCAAACCCAGAAATAAGAAAATTACGATAACCGCTCGGGTAGACTATCTCTACAGGACTGCAATTCTGAGGCCTACAGAGATGAGAGTTATAATGGCTGAAGATGTAAAAATGATGTCGAAATAAAATCAAAAGATGACAGGGCCAAAACACACAAAACAAGAGATTCTTTCAATTCTCAATGATTTAGAAGTTGCAGGAATAGCCACTTCAGGAGGAGACCACATCAGAATTCGAATGATGCATTTTGCCCTAGACGATGAATTTAATATTTATTAGGCCAGTATGAAAGGAGATCCCAAGATAATTCAGCTCGCCAATAACTCTTCAATCACTTTGCTAGCCTATAAGGGCAAAGAGGATATAAATAAATCAAAGGAAGTCGAACTTATCGGGAAAGCTTTGATTCTTTAGGAAGAAAAGAATCGAGCTAAAGCTTTAGAGGCTATTGCTAAGAGATCTCCTGTTGTAGCTTATCTAAGGGATACTCAAAACGAATCAATGCTTGACTGTATCAAGATTATACCTCAAACAGTTAAGCTTAGAATCTTCGAAGAGATTGTTCAGGGTGTCTCTCCTACTGTGATTGAATTCCCTGAAAATAAGGAAGCGATGAAAGATATTAGCCTTATCATCAGAAAGGTAAAAAGCTGGATAAAAGAGCTCAGAGCACCTTTTTTTACTGCTTCTGGCATTTCAATTTTTTTAGGTACCGTGATAGCTTGGGTTAAGACTGGAATTTTCCATTTGGGATATTTTCTGCTCACTCTTTTAGGGGGTTTATTGCTCCATGCAGGAACGAACGTCTTAAATGACTATTTTGATCATAAAAGTGGAAAGGACGAGATAAACCGGGAATTTGTCAGACCCTTCAGCGGCGGAAGCAGGCTGATTCAGCTCGGCCTATTAACGCCCTCAGAGGTTTTAGTAGGTGGATTGCTTTTCTTTTTATTTGGAGGTTTGATTGGACTTTATCTTGCTATCGAAAGAGGAATGTTCATACTTCTTCTAGGATTCATCGGTTTTATCTCCGGATTATTTTACAGTTGGCCTTCTTTGAATTGGGCAAGCAGAGGATTTGGAGAATTTTTAGTGGGTCTCAACTATGGAGTCTTAATGACTCTCGGCGCTTTCTACGTCCAAACTCAGAGAATTGCTGCAGAACCTATAATTGTCAGCCTCCCAATTGCTTTTCTCATCACAGCAGTGCTTTATATCAACGAATTTCCTGATTATCAAGCTGATAGGGCAGTCGGGAAAAAAACACTTGTTGTTCGCTTGGGAAGAAAAAAGGCTTTTTTTGGATTCATTGCTCTCATCGCCATGACCTATCTTGCTATTATCATCAGAATCATGCTCTCAATCCTACCTTTAATAACTTTAACTGCAATCGCATCTTCCCCCTTCTTTCTTAAAGCTATAAAGATTTCTCAAGCATTCCATGAAAAATCTTTTGATCTTGCTCCCGCCAATGCCTTTACTGTAATGGGACATTTAGTAACAGGCCTTCTTCTTATCTTAAGCTACGTATGGCTCAGGTTCGGTATCCAACAGATCTGGTTTTCAATAATTTTAACTTTTCTATGTGTATTTTTTGCCGTTTATTATTACCGATATATCGAAGCTCAAAGACGAATATTCCTTGGTCTTAAAGAATCCATTTTGTAGGGCTAAACCTCATCTTATCATTTCAAAAGGCTAAAGATCTATTTTTAATGAACTCTCTTAAGCACCTAATTTTTTCTTGACTTTAAATATTACTATTATGATATACTCAATTATTAATATAAATTTTATAGGAACAATTAAATAAAAAAACTAAAACGTGAAATTCACATTTTAAAATAATGATTAAGTGAAGGGATACTAATGCAAAATATTTCTCATATTCGTCCAAATTGAAAAAAATATTTGCCATATTTAAAAGAGAGGTTTAATATGAAAAAATTAGTTTTTCTGGTGATAATCTTTCTATTCATCCTGGTTTTTATTCTCGCTAACACAATCCCGAAAACTCAAAAAATTGAAACCCCCCAACTGGGAAAAAAAGCTCCTCCGGAAATGGCTACTCCACCTCCTAGCTCACTTGACCTTCTGTATCCTCCAAAGACAGAACAACCCGTGTATTTGTTCAGAATGTTGGGAATGGCGACTCCCTTTGTTGGCATTATGGTCGACTTGTTTGAGAATGAACCTCAAAATGTCAAAGCTAACTTTGACAAATTCAAAGTCCAGTATTCAGAAGTCTCACAATTAGTTCCTGAATGGGAGAAGGATTTTCCCATAGCGCCGCTCGAAGAGCTCGAAAAAGCACTAGAGAATGGAGGCCAGGATAAAGTGATGACAGCTTATGAGAAAGTGGGCAAAGTCTGTCATGAATGTCATGAAGTGAATATGGTCAAAGTTCAACAAAAATATCACTGGCGAGATTTCCGTGGAATCATGACCAAGGACCCTTTAACTGATGAGAAAGTAAACTTCACCCAACTCATGCAGTATCTGAATACAAGCTTCATAGGAATCATTGTCGATGTTGAGCAAGGCCAGAGTGAGAAAGCTCAGAAACAGCTTCAAGGATTCAAAGCGAGGTTTCAGGCAATGGAGGAGACATGTGAAGAATGTCATGGTGCCGAGGAGAGGAAGTATTATATTGATGAGAGCGTTAAAGCTATGATAGATGAGTTGGGAAGGACTATTAGCAGTTCTTCCGTTAATAAGAGTGCTGTGGAGAAACTATTCATGAACATAGGGATGGAGAGTTGTTTCAAATGCCATTTAGTTCATACCCCAGCCGCTTTAGCTAAATTACAATGGGCAAAATAAGACTTGAACGAAAAAAGAAATTTTAATTCCAAAAAACATAAGGTGATCAAACGTCACCGACGCTTTTATTAATTTTGCTTTCTTTAATGAATACGCTCCATCTATAGCAACCGTAGTCTAGATTGGCGCCATGGCCACTAATTTATTAATTCTCCTACCCTCTATGAGGGAAACGCTGGAGCCTGCGTTTATGGGAAAACTGATGGGTTCAGTCATGAAGAGGTTTCGCAGCTTAGTCTATGCCAGCATGATGCTCCTCGCTGTAACAGGGATAGTGATGAACCTTCTCAACAAGAGCTATTTAGGGGTCTTTAGGTTTGGCAACCTTTGGACTCTTGTTACTTTAATTAAGCATATTTTCACTGTACCGTTAGTCATTCTTGCTGTATACGCCTTGGAAATCCTAGCTCCCAAAGTTTCACGACTTGCTGCACAAGGTCTATCACCAGAGGTGGCACGACTTCAAAAGATGCAGATCAATCTCGCTACTATAGGATTTATTCTAGGGATCGCGATTCTATTGCTTACAGGAATAGCAACCGCTCTCTCATCAATATCCTAATGATCTCTTTTCTTTTTGGAGAGGGAATAGAATTAGGCACCTCTAACTGCACCATAGCTGAGACGTTCCGTTAGAACCTGACTGCAGCTTGCAAGGCGAGAAGATTATTATCTTTCTCTTCTTTTCTTTCTCCCTCTTGAACGATGTCGTATTCAATCTTAAAGACAATGGCCCGAGTGAGGTAATAATTGAATCCTAAGGCCAAGACTCTGGTATCGAAATCCGTTGGGCTACGACCCAAGAGCCCTCCCCCGTCCAAATAATCCAGAGTTCCATACCTGATCGTAGGTCTGAATTTATCATTGATCAAGTAAGAGGCTTGGATAAAATACCCATCAGCTTTTCCCTCTTCAAAGGGATCTGGATTTTCAGAAAGGGAACGTGAATACTCAGCAAAAAGATTTAATTCACCGATTTTTCCCATGAGATGAAAGCCATAAATGCTTAAATCGAAATCACCTGCATCGTCC
Organism: Candidatus Aminicenantota bacterium; assembly: GCA_011772475.1. Lineage (GTDB taxonomy): Bacteria > Acidobacteriota > Aminicenantia > Aminicenantales > Aminicenantaceae > SOIV01. The sequence continues at coordinate 37,442 of WVZK01000044.1, read as the reverse complement.
CAGGCACCCCTATAGTATGAGGCACCCACTTCCCATCTATCTAAATAAACTCCGCTTAAACGAACCCCAAAGCTTTTGGCATCGTTATTGTCTCGATATTGACGACTTCCTCTCAATCGGCTTCCACTGCCAAGCCCATTTATCACATAAGCATCGTAATTGAGGTATAAATCTTTATTAATAAAGAGATTACCATGAAGGTTGACACCGACTTCCTTCCAAGCACTGACTCCAATTTCCCTCGACACTTGGGGACGGGTGACGAGAAGATTCTCTAAGGGACCATGGAATTCATCAAAGCGATTGAAGGGAGTCAACATGGCCCCTATTCTTAAACCTACATTTTTCAAAAACCATACATCAATATAAGCCTGTTCAATAAATGGGGGATCATCTTTCCCTCCTCCGTGCTCAAACTCAAATTCTGCGCGATAGGATATTCTTTCATGGACTCGGCCCGTTAGATTGATGTTCAAATAGTGGATGTCAAAAGTATCTGTTATATCTTTAGATGAAAATAATTCAGTGTAAACATAGCCAGCCAAGACAGGACTCGATGGCAGAGCCTCTCTTTCCTTTTTTGAAGCTTCCTGTCGAAGGTAATCCAAGATGACTTCTTCGGTCTCTTTGTTTAATCCAGAAAGCGGGCCCATTTCGCTGATGATTGTCTTCCATTCCTCAGCAGAATACTTACTAGGGGAATAGGCAAAATGGCAGCGTCCACACTTAAGTTGGTATAGCCTCTCTCCTTGATAAGAATCGCCTTGAGCGGATGCTATAACGCAAATTCCTAGAAAAAGAATTGAGAATATAAATTTTCTTTTCATTTTAAATCCTTCTGTGATTTATATACTATAAATATAGAAATACTATATTATAGGATTAACTTTTTTCTGTCAACGAAATTAGGGGAATTGAATTTAGTTTATCCTGTGATTTTACTGGTTAACTGCCGCAGTATTTCGATATGGAATTACTTAAATGTCACCAAAAGAATAGTAATGAGTAAAAAGTATATTTTTTGTTTCTAATTACTTTCCTTATTAAAGGACTCAATATATTTAATGATCGCTTCGACTTCTTGCAGGGTTAATTCTTCTGTAGGCATTCCAGTTTCTTCATATTCTTGATACAATTTTTTGGCTAGTGGATCAGTTTGTTCCATTTTCTCAGGGTCAAGAATCATTTTTCTCAACCATTGTATGTCTCTCAATTTCGTTATACCTATTAGATCAGGACCAACCTCTACTCCCCCTCCAATAGTATGACACTCAGAACAGCCCTTACTTTCAAAGAGCTCTTTTCCCCATTCAACAATGGATAGTTTCCTTTTCTCGAGCTTTTTTTCAGGAGGTGGCACTTCCTCCCTTTTTTCTTCGGGTATGAGCATAACGGGCAGGCTGACACTTCTCCAGCTCATCATTAACATTGCTAAAGCCCATGCCTCCTCTTCTGTATATTTGACATAGGGCATTTTACTATCAGGGACAACAGCCTTGGGATTCATAAAGTGTTCAAAATGCCAGCTCAACACGGAGAGAGGTCTTTCGCTTTCGATAAGTTTATCTTTAATTTGAGAAAAATCGAATCTCTCCGCCGGTTTATCTCCGATAAATGTTAGGTCAGCTGCCAATTTTCCACCTTTTCCATCTATGATATGGCAGGTTTGACATTTTTTCTTCTGAGTCAAGAGGTTCTTGCCAAGATTTATCATTTCCATTCCAGTCAAATCCTCATCACGGCGATGACAAGTGTTACAATTCATCTGCATCAATATTTTCTCAGACTCAAAACCATATTTTTTGGCCAGCTTCGCTCCCAACATAGGCTCTTCCCAGTGTTCTACTTCTCCATGAGCATCTTTTTTCTTGAGTGCAAAACCCTGTCCTCCATGACAAATAGTGCATCCCATTTTCAACACAGAATGAGGCAAAATATCAGGGTGGGCTGCATAAGGCTCCGGCGCTTCAGTCAGATTAGGTTGGTCATATCCTAAATGACAACTGATGCAGCGATCGACCTTATTAAGCTCCGGAAGCCAGAGCTGTTTTACAGAAAACTCAAAGGCAGAAGCTGACTCTGGGCTTATGTTTTCTTCGAGATAATTTTTGAATTCTCGCTGATATTTCTTCCATTCAGGATTTGCCTCCCTGTAGAAAGCTATGATCACCACTACGAATAGAAGGAAAGAAAAGAAAGCCAGCCAGTAAAAATCTTTGTCAGGATTGAAATTCTTTTTATTGTTCAAAACTTTGATCTCCTAGAATTGAGCCGGAATTTCAGGCCAAGGCTGCCATGGCCAGAAAAATTTCCAGTATGGTCCTCTTAAATAAAGGCCAATTATGATAAGAACTATAATCACCACGCAGATTAAAATGAAAACACTGTTTTGAATTCTTCTTTTTTTATGAAACCAGACTCCAATGGCTTCTTTGGGGCTTCTATCCAAAAAAGGCCAGAGAATAGCTAAAAGAAAAAGAAAGCCTGGAACTAGAATTCCTCCGATCAGGCCACCGCTTATTGTTATCTTCCCGATTTTGATAGTTGTAATAGCAATCAATTCCTGAAGCCAGAGAAAATACCAGGGAGCCTTGGCAGGAATTGGAGTTACAGAAGGGTTAGCAGGCTCTTCCAATGGTGCTGGAGAAAGAAGAGCAAGTCCTAAAGTGAAGATTGTTGTGATCAAAAAAACAACTGCAATTCTACGGAGTAAATGAGGAGAGCTCCTCACGGAATTTCTTTCATCAAGCACTTGTGTTGTTGTGACCTGAATGGTTGTTCCTTCGGTAACCCCCAGCAAGGAATATGACTTGGTAGGACTGACAGGAGTTTCTTTTAATTGCGTTTCTCGTATCAACCTGTCCATAGAAGTTAGCCCTCCATCTTTTCTAATTCTCCACATATGAAGAGCAAACAGAAAGAGAAGCATAGCGGGAAGAAAAAAATTATGAAGAACAAAAAAACGGAGGAGGCTATTTTGTCCTAATACATTTCCTCCGGCCAAAAGAAAACTGATACTCTTGCCAAGAAAAGGAATTTCGCTGGCAATACTCATCCCTATAGTCAAGGCCCAATAAGCGAGCTGATCCCAGGGAAGAATATAGCCGGTAAAGGAAAGAAAAAGCGTTATGACCAAGAGACCAATTCCAATATACCAATTCCATACTCTCTGGTCACGATATGAGGCAGTAAAAAAGACCCTCATCAGATGAATGAAAACAACTGCAACCATTAACTCAGCAGCCCACCGATGTTGAGCTCGGAGAAGCGAGCCAAAAACAACAACATTTTCTAAGTCCTTTATGCTCCAATAAGCGCTCCGGACGGAAGGAATATAGAAATAAAGAAGCAAAAGTCCAGTGATTGCCAAGATGATAAACAGGCAGGCAGCAATTGTTCCCAACCAAAGAGAATAACTCCAGCCTAAACTCCGGAGAGATATCCGCGATGGGAACCAGTGTAACCAGAAATTTTTGATGACAGATTCGCTCGCCTCCCGTTCTGATCGTGGAGACCAAGACCAGGTTAATTTCCTCCATATATTAGTCAACTTTTCTTTCATATATATCTCTCTTTAAAGGGAATACTTATAATCTGGCTTGACTTGTTTGCTTGAATCTATAACCAAGTTACCATCAGGAGCAAGGGATAAAGGATACCATGGAAGAGGCTTTGGAGCAGGTCCTGTTAGATTAATCCCAGCTTGAGAAAATATACTTCCATGACAGGGGCAGTAAAATTCCCTTTGATCTGGTTTCCAATCGACGATGCATTTCAGATGAGTGCACACAGCTGAAATTGCATGAAAGTCATCATTATTTCTAAAAATGTATAATCTATGTTGTGGAAGAAAAGTTATTCCTTCTGGGATGTCTTCTGGTTTGCCAATTTTAAATTTAGAAGGCGGTTCATAGAGGACCTTAGGAATAAAAGCTTTAATTGCTCCTATTGCTTCTGCCAGTAAAGCCACGATAATTGATGTTTTGCCTAAGACTCCAAAAAAGAATCTTCTAGTTATTTTTCTTTCATTTTCTTTCACTGAAACTACATCTCCCTAAAAGAAAATCTTTCCATGGTCATGGCTCTAGTAGGACATACGTCGGCACAAATGCCGCAGCGTATACAAACTATCTCATCTTTGATCATTGCCGTTAATGATTTTCTTTTCTTATTTTTTATTTTCTTTTCTATGATTTCTCTTTGTTCAAGTTCAATCTCAGAGAAGGGAACAAGCTTTAAGCAGTTGTTTGGACAGTGATCAACACAGGCGCCGCAAAGAATACATAGCTCAGAGTCATAAATAGTGTTAATATGGCAAATCAAACAGCGCTGTGCCTGTGATCGAGCTTCTTTTTCTTCAAAAGAGAGTTCCACTTCATTTGCTCCTGTTCGGTGTTCCAGAGAAATTTTATCAGGTGTCTTTCTCTCCCTAATCTCATATTCTTCAGGCTTCTTATAATCTTGGTGTGATAGAACCTTTATAGAGACAGAACACATTTTCTCTGTGCCTCTCTTTTTACGCAAATAATTGTCAATTGAGTGGGCAGCCACTTTCCCATTAGCCACTCCCTCGATAAGGATTCTCGCCCCAAAAGCTGCATCTCCTCCTGCAAATACCTCTTCTCGAGTCGTGGCCAGAGTATGAGGATCCACCTTGATCGTCCCCTGGGGCGTTATTTCTACCCCATCTTTTGGTCTAATAAATGTAAGATCAGGCCTTTGACCTATAGCCAGGATTACAGAATCGGCTTCAATGATCTCTTCTGTTTTCGGCTCAAGCTCAGGATTAAATCGCCCTTTCTCATCAAAAACTCTTTTGACTTTGAGAAACTCAACAGCTTTGACTTGTCCGCCCTCGCCAATAATTCGCTTTGGACCTCGGGAGGGATGGAAAGTAATTCCTTCTCTAACAGATTCTTCAAATTCTTCTTTTCCTTGAGTGCTTTGGGTAGCCGGCATCTCTTCAAATGACTCAAGGCTAGCCACATCAACCTTAAGTGTTCCTCTTCTCAAGGCTGTTCGAGCAACATCAATCGCAGTCATCATCATTCCAGCCTCTGCAGATATATCGATAGCTAGCTTTGCTTCTTCCGAATCAGAAAGGTGAGCCAGAACTTCTCTCAACGCGGTTCGAGCCGAATCTAGAGCCACTAGACCTCCTCCGATGATAACCGTCCTTCTTCCTAATTCTATTTTATAACCTTGGTTTATATTCAAAAGGTAATCAGTGGCATTAAAAACACCTTCCAACTCTGTGCCTTCAATATTAGGTTCTCGACTCTGCTGGGCTCCCACAGAAATATAAAATGCTTCGAAACCCAGCTTCTTCAATTCATCAAGGCCGAAATTTTCACTGAGAGGCGTATTAAATCTGACTTCAACTCCTAAAGAAAGCACAAATTCTGCCTCTTTTCTCAAAATATCTTTTGGCAATCTGTACTCTGGAATAGCTGTTCTCGGCATTCCGCCCAGCATATTAGAGGCTTCAAATATGGTTACTTGATAGCCTCTCAAGGCCAAATCATGGGCACAAGCTAATCCCGAAGGCCCTCCTCCGACGACAGCGACTTTTTTCCTTGTCTTAGATGTTTCTCTCTTAATCACAGAAGACACATGGAGAGGCCACACAGATCCTTGTGGAATTTTCTTTCCTTCTGTAAGCAGCTCTTGAGTATGGGCTATCTTAGATTCAACACCATATTTTTCCGTAACAAATTTTTTCAAAGACCTAATTGTAATAGATTCATTGATTTTTCCTCTTCGGCAGGCGTCTTCACAAGGAGCAGCGCATATCCGACCACAAACAGAGGCAAAAGGGTTGGAGGACCGTGCGACTAAATAGGCCTCTTGATCTTCTCCTATCCCGATGAGTTGAACATATCTTCCAGAATCAGTATGAACAGGGCAGGCTTCCATACATAAAATATTTGTTCTATACCATAATAAATCTGGCACCCACACTTTATACTTCATTTTTATGCCCGTAGTTTTCTTTCAATTCAAGAATCTATTCTATTTTTTCAGGAGACTTTAAATATTCGATAATGGCAATGACTTCTTCATCGGTCAAACCCTGTTGTGGCATGGGGATATTGTTGAATTCTTGAAGAAGTTGCTTTGCTAGATCATCTGTTTTAAGCATCGATTTTGGGTTTTTAATAAAATTAAAAAGCCATTGCAAATCTCTTATTTTAGTGATGTCTTTGAGGTCTCCACCCATGGCACGCTTTTTCCCAGTGATGTTGTGGCAAGCATTACATGCCTTCGCTATATAAATCTTTTTTCCGCTCCTGGCAAGTTCAAGGTCAAACCTATTTTCAGAAAGAAAAAGAACTTTTGGTTTTGAAGGAACGATAGGCCTTTTCATTCGTTCTTCCTTAGATCTTTCGGAAGCTTCTTGAACATAGCTAACAAGATCCCGCATCTCGTTTCCAGAAAAGCGTGGCCATCCCAGATCTTTCTCGGCCAGCATATCTTCCATTACGATCGCATGATTCCACATTGAAGAGGCCAAAAAAATTGGCGAAAAATGGGCCTCGCTCTTGGTAAGATCAGGGCCAACGTTTTCTCCTTCCCCCTCTAGGGCATGACAAAAAATACAAACTTTCTCTCTAAAAAGTTTTTTTCCCTCTACTGGATCTCCCTTCTCCTCATAAAACTGAATGAAGTAGAGAAAAGAAATGAGGTCGGCCATTTCTTTAGGCGAAAAAATCGGAAAAGGAATGCCAATCCTCTTCATTTCCTGCCACATTTGACCAGAATGGCTCCATATTTTTCCTGAAATCTCAGTGAGAGTCAGCCGCAGCTCTCTTTTTCCCAAATCAGACCCTCGTCTTCCTCCTTCGCCGAAAACAGCATGGCACACATTGCATTTTTTTTGTATGAAGATATCTTTTCCTCTTTTCGGGCTTCCTGGTTCTGCATAGGTGATGTCTCCATCCTCATTTAGAGCTGCGCCTCGCATATAAGCCAGCAGATGAGCCAATTCCTGACCATGGAATTCAGGTTGTTCTATACCTAATCTTCTTATTTCAGAAAGTATCTCAGGGCTATGATTCCAAAGACCAGTCACTAAAAACGAAGGAGAAATGTACTTCCCATAATCATCCAAGGAAATCTTAGTTTTGCCTCCATTCTCGCCTACTGAATGGCAGCTTGTACAACCCTTTTCCTGAAACAGCTTTTCCCCTTCTATAAAATTACCGGGTCGACCAAAATAATTGAAATAATAAATATAGCCCATTAAATCGCCCATTTCTTGAGGAGTAAAGAGGGGACGAGAAACTCCTCTCTCATGCATGATTTCTATCATTTTAGGAGAGTGGCTCCACAGTAATCCAGCTAACTGGAGAAGATTTTGTTCTCTACTCATGTCGGCAAGATCAGGACCAAGAGTATCTCCGATTCCCCATATAGAATGGCATTTTATACAACCTTTGCTGACAAAAAGCTTACTTCCTTTCAAAGGATCTTCTGGAAAAGTAAAGCTCTTATTTTCTTCAGCAGCGAACAAGGAAATCAAAACGCCAGTAGTGAAAATTATGCCTAAGATAAAATAAATATTTTTCGTTTTTTTAATCGATTCATTCATCTCTCTTTCCTTCTTCTTCTAGATGCAAATATTAATATTTCATTTCAAATTTTCTTTTTCTTTCCCAGGAAGATAACTTTTAATGCGTTCCTCAGTCTCTTTCACGCCTATCTCTTTGCCTTCTTTCACTTCCCATATAGAAACTATAGGGAAAAATTTTGTAAATAATACATAGAGTAAAATAAAGGTAGCAAAGCATCCTGCAGTAACAGCAAATTCGATCCATGTCGGATGGTACATTCCTTTTTCATAAGGGAGTCTGGGATTTATTAAAGTTGGCAAAACTATCGTGAATCTCTCCAGCCACATCCCTATAATTACTGATACCGAAGCTATCGTCGTGCCTGTTACAGTCCTTGTTCTTCTGTTAGATAAAATAACGAGAGGAATGACAAAACAGCTTCCCACCATAGTCCAAAAATATGGGGCATATCCTCCAATGAATTTGCTCCAAAAAACGGTCAGATGAGCAGGCTCGGCCCCATAAAAAGCTGTCAGATTCTCGGTAAAAGTGAAATAAAACCACAAGAGACTCATTACCAGAAGCAATAAACCTAAATTGTTAAAATGAATAGGCTTTAAATAATCTTCAAGATGATAGCTTCGCCGGATAAAATACATGGCAATGATCAAGGCAGCAATGCCAGAGAAAATTGCTCCGGTGACGAAATAGGGGCCAAAAATTGTGCTGTGCCACATAGGCTGAATGGTCATGGCAAAAACATAAGAAACAACCGTATGAACGGAAACTGCAACAGGGATAACGACCACGGCCATTATAGAAATGGCTTTTTCCAGTATCGCCCATTGTTTTTCTGTTCCTTTCCAGTTTAAAGCCAGTATCCTGTAAAAAAGTCTTTTAGTTTTACTTTTAAATTTATCTCTCATCAAGGCAATGTCTGGAATAAGAGGCAAATAAAGATAGATGGCGCTCGCTGCTAAATAAAGCGATATACTTAAAACATCCCAAAGCAACGGAGAACTCAGCTTGCCATCGGTAAAGACTTTAAACATCCGACCAGGCTGACCCAAATCAGTAATGATGTTGAAAACCCCAAAAAAGAGGACTAGAACTGTTATAACTTCAGCTGAGCGAGTGATGGCTCTTCTCCATTCCGCTCGAGCCAAACGAAGAATAGCCGAAATCAATGTCCCAGCATGGCTAATTCCGATAAAAAAGACAAAGTTAGTTATGTAAAATCCCCAAAATATTGGCTGATTTAGTCCTGTGATTCCCAGTCCCTTTCTAAGCTGGAATATCCAAGCGAGAACGCCAATTAGGATAATGACCACAAGAATAAAAACGACTGTATAAAATCTCTTGCTCGTGTAGAGGATAGGCTTGAGAATGGGAGCATCTTCATGCGCAACCTCATCAACAAAATGCTCATCTAATGTATCTTTATCCATGCCATTCTCCTTCAGAGAGATAGTAGACCTTGGGTTCTGTTCCTAATTCTTCTAAAAGACGAAAGGCTCGAGGACTTCTTGCCAACTGGGCCACTTTGCTTTTAGAATCATCCAAATCTCCAAAATAGATGGCATCAGTGGGACATGTCTGAACACAAGCAGGGATATAATCTTCTTCCTTAAGCTCTCTGTTTTCTGCCCGAGCTTTTTCTCTGGCTTTTTGGAGGCGATGATGACAGAAAGTGCATTTCTCGACCACACCCTTGCTTCGAATCGAGACATCTGGGTTTAGATAATTTTCCATTTCCTCCGGCCATTCGGGTCTAAACCAATTAAAGTACTTTAGAGTATAAGGACAGTTATTGGTACAATAGCGACAGCCTATACATTGGGTATAGACTTGGGCAATTAATCCTTCTTTATTCTTATAAGTAGCACCAACGGGACAGACTTTTACGCAAGGAGGATTATCGCAATGCATACATGGCCTGGGAATAAACCTTTCTCTAAGGTTAGGATATTCTCCCTCCATCATTGGTAATACACGCATCCAGGAGATAATTCTTCTTCTTCCAGCTTCTTTGGGTGAAGAAAAGGGAATATTATTCTCAGCTTTACATGCCACAACGCACGCTTGACATGCAGTACACCTATCTAAATCAATAACCATTCCCCATCGAGGCATTTCTTTCTCCTTTTCTAGGCTCTATAGATTTTTACTCGCGTTGATAATTTCATAGCTAAGCCCGTCAGCTGATCAAAGTTTGCTCCTATAAGATCAATAGGATTGATTCCTCTATTTTTGGCCCATTGGCCAAGAGCTCTATGTCCCAATCCAAAAGGGACACTTACCACATCAGGCATGGCTCCGGAATAAATCTTTGCCTTAACTCTAACTTTTCCATGAACAGACTCAATCCAAATTAAATCATTATCTGCGATTCCTAATTCAGAAGCTGTATGGGGATTAATCTCAGCCCATGAATCCCAGTTCATGTTAAGGTGAAATCCCATAATTTCCTGAAACCAAGGTTGGTTAGCTTCATATTCATTGGTTAAACTAAAAGGTTGATATATATACAAATACAGAGGAAATTCCTTCTTATCGCCCTCAAATTGCGGCTTTTCATAATGAGCCATGAAAAAATCGTCTCCTCTGGATTCAAAATTTAGTTGATTAAAAATAACATCCTTCTTATCCTCTCTATTCTCTCCTATTTGTTCTGCAATTTTTTCAATCCTTTTTACAAATAATTGAGAATAAAATTCAAACTTTCTTGATGGAGTCCTGAATACAAAGCTCCTTTGGCCAAAGCTATAAGCCGGATCCCACCATCCTCCTTTTTGCATTAATTCTGCCTTAAATTCGCTGGCTGAAGTGAATTGAGGAACCCACCAACCACGCTCTTCCAAAAGCTTTAACTGAGTTTCTTCAAAAGGATCAGAGAAGATAATACCTTTGCGAGCTCGAAAAAGAGTATCAATCTTGTAAAGGAGAAAATCCTTAGAATTTTTCCAAGGAAAATGACTCGCAAAAGATGATCCCATCCTTTGAGCCGCCTCTAAAATAACATCTTCGGTAGGCTTCGCATTAAATAAATTCTCTACAATGGGCTTCCCGATGCCAATGGCTGGAGTTTTTGAAACAGGGGAACTTTCTGCATACTGCCATTTTTCAAGATAGGTTTTATCCGGAAGAACAAGGTCAGCATACAGAGTGCTCTCATCCATGAAAGAAGAAAAGCTTACAATAAAAGGAATCTTCTCAAAGGCTTTTCGGTATTTCTCTGAATTCGGGGATGAGAATAAGGGATTGGCTTTGCAGATGAAAGCTAAATTCACAGGATATGGCTTTCCCTTAAGAATGTTTTCTGGAATCAGGGAAGGAGTCGAAGTGGCCAGGGGGAATTGGCCTTCTTCAGGGCTATCAATTGCTGGCTGAGAAAGATTCATCTTTGTAGCCTCATCTACAGATATCTTGGGTAATTCTTGAAGAGGCACTTTTCTCTGAACTAAAACTCCTCCTGGCACATCGATGCTTCCGATCAGAGCGTTTAATGAATGAATGGCCAATGCATTATACAATCCATTAGAATAATTAGTGGCATTATGGTCTAAAATGGCTATGGCAGGCTTATTCATAGCAAAATCTTTGGCAAGAGTAACAATATCATCAACTGAAACTCCAGTGGTTTCTGAAACAAAATCTAATCGATATCTTTCCGATACTAAGTTCTTGTATCCGTAATGGCTATTTCCATCTTCATCTTCCCAATCTTCAAAACCAAAGGTAAATTTCTCGATAAAATTTCTATCGTAGAGCCTTTCTTTGATGAGAACATAGGCGATTCCTAATGCCAGCAGCCCCTCTGTGCCGGGTTCGATAGGGATCCACTTATCCGCTCGACAAGCAGCTATCGAAAACCTAGGCTCGATCTGAGCGATCTTTGCTTTTTTCCCTGGCCTTCCCTGCCTTAAAAAAGCATACGCTCTCATAGATTGAACAGGTGAGGGCCAAGAGGTTAAGAAACTGCTGCCAAAAGAAAGAATATAGTTGCTGTTTTCAAAATCATAAGCTAATAATTCATCAATCCCTTGAGTAAGATAATAGGCCTGGGTAAGACTATTATAAAAATCATAGCGGAAATGATTGGGAGAGCCAAAAACTTTCATGAATCTATCAAAAATTTCACTGAGAATTCCTCTATTTCCCCCATTCAACAAAACTAATTTATGAGAGTCTCCAGCGTTCCTTAATTCTTTGAGCTTTGAAACCAAGGTCTCCATAGCCTCTTCCCAACTAATGCTCTGCCATTTGCTAGAATCTTTTCCTCCGATTTTTTTCATAGGCCCTTTGATTCTATCAGGACTGTAAAGAACCTGAAGGCTTGCCTGGCCTACAGGACAGAGTTTCCCTCGATTAATAGGATGAGCGGGGTTCCCTTCAATTTTTACGAGCTTGCCATCAACCACTCTGCCCAATATCCCACAGCCTCCAGGGCAAGCGAAACAAACAGATTGAATCCATTCTTCAACCTTGGGGCTCCATTCCTTTTCTCTTATCGGAGAAAGATAATTCTTAGTAGAACAATCATAGAGAGAAAAGCTAAGAGCTGATCCTCCGATTATTTTAAGGAAATCTCTTCTTTTTAAGCCCATTTATTCGTCCTTTTTGGAGTTTTCGGTAAGAATATATTCAAATCACTTCTATCTATGACAGGCAATACAATCGTTACTAGCCTCTTTTTCTTCATGACATTTCATGCATTTCTTCATAGTTATTTTTAAAGGCTCTGAAGGCGGCTTGGGACTTTCGCCGATATTTCCATGACAAGTCATACAATCAATTTGCCCTAAAACTACATGCCTCCTATGGGAAAAATAAACATCTTCAGGAACCCGATAAAGTCTTTGCCAGTCAATCTCATTCCCAGATTTTATATATTCTAAAAGCTTTTTTTCAGCCAAGCTTTCACCTTGAGGTTCCTCATGGCAGCTCATGCATGTCTCTAGACTCGGTCTCCCTGATGAAGCATGTTCATTAAAATAGGGATGACAATCCAAGCAATCCAAATCATTCTCCGCATGAATTTTATGATTAAAAGAAATGGGCTGCTTAACGCCTCCCCAAACAGCTCCAAAAATGAAGATCAAAATCACAACAACGACGAGGATGCCCCCCAAAATGGCTAAAATTTGATTTCTAGAAAAAGGAACATTTATATTTCTGAGTATTTTCATTATTCTTCCAAGAGTTTAGCTCTCAATTCTATTATTTTAATTTTTTTAGTACGTTTTTTCTATTATTTTACTATAAAAAAAATATTTTAAAATATAGAATAGAAATCTTAACTCAAAATAAATATAATATTGATTGGAATAGTAAACATTTAATAAAGAATTCTATAAAAAAAATAATAGACATGTCAACTCATAAGATATTTATAAAAATGGCCTGAGAAGGTCGCAGACGAGCTTGCCCAGCCTTATAGTATCAAAATCAAGTTTTTGCCATCCATGACATTGAAAACTCTCATGCTTCAAGGTATAATTTAGGCTCTCTGTATTGGATCGAAACAAAGCATTTATAATTCTTGCGCTAAAAAACGAACAAGCATAATTAAGGAGCAATTTTCAAAAAGCCATGATCATTGCTGAACTGTCAATATTTCCTACGAGTGAAGGGGTATCCGTAAGCCGCTTTGTCAAAGAAGCCATAAGAGTTATCGAAGACTCGGGCCTGTATCATGAGACAGGAGGCATGTCGACGACCATTGAGGCACCAGATATGGAAACTCTGCTTGAAGTTATAGAGAAGTGCCATGAAACTATGGCAAGAATGGGAGCAAAAAGAATTCATATTGACCTCAAGATTGACCACCGTTTAGACAAAGAGGCGACAATTGATTCAAAGGTCAAAGCCGTCGGCAAAAGATAAGCTCCTTCATCCAATTTTAAAAAAATCACTTAAAAGACTGAATAGAGAGGACTTATAAATTTTTATAGAGGTGCTAGGACTTGATTTTATCTATTATTCCCCCACCAACGACCACGTCTCCGTCGTAAAAAACAACAGCCTGACCTGGAGTAATGGCCCTCTGCGGTTTTTCGAATTCGACTATTGCCTGATCCGAATTCGAGGGGGTAAGAAGAGCTTTCGACTCTTTGTGTTTGTGCCTGATTTTTGCTTTTATCCTCAGTGGTTTGGCAATTCTTTCCCCCGAAATCAAATTCACTCTTGTGGCATGGAGTTTTCTCTCATAGAGCTTGTCATTTGTCCCGACAACAATCGTATTTTTTTCTCTCCGGATGGCCAGTACATAAAGCGGCTGAGGCGCAGCAATCCCCATGCCTCGGCGCTGGCCGACTGTGTAATACCCGATTCCTTTGTGCTGACCTAGAACTCGATCTTTAAGGTCGACGATGGGTCCGGAGCGGAAAGCTTCAGGAATTCTGCTTTGCAGGAATCCTGGGTAATCTTTGTCAGGAACAAAACAAATTTCCTGGCTTTCGGGCCTTTGAGCCACTGGAAGAACGAATTCACGAGCTTTTTCTCTCACCTTTTCTTTTGTAAAATCTCCAATCGGCATCAAGGTGCGAGAGAGTTGGTCTTGAGTGATAGGGTAGAGAAAATATGACTGGTCTTTCTTTTTATCCTTTCCCTTTTTTAGAAGATAGCGTCCGGTCTTAGAATCATGAACGATTCGAGCATGATGGCCGGTAGCTAAATAATCAGCTTTGAGTTTTTTAGCTCGCCCCATCAAAGTTTCGAATTTTATGTATTGATTGCACCGAATGCAGGGATTAGGAGTTCTACCCAGGGAATACTGTTCGCAGAAATCGGAAATCACTTTTTTTTCGAATTCCTGGCGAAGATTAGCTACATAATGAGAAATCCCCAGCGTGTGGGCCACCTGATTGGCATCTTCTACAGCTTGCCAGCCACAGCAGCTTCTCAACTGCTCTGACCTGCAGTATTCCTTGGGCAGGGAGAAAAGATTCATGGTGATTCCGATGACTTCATAGCCCTGCTCCTGGAGGAGAGCTGCTGCGAGTGAGGAATCCACTCCTCCACTCATGGCCACAACAACTCTATTATGCTTTCTCTTCATCTTATCCCCTAGGATACCAAATTATTCTCATCTCCAAAAGTTGAGCTTCAAATTGTGTTTTTATTATAATATTTATAAATACCCGACTCGGAGGAAATACGTCCTTTTATTGACAGACAATTTTGTCGATGTTATAAACTATCCCCATGCTCAAAAAACAGAGGCACGTGAACAAGAGATATCCAATTTAACGAGGAGAAAAACAAAAATATGCCGCTGAAATTTTTCTCAAAAGACGTTCTGGAAGGAATCGGCAACACTCCTCTCATTAAATTGAATCGAATCACAAAGGGGATCAAAGCTGATATCTTTGCCAAGCTCGAGTTCCTCAATCCCATGGGAAGTATCAAAGACAGAATCGCAAAATACATGATTGAAAAAGCTGAAAAGGAAGGGAGGATAAAGCCCGGTGATACGATCGTGGACAACTCTTCTGGGAACACAGCCCTTGCATTGGCTATGGTTGGTGCGCTTAAAGGATACAAGGTGAAAATGGTGGTCCGGGATAACATCAGCCCCGAAAAAATCGAGTTTCTCAAGGTTTTGAATGTGGAACTCGTCCTGATAGACCATACTATCCCTCCCGAATCTCCTGATAGCTACAACAACATAGCTCTCCGAATTGCCAAGAAAAGCCCCAATGGCTATTACTTCAACCAGCACAATAATCGAGAAAACAACGAAGCCCACTACAAAACAACCGGTCCAGAGATCTGGAAACAGATGGAAGGGAAAATCGACTATTTCGTCGCCGGCATGGGAACAGGCGGAACTATCAGTGGAGTAGCAAAATTCCTCAAAGAAAAAGATCCAAAAATTAGAGTCATCGGTATTGATCCTTTAGGTTCGGTACTTTTTAACTATTTTCACATAAAAAAATTGACAAAACCTTCTCCCTATTTGCTCGAAGGCTTGGGCGATGAATTCCTCATCGGCTGTGTTGATTTTGACCTGATCGACAATGTCTATCAAATCACAGACAAGCAAGCTTTCCAGATGACTAGAGAGCTGGCCAACAAAGAAGCCATACTAGCTGGGGGTTCAAGCGGAGCTGCTCTCTGGGCGTCTCTCAAGCTCGCCAAAGAGATTGATAAACCAGCTCGGATTGTTACAATTATTCCTGACTCAGCTAACCGCTACCTGAGCACGATATACAACGATGATTGGCTGAGAGAAAAAGGTTTCCTATAATCCCGCTGGATTGAGAGCCAGAGGCACCTGAGCGGATGGACTGGAAAGCAGGAAATGATTTTATAAAAAAAATCCCTCTGGCCCGACGGAACCAGAGGGATTTTTTTTAATGTTTTAAGTGTTTACTTCTCGATTACTTCCTTTTTGACTTCCTCTTTTTTTACTTCTTTTTTACAGGTTTTTGCTTTCTCGCCTTCTTCCTGGCAGCACTCTTTCATCTTGGACGCCATTTCCTGAATTTTCTTCACGGTTTCTTCATTTTTTGAGGTGACTTTCACAACAATTCCATCTTTCGTATTCTCGACAGTCATTTCAATATCTTCACTTCCCATCATGCCCATCATGGGACAGCATTGTTTTTCTTTAGCTTCCCTATGCATATGAGTCTGTTTGTGCATATGGGCATGCATCTTCTCCTTATGCTCCATCTTCTCCTTATGCATCATTTGCTCTTTGTGCTCCATTTTTTCTTTGTGCATCATCTTTTTCTCTAGCTTCATGCCGCATTTAGAGCATTTGCCAGGTTTATCTGACTTAACTTCGGGGTGCATGGGGCAAGTATAGACGGCCTTCATTTCTTCTTTCTTCTGGATATATTTCTCAGGATTCTCCAGGAACTCCTCCTTGCACTTCTCACTGCAGAAATAGTAGGTCTTTCCTTTGTACTCATGGGTAATTTTGGCTTCAGATTTTTTGATCTTATGGCCGCTCACAGCACAAACGACTGTCTCTTCAGCCTGCTGGGCAATTGCTGCTAAACTAAGAACAAAGGAAAACGCCAAAAAGAAAGTTAATACTTTTGAATGTTTAGTCATTCGCTCCTCCAAAAGTTTTTTATTAAATAATAATTATACAATCTCTATCAAAATTGTCAATTAAATAAAAAACACATTGATGACGATAAAGGAGACGAAAAATAAACTCTCCCCTTTTTAAGGACATTATAAAAGTCATAAAGGCTTGACTCCACTGACATTGCTTCTCCTGGATGTTATTGAAATTATTGAATGCCAAACTCGACTATTGGGGTCAATACTCGTCCCAGGATTTTATTTTCAATTCATTCAGCTTTGTCCTGGAGATGGCATCGATGAATCTTTCGGCGAACTGCAGATTAGTGATCAAAGGGATATTAAAATCAGTGGCTTTCCTTCTGATGAGGTAATCATTGGTCAGCTCATCTTCATCGATGCTTTTCGGGATGTTGATGATAAGATCAAGCTTTCTGTTCGCTATGTAAGAGAGTGTATTGGGTTCTCTCTTCTCCAGAGGCCAGTAAAGAGCTGCCGAATAAATGCCGTGATACTTCATATAGTCGGCTGTCCCACGAGTTGCGAAGAGGCTAAAACCCAGATCCTGCAATCTTTTGGCATTAGGTAAAAATTTGGCCTTGCTTTCAAAGGGACCCGTAGACAAGAGGATGTTCTTCTTCGGAAATTCAAACCCAACCGATAGCAAGGCCTTTAAGAAAGCTTCTTCAAAGTTATCTCCGATGCAGGCCACTTCGCCGGTAGAAGTCATCTCTACGCTCAAAACTGGATCAGCACCTTTTATCCTGGTGAATGAAAATTGAGGTGCTTTAACACCAACATAATCAAGCTCAAAACAGGACTTATCAATTCTGGGAATATCCTTTGCCATGATGAACCTTGTGGCCAAGTCAATAAAATTTAGCTTGAAGACTTTGGAGACAAATGGAAAGGACCTCGAGGCCCGCAGATTGCACTCGATGACTTTAACCTCATTCTCTTTAGCAATGAACTGAATATTGAACGGTCCATTGATCTGGAGAGATTTGGCAATCTTCCGGGCAATTCTTTTCATTCTTCGGGTTGTCTCAAGATAGGTCCTTTGAGGAGGCAGCACCATGGTGGCATCCCCTGAATGGACTCCAGCATTTTCAACATGCTCGCAGATGGCGTATACGAATAAATCGCCTTTTTTAGCCACAGCATCGATCTCTATTTCTTTGGCATTCTCGATAAAATTGCTGATGACAACCGGATACTCAGGGCTGATTCGAGAGGCCTTCTCCAGGTAGCTCACCAGCTCCGAGTCATTCAGGGCCACAGACATGGCTGCCCCGCTCAGAACATAGCTTGGCCTAATGAGCACTGGATAGCCTACCTTGCTCGCAAAGGCTTTGGCTACGCTAATTTCTGTGAGTTCCTTCCATTCTGGCTGGTCAATCTTCAGCTTATCCAACAAAGCCGAGAACTTATGCCTGTCCTCTGCCTTATCGATATTCAATGGAGAGGTTCCCAGAATCTTTACTCCGTATTGGTGACATTTCATGGCCAAATTGTTAGGAATCTGCCCTCCCATAGAGATGATAAGCCCCAGGGGAGCTTCTTTCTCATAAATATCGGCCACGGTCTCAAAGCTCAGTTCATCAAAGTACAATTTATCGCAGATATCATAATCCGTGCTGACAGTTTCGGGATTATAGTTGATCATCAAAGTCTTGTAGCCCATATCCCTTAGCGATAAAACAGCGTTTACGCAGCACCAATCGAATTCAACCGAAGAACCGATTCTGTAAGAGCCAGAGCCTAAAACAATAACCTTGTTTTTTTCTGAAAATTCAACATCATCTTCCATTCCATTATAGGTGAGATAGAGATAATTGGTTTGGGCAGGGTATTCCGCGGCCAAGGTATCAATCTGCTTCACGACTGGCATGAGGTCGAACTTCTTTCTCAAATTCCTGATATCTAATTCTTCCTTATGAAAGAGAAGGGCAACCTGCTTATCAGAGAATCCATGTTGCTTCGCCTTCAGCAACAGCTCTTTGGTAATCTGACTGTAATCATATACTCTGAGTTCTTGTTCTAAATCAACGATATTCTTCAACTTGTAGAGAAACCATTTGTTTATCTGGGTCAAATCATGGATTTTATCGATAGGATAATGTTTTACGGCCTCAGCGATAGCAAATATTCTCAAATCCGTAGGATTCTTGAGCTCTTTTTCTAGATCATCAAAAGTAATATCATTGCCAACCAGACCATACATCCCCACCTGCAGCATTCGAAGGGCTTTCTGGAGAGCTTCTTCAAATTTCCTCCCGATAGCCATGACTTCTCCGACGCTCTTCATCTCGGTGCCGATCTTTTTCGAAGCCCTTTTGAATTTGATCAAATCCCATCTTGGAATCTTCACCACCACATAGTCCAAAGCCGGCTCGAAACAAGCCATTGTTTTCTTAGTTATGGAATTTTCCAAGTCAACAAGGGAATAACCCAGGGCCAGCTTAGCTGCAATAAAAGCCAATGGGTATCCAGTGGCCTTGGAGGCGAGAGCGCTGCTTCTTGACAGTCTTGGATTGACTTCTATGATCCGATAATCATCGCTCTTCTTATCCAAGGCGAACTGGATATTGCATTCTCCGACTATGTCCAAATGCTTGATGACTTTAATCGAGACATCTCTTAATCTATGGTATTCCTGGTTGGTCAGAGTCTGAGAGGGAGCGATGACGATGCTTTCGCCAGTGTGGATCCCCATGGGGTCAAAATTCTCCATATTGCAAACAGTGATGCAATTATCAGCGCTGTCTCTGACCACCTCGTATTCAATCTCCTTCCAACCTTCGAGATATTCCTCTATGAGAATTTGTCTGGTGAAGGAAAAGGCCTTCTCGACTCTTTCTGAAAGCTCTTCTTCAGTGTATGATACCCCAGAAGCCAGACCACCCAGGGCATAGGCGACTCTAGCCATCACCGGATAACCAATCTTTCGAGCCGCTTCTAGAGCTTCTTCAGGAGATTTTACAGCTGTACTCCGCGGTACCTTTAAATTGGCTTGGCTCAATCTTTTCACAAAGAGTTCCCTGTCTTCACAATCCATTATGGCCTGGATCGAGGTTCCCAGCACTTTGACCTTGTGTTTATCAAACACGCCTTTTCTATGTAGCTCCACGCCGCAATTGAGAGCTGTCTGCCCGCCGAATCCCAGGAGTATTCCCTCTGGTTTTTCTCTTTTTATGACCTTCTCTACAAAATAGGGAGTCACGGGCAAGAAATAGATTTTATCAGCTAAAGCCTCTGAAGTTTGGATAGTGGCGATGTTGGGATTGACCAAGACGACTTTTATTCCTTCTTCTTGGAGAGCCTTGATCGCCTGGCTTCCCGAGTAGTCGAATTCTCCGGCCTGACCAATCTTGAGGGCTCCGCTTCCTAAGATGATGACCTTTTTCATTTTTTTACCATCTTTAAAAAAGTGTCGAACAAATATTCAGTGTCCACTGGACCTGGTAACTGCTCAGGATGAAACTGTACCGACATGAAAGGCTTGGCTTTGTGCTTGATCCCTTCATTCGTTTGATCATTGATGTTCACGAACCAGGGCTCCCAACCTTTGGGGAGGGTTTTTGTTTCCACGGCATAGCCGTGATTTTGGGAAGTGATAAAACACCTCTTTGTTCCGAGCTGGAGGCAGGGCTGATTCTGGCTTCGATGACCATATTTGAGTTTGTAGGTATTCGCTCCAGCTGCTAAGGCCATGATCTGATTTCCCATACAAATGCCAAAAGTCGGTATTTCTCGCTCCAAGCAAACTTTTATGTTATCGATGGTTTCTTGATACATTTTGGGATTGCCAGGTCCATTAGAGATGACAACAGCATCGAAAGAATAATCGAAGAAATTGTAGTCATAGGGAATTCTTATCAAAGAACAATCCCTTTTTATCAAACTTCTGAGAATGCTGTATTTAACACCGCAGTCAACAACAACGATCTTTATCCTCCCCTTTTCGTTGTAGGCTATCGGCTCTTTGATGGAAACCTGGCGTACGAGATCATCTTTATTGGGATCGTAAAATTCAACATCCTGGCCAAAACGAATCTTGCCCAGCATGGTTCCTCTTTCTCTTAACCTTTTAGTCAAAGCTCTGGTATCAATCCCGTGGAGGGCAGGAATATCGCCTTCTTTCAGCCATTCAGACAGACTTTTGGCGGCGCTCCAATGGTCATGGGAGAAAGAATAATCAGAAACGACCAAGGCAGAAATTTGAATCTTGTCTGACTCAAAATGTTTTGATAAGTTGTGTTCAGTTTCGTTTCCAGGAACACCATAATTTCCTATTAAAGGATAAGTGAGGACCAGAATCTGGCCTTTGTAGCTGGGATCGGTCAAGGATTCGTAATAGCCGACCATGCCAGTGTTAAAAACAACTTCTCCTGAGACCGACTTTTCTTGACCGAAAGAAAAACCATCGTATTGTGTGCCATCCTCTAATATAAGTGCAGTCTTTTTCACTTCCTTTGCTCGGGAGAATTGGATTGTTTCTTTTTAATAGTTTCTGTTAGGGCTGGCTTTATATTATTAATGAGAGTGAGAGTCCCTGTGTTTGATCCCCTAACTTGTAAACAGAGACACACAGAAAGTCTCTCCAATTTTCCTAACTTATAGCACAGGAAAATCCCAAGGTCAAAAGATTTCGAAAAAAAACTAAAAAAAAAGGAAAAAAACAAAACAGGAGACGAAAATGGGGACCTGACCCTTATTTGTTTCCTATGAGCTCCTTTTTATTAGAACGGCTTGACCATATCTTTCCACAAGGCGCTCCATTACTTCTGATTTCAATAATCTCTGTTCAACAAGTTCTTGAACATATGCCTTTATTTCCTTTGATCCTCTTACTTCTTCACACGTACAAGGCGAAAGCTTCATTTTACAGTCACAGACGCAATTTAATTCTTTGATAATCTCGATTGCCTCAGCATCAAGATGGGTCCTCGAAGGCCGGCTCTGGGTTTTCTGAGCCATTGGGGGTATAAAATTCTGTCTGTTTAACCTTAATCCATATCGAAAACCTGCTAAATACCCTCCCAAAAATCCTATCAATAACGAGACACCGATAATCAAAACTATTGAAAAATTTTTCCTATTCTGAGCCATAATCACTCCTTTTCGCTATCAGTTTTTCTTTCTCGTTTTAATCGGAACTGGAGTACCCAAGTAAAAATAACAGGAACAAGTATCAGATTTAGCATGGTTGCGGTGACCAATCCGCCGACTGTTGGAGTAGCGATGGGCTTCATGATCTCGGCGCCGGTTCCTGTGCTTATCAGGATCGGAATAAGTGCTAAGATGGTGGTGGTAGTGGTCATGATTATGGGACGGACTCTTAGCAAGGCAGCTTGAACGATGTTTTCCACGATGTCCCTGCTTTTCCGAGAATATTCCACCAAGAAATCCATCATCACCACTCCTGCTTCCACTGCAACTCCAAATAGAGCAATGTAGCCCACCCAGACTGCGGTACTGAACTTAAATCCAAGTATGAATTGAAGCCAGATTCCTCCTATGAAGGCAAAAGGCAGTGAAAAAATCAGGATCGAAGCTGATGAAAACCGTTTGAACTTCAGGTAGAGCAATATAAAAATGATGAAGATACAGATCGGAAGCACGACCATCAGACGGTTCCTGGCCTGCATTTCATACTCATACTGTCCACTCCAGGAAATGTAATAGCCAGAGGGAAGTACTAGTTTTTCATTGACAATGTTTTGAGCCTGATTGACAAAGTCTACAATTCCCACTTCGTCTGTATTGACATCGACAAAAACCCTTACGTAGGGAAGAGTGTTTTCTCCTGCGATCTTGGCTGGTCCTGGGACCTTCTGGATCACGGCCAATTGACTGAGAGGGATCTGCGCGCCGGAAGGAGTGGGAACAAAGGTTCTTTCCAGAGCTTCGAAGCTGTCTCTGAGTTCTCTCATGTACCGGATTCGAACCGGATAGCGCTCTCTTCCTTCTACTGTCGTGGTGATGTTCATCCCTCCTATGGCGGTCATGATCAAGTGCTGGATATCACCCACTTTTACGCCATAACGGGCAGCTTCTTCTCTGTTGATCTCAATCTCGATGTAGGGCTTGTTCCCGATTCTTTCAGCATAAGGATTTCTGGCCCCTGGAATCTCTCGTAGAATGCTTTCAATCTGAATTCCTATTTTTTCGATTTCACCCAAATCTTCTCCAAATACTTTGACTCCGATAGGTGTTTGAATCCCGGTGGCCAGCATATCAATCCTATTCCGGATGGGCTGGGTCCAGATATTGCTCACTCCAGGAATCCTGAGGGCGTTATCCATTTCGTTGATGAGATTCTGGCGCGTCATTCCTTTACGCCATAACTTCTTTGGTTTCAATTTTATGATTGTCTCAATCATCCCAACTGGCGCAGGGTCAGTGGGAGACTCGGCTCTGCCTAACTTTCCCACTACCTGCTCAACCTCAGGGAAAGATTTTAGAATCATATCTTGAGTTTTCATAATATCCATGACTTGAGTGAGCGATGCTCCTGGAAGAAGAACCGGCATAAAAAGCAAATCGCCTTCGTTCAAAGGAGGCATAAACTCACTTTTTATCTGAGATAGAGGGAAAAAGCTCACTCCGAGAAGAATGACTGCGATGAGAAGGACAATGATTTTGTGCTTCAAGGAAAACCGTAGGACAGGTTCATAGAGGCGTATCAGGAAACGCGTCAGAATGTTTTTCTCCGGAAGACGCATCTTCCCTCTCAAGAAAATAGCAGAGAGCACAGGAACAAGGGTGATAGCGAGAACGGCCGAGCCAAACATGGCAAAGGTTTTGGTAAAGGCTAGAGGAGAAAATAGTTTTCCCGACTGGCCTCTTAAGGAAAAAACAGGGATAAAAGCCACTACAATAATGAGGATGGCAAAAAAGATGGCTGGCCCGACTTCCTTAGCAGCCAAGATTAAAGAGTTCAGTCTGTTCTCGCGGGATAATGCCAGATGGCGGGAGATGTTTTCGGTCATCACAATGCCGGCATCCACCATGACGCCGATGGAAATCGCTATCCCTCCCAAGGACATGATGTTAGACGGGATCTTGAGATAATACATGATGAGGAAAGATATCAACACGCCAACCGGAAGGACTATGGAGACGATCAGGCTGCTTCGAAAATGAGCTAAAAAGAGGAGAATGATTACAACAGCGACCACGATCTCTTCTAACAAAGTTTTTTTCAGATTATCCGTGGCCCGGTTGATGAGCTCTGTACGGTCATAGAAAGACTCAATCTGTACACCTGAAGGAAGTCCTGGAGTTATCTCTTCAATCTTCTCTTTAACAGCTTCGATGACTCTTAAAGGATTTTCTCCGTATCTCATCAGAACGACTCCACCTGTAACTTCTGCTCCCTCTTTGTCTAAAGCTCCTCTTCTGAACTCAGGGCCGACGGTCACGGTTCCGACATTTTTGACATAGACCGGAACTCCCCCATGAGACCCGATCACGATGTTTTCAATATCCTCTATAGATTTAATAAAGCCGAGACCGCGAACAATGAATTCAGCGCCACCTTCTTCGATAACCTTGGCTCCCACATCGATGTTACTGCGGCGAACAGCATCAAACATGCTGTGCAAATTGACATTGAAGGCGAGCAGCTTATGCGGATCAACATCTATCTGGTATTGCCTGACAAAACCTCCCACAGTCGCTACTTCAGAAACACCTTCAGCTGAGTTCAACTGATAGCGGACATACCAATCGTGGATCGAACGCAGTTCGCCCAGGTTATAATCAGAGAGTACAAGCTCCTGGCCATCCTCAGAACACTTGCCGGTTTCACTGTATCTTTCTTTGGGATGGTCAGGACAATAATAGCCGTTCTCTATGGTATACCAGAAGATTTGTCCGAGGGCTGTGGCATCAGGGCCCAATTGAGGAATAACTCCTGCTGGCAGGTCCTTCTGAGCCAAGTTCAGCCTTTCCAGGATTCGTGTTCTTGACCAATAGAAATCTACTCCTTCTTGGAAGATGACGTTGACCATTCCAAACGAGAACATAGAATTGGAACGGATCACCTTCATTCCTGGAATACCCATAAGGTTTACAGAAAGAGGATAAATAACCTGGTCCTCAATATCTCTTGGACTTCGTCCAGGCCAATCCACAAACACAATCTGCTGGTTTTCTCCGATGTCCGGTATGGCGTCGACAGGGGTTCTGTTGAGAGCCCAGTAACCCCAACCCACAATAAGGATAAAAAGAGCTAGAATGATAAATTTATTCCTGAGAGAATATTCGATAATTTTATTGATCATCTGTAACTCCTGTCTTCCGTCATTTTATGCTGCTAGAAAAACCTTTTCTTTTAATGAATATGCTTGGTCGGCGGAGTTTTTTTATCCTTCTCCGCTTCTATAGCTCCTCCATAGATAGCTTCTGCTTGACCAGTAATCAGGCTCTGAGAATCGATTAAGAAGTTTGCCTGGGAGACGACTCTCAACCCTTCCGAAAGTCCAGCTTTAATGACGTAATATCTTTTCTTTTGACCGTTTATTTCAGTAATTGCTTCGGACCCGATTTCGACTTCTTGGGGAACATAAGTTCCCTTTTCTTTCTCAATATAGACAAGCTTTCTGGCTCCTGTATCCAGAACCGCGCCTTTGGGAACGGCCAGTATCATATCAGGAGAAGCCACCTCTTTTTTCACCAGGAACATCCCGCAGATCGGACATTCCCCTGGCTTATCAGATATGACTTCGGGATGCATGGAACAGGTATACACGATTTTTCCTGGGTCCCGAATACCTTCAGGGATGTGAGATTTTAGGAAGACATTCGCGTACATCCCAGGTTTGAGCATCAATCGAGCATTGGGCACATCCACTCTGACTTTCACCGAACGGGTCTTGGGATTCAGGTAAGGATCGATGAAAGAGATCTTCCCTTCAAATTTCTCCCCTGGATAAGCTGAAGTGATAATCTCAACTTTTTGACCCTTTTTAATCCACGCCATTTCGTATTCATAGATATCAGCCAGAACCCAGAGGTTAGAAAGATTTGCTATCTGATACAAGTTTTCTCCTGCTTTCACGTATTTCCCTTCCAGGGCATTCTTGTGGATGACTGTTCCTCCGATCGGAGCATAGATGGTCATATGCGTATTTGCTTCTTTCCTCTGGTGGAGTTCTTCCACCTGCTTCCCGCTGATTCCCCACAAGAGAAGTCTTCTCTTGGAGGCCTCGACCAGAGATTCGGCTCCTCTGATCGTTTCCGCATTTCCACTCCCTTTGACTCTTTCGAGAGTCTCAAGGGCGAGCAGGTACTCCTCCTGGGTTGTCAAAAGCTCAGGGCTGTAAATCCAGACTAAAGGGTCTCCCTTTTTGACTTTCACCCCAGTAAAATCTACGAAGAGTTTATCAATCCGACCCGAAATCCAGGCTGCAACATAAGCGACTCTTCGTTCATCATAATTGATTTCACCTACCGTATTTATTTCCCGGAAGAGATGCTGGAACGTGACTTCTTCGGTTTTCACCCTGGCCAGGGCTTGGGCTCTGGGAGTCAGTTTGATCTCTGCTCCCATTCCCTCGTGTTCTGCATGCTCATCAGCTTCCATCTCAGCCATTTCACCTTCTTTGTACACGGGTACTAAGCCCATGTTGCAGATGGGACAATTTGCATTACCCTTCTCGTAATCCTCAACGCTCACTCTAACCGTTGGATGCATACCGCAGGTATAGTAGAGAATCTCTCTTTCCGCAGTTTTCTGTTTCTCAGCCACCGGCGTTTCTTCGACCTTCTCTTCTTCTGGTTTACAAGAAACCAGGATTATGCTTGCAACCAGAAAAATGAATCCAAATCCAAGGATTAAATACCTTTTCGATTTATTCATTTTGATTTCCTCCTTTCTAGTTTATCTAGTCTATTTCGTTTAGCTAGCATGTTCAGCCCATCTTGATTAATGAACTGAGCTAGAATCGCGAAACAGGTCATTTCTATGATCCAATTCATATTCATTGTCTACTAGTCACTGTTGAATCTTGGTTGATTAAGTCTTTGCCAACCACTCTTTCCAGTTGAGCAAAGCTTTTTCCCCGATCAGAAATGGCCTTGAAATATCCAATTTTTATTTGAAGAACCATCCTTTCTGAGTCCAACAAGTTCAGAAAATCAACTTTACCTGCCAAATACCCCACCTCAGAAGCCTTCAAAGACTGTTCTGCCTGAGGCAAGAGAGAGTATTGGTACAGTTCCACCTGTTCTTGGGCTGTTCTTGTCTCAAAAAACAGCTCATTTATTCGGGAGAGGGTCTCATTTTCAATATTCTGGTATTTTTCCTGACTGGCTTTGAGTCTGACGGCTGTCTCTGCTTCTGCAGCTTTGAGCTTGTTGCGCCAGAGAGGAATATTTATGCCGATAGAGCCCATCCAGGAATTACGGCCATCTTCAGGATGGTTCGTGGTCCCTCCTCCAATATCGATATAGTCAAACATAAGCTTAAAATCAGGAAAATAATTCTTCTTGGCTAACTTCAAGCTTTTCTCATTTTTCTCGATGTGATACCTGGCTTTTCTCAACTCTGGCCGCGCTTCCTTCGCCCACTCATAGAGTTCTTCTAAACCAGCCTTTAATTCCGGCGTGGCGAATTCTTCAGCCTCACCAAGATACGAATCAGCAGGCCGGTTCAAAAGGCTATTCAACTTGGCAACAACACCTATCCTTCCCTGTTCGAGCAGGAGGACTCTATCGGTGATTCTTGAGATCTCAAGCTGGGCTTTCAGGACATCCTGCTGATTGGCCTTTCCTGTCTCATATTTCTTCTCAGCAATTTTAGCCAACCTTTTGAGTACTTCCTTTTCTTCCTGGCTTATCTTTATTGACCTATCGAACCAGTAAAGAGAAAAATAGGCTATTTTCACTTTTAGTATGATATCTGCTTTAACTGTCTTGTACAGCTCTTTGAAGATCGAGGATGCACTCTCAGCAATTTCCCCTTTAAGTGATAGTTTTCCAAAAAAAGGAAACTTCTGGGAAAGTGAGACCTTATTCCTCTGGGGCCCAAGTCTGGTTTCAATGCTCTGGCCAAAGTAGGTATAGCTCAGCATGGGATCAGGAAGGGATTTAGCTTGAGGAATGACCTCCAGAGCTGCCTGCCATTCATTCCTGGCTGCTTTAAGCTGGGGGTTTTGTTCGAGGGCTTCCTGAATCAGCTCAGAGAGGGATATCTTCTTTTTTGTCACTTCCTGAGAAAATGAGACTAAATTCCCCCCCAAAGAAATCATTAAAATTAAAATCAAAAAAGAACTGACGACTTTTTTCATTTTTTTTTATCCTTTCCAATTACTTTATTATCCTATAATAACTATAGAAAATATATACATTTTAAAAAATTTCTTTCAATTCAAGATATTCAGTTCAATCCAATCCAGGTTTCTTCGTTTTCTTTCCCTTATGCCGACTATGATATCTATGTAAGCTTCTTTTTCTTTGTCTTTCAAAAATGCCAGATCACCTCACAATGATCTTCCCTCTCATCATTCCCATTCCGCAAGTAAAGACATACTCTCCCTCTTTCTCTGGAGTAAACTCTATGGCAGTCGTTTTAAAAGCAGGAAGGGGCTTTCGTATCTTAAAATCGCCAAAGACGATAGTATCTGAACAATCGGCAGTCTCATCCCGATAGAAATCAAGGCGGACTGGTATTCCTTTTTTAACCACAATTACATCAGGACTATATCCTCCCTTCACCACAATTTTAACCTCCTGAATCTTGCTCCCTTTGACTTCAGCTGAAGCAACCTTTCGTCTGGAAAAGAAGAAATACCAATTCACTAAACCAATGAGAAAAACGCCTCCTACTGTCACTATCAACTTTGCTGGCATCTCAATCCTCCCCCAACTTCATAGCTTAGCTCTTCTCAACCTCAAAGAATTGGAAACAACAGATACAGAACTGAAAGCCATGGCTGCTGAGGCAAAAATCGGATTCAAGAGTATCCCAAAAAATGGGTAAAGGACTCCAGCAGCAATCGGGATTCCAGCGGTGTTGTAGAAAAACGCCCAGAAAAGATTCTGTTTTATGATCCTTATGGTTCGCTTGCTCAGCTCTATAGCAGAAACAACTCCCCGCAGATCTCCTTTGATTAAGGTGATGTCCGAAGCCTCCATAGCCACATCCGTCCCTGAACCTATGGCTATCCCTACATCTGCCTGGGCTAAGGCAGGAGCATCATTGATTCCATCTCCCACCATGGCAACAATTCTTCCTCCAGATTGAAGTCTTTTTATTTCGTGAACTTTATCTTCAGGAAGAACCTCAGGAAGTACTCTCTCAATACCTGCTTTTCGGGCGATGGCCTCAGCCGTCCTTCTGTTATCTCCGGTTAGCATGACAACTTGCAATCCCAGTCTTTTCAGCTTCTCTACAGCCTGAATGGAATTCTCCTTTAACGTATCCGCAACTGCGATCAATCCAGCAGCTCTCCCCTCCAGAGAGACATAAATTGGAGTCTTTCCTTCACTGGCAAGCTTTTCAGCTTTTGCCTCTAAATCCTTCACTTCTATCTTCCGCTTGCGCATTAGCTTCAGATTCCCTAAGAGAACATCTTTCCCACCAACCATTGCTTCGATTCCATGGCCCTCGATGGCCTGGAAATCCGTTGGTTCGTAAAGTTTGATCTTCCTTTCTCCTGCTCTCTTGATGAGAGCCTCACCCAAGGGATGTTCAGAAGCCTTCTCAGCACTGGCCGCATATTTAAGAATCTCTTCCTCTTTATAAGCCTGGACGTTGACGATATCCGTAATCTCAGGCTCTCCTTTGGTTAAAGTGCCTGTTTTATCAAAAACAATCGTATCAAGCTTGTGGGCTGTTTCTAAACTCTCTCCACCCTTGATCAAAATTCCTTTCTCAGCTCCCTTGCCTGTCCCCACCATGACAGCTGTTGGTGTAGCCAGCCCCAAAGCACAGGGGCAGGCAATAATCATGACTGCCACAAAAGTCAAAAGAGCAAAGGTCAGAGCAGGAAAAGGGCCAAAGTTAAACCAGATGATAAAAGTCGCAATGGCAATAGATATAACGATAGGAACAAAGTAGCCAGAGATGATATCTGCTAATCTCTGGATGGGAGCTTTAGAACCTTGGGCCTCCTGAACGAGCTTTATGATTTGAGCTAGGGCTGTATCTTTCCCAACTTTTGTCGCTTGGAATTTGAAACTCCCTGTCTTATTTATAGTGGCACCGATGACCTCATCTCCTGGTTCTTTTGATACTGGAATGCTCTCTCCGGTAATCATCGATTCATCAACCGCTGATTTTCCTTCCTTCACCACTCCGTCCACTGGGATCTTTTCTCCTGGCCGGACCAAAACTTTATCTCCAACCAGAACTTCTTCAACCGGAATATCCATCTCCTTTCCCTCTCTGATGATGCGAGCTGTTTTTGGCTGCAATCCTATTAACTTCTTTATGGCTTCTGAAGTCTGCCCTTTCGCCCTTGCTTCCAGAAGCCTCCCCAGGATAATCAACACAATAATCAGGGCTGAGGTATCGAAATAGACTTCAGGCTTTATTCCACCTGCCTCAAAGAATGAGGGAAATAGGGTAGCCGTTACGCTATAGAAATAGGCGGCTGAGGTGCCAATAGCAATCAAAGTGTTCATATCAGCGTTTCTATGCTTGAAGGCACCCCATGCTCCTCTATAAAATTGCCAACCGACCCAGAATTGGACAGGTGTGGCCAGAATCCACAGCAAATAGAAATTACTCAAGAAAGCAGGAATAAAGGGAAACCAGTGGCGAGTACTCCCAAAAAATACTAAGAGACCAAGGACCAGCCCAGCTATAAACTTTATTTTCAATTTTTTATACTCTTTCTCCCGAATAAGTCTTTCCGGATCCTCTACTTCTTCTGAGGGCGCAAATTCAAGGACTTTATAGCCCGTTGATTCTACAGCACGCTTTATTTCCTCAATATTCGTCTCTGAGGGAAGATACTCAACTTTGGCCTTCTCGGTGGCTAAATTCACTACTGCTTTTGTCACACCTCTGGTCTGAAGAAGAGCTCTCTCAATCTTCTGGACACAGGAAGCACATTCCATGCCCCGAATAGGAAGCTCGAGGGAGGCTGTACCCACTTCATAACCGCTTTTTTTAACAGAGGAGATGAAATCTTCTGGTTTGGCAAGCTGAGGTTGATAAAGAACGGTAGCTCTAGATGTAGCGAAGTTAACGTTAGCCTTCTCCACTCCTTTTAAACTTGCCAGTCCCCTTTGAATCGCGGAGGCACAACTGGCACAACTCATCCCCGCTACTGGAATATCTATCCTTTCTGCTTTTGATGGCTCACTTATTTTAGACCTATGTTCTCCCGCCTCGTCCTCTCCTTTATGTCCTTGATTTTCTTCTTTTTTAATATATTTCTCAGGGTCCTGATCAAACTTTTCTTTGCAGCTTTGGGCACAAAAGTAGTATTCCTTTCCTTTATATACAGAAGAGGCAGCAGCTTCTTCTTTTTTAATCTCCATTCCGCAAACTAAATCTTTAAACATCAAAAGTCTCCTCTCTGGTTATTTTTCGAAAAATACTAAAGACTCATAACAACTTTCTTCAATTTTCCCTGAACTTGATTGGCTATTTCGAGCAGAGCTGGGTTGTCGATCGCTTTCATAGAGGCAACAGGATCAACAGCGGCCACTTCCATCTGCCCTTCAGACATTTCCTGGACAATGACATTACAGGGAAGCATGGTTCCTATCTTATTTTCTGCTTTTAGTGCTTCATAAGCAAAAGGTGGATTACAGGCTCCGAGGATCTTGTACTTCTGGAAATCGACATCCAGTTTGTTCTTCAATGTTTCTTTGACATCTATTTCGGTTAGAATACCAAAGCCTTCACTCTTGAGAGATTCAATAACTTTCTCGAGGGTCTTCTCGTAGGATTCATTAATTTTTTTGCTGAAATAGTAACTCACGATCGCCCCTCTCAATATTTTCGAAAGTTCTGTAAAACATTAATGACTTCGTTAATTTTCTCTTCTTTGTCTTCTCTTTTGCCTTTTACGAATGACTCCCGCACACAGCCTCTCAGATGTCTGTTCAAGATGTTTTCTTCCACCCGCTTTATCGCTCCGACGACTGAAGAAAGCTGGGTGAGAATATCAATACAGTACCTCTTTTCATCGATCATTTTTTGAATTCCTCTGATCTGACCTTCTATCCTTTTTAAAGGTATAATTTCTTCTGAATGAGCAGTCATTAGTTCTTCCATTTAAACCTCCTTTCTCAATATAGCATACCCCCCTTAGGTATGTCAAGTAATAGATTTATTGACTTGTTTATCATTTTTACACATTCTTTGATTCCTTTTCTAAAATTTCATTATCATTATGTCGCCAAATCATTTATTTCGGAATTTTTTCTTCTTACTTCCTCAGTATCTTCTCTAACTGATTTAGATGAAAATTCACAAATTTATAAAATTATATCTGCTTTTTTCGCGGAATTCAAAATATAAATTCTTATAAAACCAGGAGAGAAGTTATTCCGTCTTTTTTCTGAAAACTCTCAAGTGTGCGAATTGATTTTTATCAGAAACTATATTCTGAGATAAACAAGCTCGCCTTCCACATCTGTAGGCCAAAAAGATCAACCAACGTGAGCTTGACCTTTTTCACCAACGGAATATCATCTTGCCCGTAGAAATAACTCAGAGAAAAATCATAACAGAAGAAAAGAAACTCACCTGGTTCTAGTTATGGCCGGCCATCGAATTGGAAATACTGGAAAGTACCCCGCTGAATAGCAGAAGACCAACAATTATCAAGAAAATCCCTCTAATAATAGAGATAGGCTTGGAATATTTTTTCATGGATTTTGCTTGTCCAAGATATTTTAAAAACACAACTCCTGCGACCATGAAGGGAAGACCAAAACCAAGAGAATAAAAACCCATTATCGTCGCACCTTCTATGAAATTCTGTTTAATTGCGGCTAAAGTCAGGATTCCACCCAGCATGGGCGCCAGACAGGGAATCCATCCTGCACCAAAAGCCACCCCGATAATAATCGTACCGAGTTTGCCAGATAGACTGGCCCTCGTATGAATTCTCATTTCTTGCGCTAAGAATTTCAATCGAAATACACCCATAACGTGAAATCCCAGAATAATAATGAAGCCCCCCCCGATCAATTCAAGCCACCTCACGTTTTCAGCTAAAAATCTTCCCATAAAAGTGGCCAAGCCTCCAAGAATAATAAAAATAAACGAGAATCCGAGTATGAACAGAAAGGAATAAAAGATTATCCTCCTGAGCCTATGTCTTTGAATCCCAGGCGCAGAGAGGTCAGCTGTGGAAATTCCAGTAATAAAAGCCAGGTAAGAGGGAATGATGGGAAGGCAGCATGGAGAAAGAAAAGACAATAGTCCACCCAAAAAGGCAGCAAAAATCGATACATTCTCTGCAAAAGGCATCAATTTCTTATTTAGTCATTTGAGAATGACTCTGACATTTAAAAAATACAAAGGAAGAAACTCAGACGATTTCAAATATTTAAGGATATGCTCCATGCTGGGCACGACTTGTTTTTCTCACTTGGATAAATTCATTATTATTTATATAGATTAAATAGAAATTATAATAGTTTTGACCATATTTTCAACCTTTTTTACATAAAATAACTTTCAATCATAAGTTAGGATGACTGGGATAATTAGCGGATAAGGATTAAAGATATCGAGCGAAATTTTTACTTGAGAAAATTCAGAATAAATTAAAAGGCTTTTTTATCTGACTATCAATCTCCCAGCACCATGCTCACCTTAAATAAAAGCACGCATTCCCCTTCTTTTTCAGTAGCAGAATCTCCAAGCTTTGTCTTGAACGCAAAAAACGGCTGTTTGACCTTGAAATTAACAAAAACTATCGCTTCTAGAAAATCAGCCGTTTCATCTCTATAAAAATTTAGCCGGACGGGTA
Source organism: Candidatus Aminicenantota bacterium (assembly GCA_011772475.1). Taxonomy (GTDB): domain Bacteria; phylum Acidobacteriota; class Aminicenantia; order Aminicenantales; family Aminicenantaceae; genus SOIV01. The sequence continues at coordinate 3,898 of WVZK01000044.1, read as the reverse complement.
TTCTATCCATGAGAACACTCTGATTCGAGTCATATCTGCCTTTGACACTGACATTCAGTTCTTGAATTCATGCACTCTTGATTCTTCCGCAGAGGTCTTTCTTTTGGACGAAAAAAAATACAAGTTGATTAGGAAAATCATGAGCGCTCCTAAAATCGTTATGATCAGTTTTGCAGACATTAAAACCCTCCTACGAAAAATAAACCTTGCCTCTTCGTAATCTCAATGAATTGCTCACCACAGAAACAGAACTAAATGCCATCGCTTCCGAGAAAAGAATGAGATCTGTCTCAGTGGGGATGCCAAATCTCTCCACTTTCAGCGCCGCCGTTGTTCTCGCAAGATTCTCTTCGAAATTTCCTTCGACTGTTTTGTTGAAGTAATTGCTCCTTTCGTCAAATTTCATTATTTCCGAAACTTTCGAAATAGCCTTTTTATCTCATCGAGCTTTTCGGCTCTGTCTTCTTTACTTCCGTTTTTAAAAGATTCCTGTATACACCCTCTGAAATGTCTGTACATTATATTCTCTTCAACACTCTTTATCGTTGCGACGATTGATGAGAGCTGTGTTAAAAATTCGATACAGTATCTTTTATCCAGAATCATCTTTTGGATTCCTATGATCTGCCCTTCAATTCTTTTGAGGCGAACTATGTCTTCCTCGTAAGTATTTGTGACCATTTTACTTAACACCCTTTTATCTCAGTTCGTCGCTAGCTATTAGAAGCTTATGACTTTCGCTCTTTATCAAAAACTAGTACCTAGTGAATAAATTACATAGATATTACAGTATCTTATCCTGGTATTAAATGTTAATGAAAATAAACGCTAAACCGAAAGTCAGTGTACATATGTTACCTAGTAAAAGTCACGATAATCGACCTCTTTACTCCCTTGGCTCTGCCATATATAATGAGCTTGCTTAGGGTCCTCATAACAAGAGTGAGGCTTAATGGAAAGATTATCCAGTTCATTCTGTTCTTTAAACTTTACCATTCCTCTCTTCAACTTTTCTTTCCATTTATTAGATAACTCAATCCCTAATTCAGAAAATAGCTTCTCCATAGTCTTAAAATTTATCTTTTGAAGCTCGTATTCCACTAAAAGTATCCCATTCTTCTTATCGTAATCAGAAGTATGAATTCCTACTTGTAATTCTAAATAGATCTTTAAAGCCATCTCATCGAAATGATTTTTTGTTTCATCTAATTTGATTTTTCTCCTTTTGATCCATTTGTTATTCATTGAATCCTCCTTTATAAAATAAAGTTTTGAACCTCTTAATCCAAGCCGGTCGCCCTTTCTGCCATCGCAAGAATCACCTCCTTATTTCATTTTTTTGTCGTTTACTCTTATTTTTTATCTCTCCCTATTTAATATACTATACCCCCCTACGGTATGTCAAGCAATTTCTCACAAAATATATGTTTTATCTCTAGTTTCTTATTTTCTTTACATATTCCGACCCCCTTCTTTGTATTTCTTTTTTATGACCCCCCTGGATACAGAAAGAAATTATAATAATTTACGTTGAGTTTTTTGGCAATATAATAGTAAAAGTGCTACCTTTATCAACCTTGCTGTTTACTTTTATTTGACCATGATGTTTTTTAACAATGTTAAGACTAATAAAAAGTCCCATGCCAGCTTTTACCCTTGTTTCTTTCTTCGAAAAAGTTGGTTCAAACAAATTCTGAATCTTTTCAGGAGGAATTCCAATGCCAGTGTCTGTTATCTGAATGCAAACATTATTATTTTCCCTGAATGTTCGAATAGTGATTTGTCCTTTCCCCCTAATAGACTCAATAGAATTCTGAAATATGTTTATAAAAACCTGATTTAGTTCAGCAGCATGACAGGTAATAATCGGAATATTTCCATATTTTTTTACTACTCGTATCCTATTGTTTAGGTCGTAATTAAAAAAGGTAATAATACTGTCTAAAAACTCATGCAGATCCACATTTTGCAATGGAGACTCATCCAACCGAACAAAACTTCTCAAACTATTAAGAATCTTTGTAATGCGTTTACTCGCTTTAATTGTGACCAAATTATTGCTCTGAAGTGCCTCCATAGAGAGACTGAGCAATCTATTGTTCTGAATGTCTTTAGTAAATGGATCTTTGCTCAATATTTCTAAAATCTTATTAACGGATCGATTGGAGACATCTAGCGCACTCTTTATTGCTCCGATTGGGTTATTCATCTCATGAATAAAGCCAGCTGCTAGTTTGCCCAGAGCCGCCATTTTTTCTGAATGTATTAAACGATCTTGGGTCTGTTTCAGCTCCTCAAGCAACTCCAGGAGTTTGTTTTTTTCCTTAGATAAGGCTTGACAACTTTTACAATTACATTCACCAGGAATATCTATTAGTAGTTGTTGCAATCGTTTGTTTTCTTTTGAATTTAAATACATTTCAATCACCTATTTATTTTAATGCCCTCAGAATATCCATATCATCAAGCGGTTTAAATGGTTTATCAAAGTGCCTTTCCTTATCATATTAGAAGCTGTATTTCTCTATGAAATAAACCACGGGGTTATTTTTGGCTTCTCCAAAGATGTTAAATAATGAAAAGTGAGATCCACAGCTTCTCAGTTCGGAAAAATATCAGATTTGGGGAGAGCTGAAACTCCCCCCAGATTATTTGTACTTCTTAGGCCTACCTTTTACGAGTATAAACCATTTCCATGGATTTAAATTCCTTACCGTCAGGCATTGTATGGTACATAACCTTAATAAATTTCTCATTGCTGCTGTAGGTAGTAACCGTTCTCATTTTAAGGTTGTTTCCCGTCATAGGATCAAACATTTCGCCTATTTCAGTAAGGATTTTACCTGTGTTGTCAAGGGAACCCATACTTTGAAAAAAGCCTGTTCCCATATTATCAATCCAAATTGAAATGAACGTCATTAGATGATTGTCATAGGCCCCAATTGTGATACCTTCAAAGTGCATGCCCATCATCATCCCGTGATGCTGCATCTGAAGATATCGGCCACCAAGAATCATTTTGCCGTGGGCCATGCCCTTGGATTCATTAGGGGAAGCCCCTGGTCGCATCCACATTTTAACGACCACTTCCCATTCGCCTTCTTGCATCGCCAGGAATTGATGTGGTTTCCCAGGCGTGGCGTATTTCATCCAATTCTCCATCATTGTTTTTTCATCCGGACTTTGTTGGGTCCAGTTGTAAGACGCGGAGAAAAGGATAAAAGAAGTTGCAAGTGTCACCATTAGTTTTCTTGATTTCATTGATCCTCCTTTAATGTTGATATAAGCATTTTTGATCAAAATCGACCTTTTAATTGATAAAGGCAACCCAATCATCATCCAGTTACACACTTTCAAAATTGAAACCATAGTTTTTCAGAAGCTGTATTTCGCTTTGAAATAAATCTTGTCGTTATCTTTGACTTGCCCGAAGACAACATACCTGAAATATGGTTTGTCTAAAGCCACTGATCTCTGGATACTCATACCTAAATCTGTTAAATCTGTCACCATTCCATAGGAAATTCCATAAGATCATAGAAACTTGAACTCCGATTATACTTTTCCCGTACCATGAAAGTGTTTTGGTTTCTCTTTTCACTCATGAGTTAATTCCTATCAACCTCTCTTATATTACTACAAAATCTTCCTATTGTAAGAACGCAGGACATACATAAACATGCTTCATTCTTTTCAGAAAACTTCTTCCAAAAAAAGGGCCGGCGTAATTTCTACGCCGGCCCTCTCAGATAGGCTTACTTCTTGACTTTTTGACTCTGTATTTCTTCCTTTCTATGGGTCATCTCCTGCAGCTCATTCATAGCGCCCTGCATATGCTCGTTCATTTTCTTCATATGTTCATGCATCATCTCCATGTGTTTTTTCATCACATCGTCCT
>WVZK01000181.1:339-1100 GCA_011772475.1 Candidatus Aminicenantota bacterium | reverse complement strand
GTCCCCATGTTTCATTTGGGTTTTCCCCAAGATTCTCTTGAGATCCTTCAGACAGGAGAGACCCTCTCAAAAGAGGTCGGCGATGAAAAAGGTCTTGCACACTTCCTGAGTCTAATCGGTCAATATTATGCATGGAAAGGTGAAAACCTCCTTCAGGCGATTCAATATTCTGAGGATTCGTTTAAAGAGGCAGAAAAAATAAATGATATTGAATTAATGGCTCCAGTTGGAGCGGACCTTGTTCTCCTTTACTTTTGGATGGGAGAATACGTCAAAGTAACTGATATAGCTTCTAAAGTCATTTCATTGCTTGAAAAAACACAAAGGCAAGCCGAATTTTTTGGAAGGCCGTATAACGTATACTCCTTTCTTCATGCTTGGCATGCGACATGTTCGTGGAGGATGGGAAATTTTGAGGAAGGGGAAGCCTTGTTTGAAAAAGGCCTTGATTTTGCGCTCAAGATTAAAGACGTATTTTCCTTAAGCGCGTTGGAATTGGATCGCGGCTGGGATTTTATTCTTAAGGGAGACGCAAAGACTGCTATTGAGCATTGCCAAAATTGTTTTAGATACTGTGAAGAAGGGCAAATTATTTTACCCCTGGTTGCGAACTGGATTGGATTAGGGTGGGCATACTGGCTCCTGGGGGATCTCGAAACGGCTCATAAGCATATGGAGAAGGGACTTAGAATTCAAATTGATGCAGGAGTACCTTTTGATTTGGGTTTGTTTTATGCGTTTGCAGGTATTGTTGATTTGGA
>WVZK01000181.1:0-163 GCA_011772475.1 Candidatus Aminicenantota bacterium | reverse complement strand
AAGGTATCAAGATCTATGAAGAATTGAAAATAAAAACCTATTCCGTTCTGGGGTATTTTTTCTTAGGAGAAATGTATGTCGATACTGGCCAAAAAGACAAGGCCCTTGAAACTTTGAAAACGGCTGAGAAGCTGTTTCAAGAGATGGGGATGGATTATTGGTT
>WVZK01000098.1:2942-3094 GCA_011772475.1 Candidatus Aminicenantota bacterium | reverse complement strand
GATGAATACCGGGAAATCTCGGGGGGCTCCAACCCGCCGAGAATTCAAGAGGCTCAAGTGTTGTTTGGTCACACGGGACTCGCACCAGTGTTGAATCAGATGGAGGAATCCCTTATACCGAGTCAAACTCTCACTCTAGTTTTGGCCCTGCT
>WVZK01000098.1:2494-2785 GCA_011772475.1 Candidatus Aminicenantota bacterium | reverse complement strand
GTCAATGCCCTGACAGTCGGCCTTGGATTCTCCGTACTTCTGTTTGCTGGAGGACAGCATATAAAGCGGTTTGGCGGTCTGACATCTTTGACATTGTTTGCCAGTGCAATCTTTACGCTGGTGGTTCTTCCAGCTCTTATGCTTGCGCTGAGACCCAAATTTATAAAGAAAGCAATAGTTTAAGATATTCAGTGTTTTATTTTGAAGAAAGGAGGAAAAGGAAATGGGCATGATGGATAAAATGATGGATTTTATGATGGGGAGAATGAGTAAAGAGGAGAAAGAGGAAAT
>WVZK01000098.1:2063-2328 GCA_011772475.1 Candidatus Aminicenantota bacterium | reverse complement strand
TGCTAGCAGTGCCTCATTCTGCCATCTCCCAATGGATTAGAAAAGCCAACAAAGTTGTTTTGGTCGATGGTTGCTTCCTCCGGTGCCACGGCCGAATTTTAAGGAACTTGATCAAAGAAGATCGCCTGATAGAATTCGATGCTCTTGCTTTTTACAAAAAATACACTGACCTCTTCGATATCGACGACGTGCCAGAGGAGGAGAGGAGAGAAGTGGCACGGCAGGTAGCAGATTGGGTGCTCGCCAGCCTGGAAAAATAAGAAGA
>WVZK01000098.1:231-2037 GCA_011772475.1 Candidatus Aminicenantota bacterium | reverse complement strand
GAAAAATTATGAAAAAAATTTCAATCTTTACATTGATTTTAGTTCTGTCGATTTCTGGACAAGCAGTAGCTCAGGAGTTGACAGCCGTTGATGTGCTTAAGAAGGTTGATGTTGTGCTCAATGCAGCCAAGGATCAGGATCTGAAGATGAAAATAGTCCTTATCGACAAGAATGGGAAAGAGAAGGATAGAGAGGCAGTCATGCTGCAGAAAGGGAGCGAGAAAAGAATGATTAAATTCCTTTCTCCCGCAGACCAGAAGGGAATCGCTTTTTTAGATCTTCCGAATGACATAATGTACCTTTATCTCCCGGCCTTCAAGAAAGTGCGGCGGATTGCTGCCCATATCAAAAACCAGAAATTTGCGGGTACGGACATGACATATGATGACCTGGGTACGATTAACTATAGTGAAGAATATGACCCTGTTTTTGTGGAGAAGAACGAGCAGCATTTCGTATTGGAGCTAACACCCAAACAGGGAATAAAGAAGGACTACAGCAAACTCAAGATATGGGTGCTGAAGAACAATTTCTTTCTTGAGAAGATGGAATTCTTTGACAAGGGCGGCAACCTTTGGAAGAAGGGAGAATGGAGAGAGATCGAAAAGAATAACAACTACTGGGTTGCAAGGGAAATTGAATTCCACGATATTAAAGATGATCACAGGACAAAAGTTATATTGTTGGAAGTGAAATTCGATACCGGATTGAAAGATGAATTCTTTACCCCAAGGTACTTGAAGAGGTAAATGGTAAATAATGAAGAAGAAGTTATTCTCATTCTTAGTCTGGTTCGTTCTACCTGTTGCCCTCCTGGCCGAGGTCGATATCAGTGGTTATGTCCAGACCGATACCCGGCTCTTTTCCCAGAAGGATTTTACATTTTACTGGAATGAGAACCGCTTTGATTTGAAATTGAAAGCGAGTCCCTTGGATAGTGCCCAGGTCTATATTGAATTCTGGGGGAGAAACTTTGGATTCCCAGCAGTGAATTCTTCCTCTGACCTTATGCTTGTTGAAAAGGATAAAGTTTCTCCCTGGAGTCTGTTGTTCAGAGAGGCTTATGTGGACTTTTACGGATTTCTCACGCCTAACCTGGACATACGGATAGGCTTACAGCGTATTACTTGGGGCACAGGGGATAAACTCAACCCGACTGACAACCTCAATCCGGATGACTTGGAAGATATCTGGGATTTTGGCCGGCATTTAGGATCGACTGCAATTAAAGCGAGTTACTACTTGGGTGATTTTACCTTGACCGCTGTTTACGTTCCTGTCTTTACTCCTGCGGCTCTACCCATAGAAGAGTGGGCCGGGGCTTTATCCGCTCCTGTTGATCTCCCCCCAGGGCTGAGTTTGAGGAATTTGAGCGACAAGGTCATAACCCCTGAAAAAACATTGAAGGATAGTTCGATGTTCGCGTTCAAAATAGAGAAAAACTTCTTCGGTTACGATTTTTCTCTGAGTTATTTCTACGGACGAGATGATATTCCCTTGGCGAATAAGGTCAAACTCACGCCTGTCGATTTTTTTGGTAATACAGATGTAGAAGTAGAACTTGTTTATCCCAGAATACAGGTCTTGGGTCTGGATGTAGCTGGCGCTTTGGGAAAGATCGGCATCTGGGCAGAGGGTGCTCTGTTCTTTCCTGAAGAAGTGGAAATGGCGACAGATTTGACCGATTTAGGTATGGGTATCCAGAGATCAGTGGCTTTGGACAAACCATATTTCAGGTATGTTATCGGAGCGGATTACAGCTTCAAAGGCGGTTGGTACATCAACGGACAGTATTTACATGGGTTT
>WVZK01000098.1:0-168 GCA_011772475.1 Candidatus Aminicenantota bacterium | reverse complement strand
AGTTTACTTCAAGGCGAAATACAGTTTCTGATTAAGGAAAGTATTTTTCTTGAAAGTATGTAACTGATTGACGATGAGAGTATTCTTATTTTTTATAAACTATAACGTGCTTACTAACGTCGCTTGATTTACGATAAAAAAAATTTGAAAGAGAACAAGAGAAACTTA
>WVZK01000101.1:16002-28985 GCA_011772475.1 Candidatus Aminicenantota bacterium | reverse complement strand
AGATTAACTGTTATAGACAGTTCCCACCCTCTTTTTGGAGTGGACGGAACCAATAAGGGCATTGTTTTCACTACGGATACCATGGATTCTGTAACTGTGACAGGTGGGAAATCTGACCCTAAAGGCGCAGGGGCTTCTCTACTGAAAGATATAATTAATATCTACAGGAAAGATTAGTCAGCAGCGAAGAATAGAAGTTAACGAGCGGGGCAAATCTGCTAAAATTTCCGGCTCTCTAATCAGAGATTTTGCTTTCTCTCACGGAAAAGAAACGTTTGAAATTTCTTTAGATCTCTAATAAGGCTATTAAAAAAACCCGCTAAAATATTTTTTGGATGCTTACCCTAATTGCCAGATTGACCTTGTAGATTTTTTTTGTGATAATTTAATCTTCCTCTTTTTTGTTGCATAAATCTTGCTGAAAGATACGGAGAGGTGTCCGAGTGGCTTAAGGAGCACGCTTGGAAAGCGTGTGTGCGGCTAGATGCTNNGCCACAGTTTTTTGTTGTGATAGAAAAGATAATAAACAAAACCGTTTAGGAGAAAAGGAAAAGCAATGGATACTAAAGAGTTCATTGATTTGGAAGATTTATTTGGAGCCCATAATTACCACCCTTTGGATATTGTCATCAACAGGGGCAAAGGTATATGGGTATGGGACGTGGAAGGAAAGAAATATCTTGATTTCTTAAGCGCCTATTCTTCCGTCAATCATGGACATTGCCATCCACGGATAGTTAAAGTTCTCAAAGATCAAGGCGAAAAGCTGACCATAACTTCGCGCGCCTTCCGGAATGATCAGTGGCCGCTTTTAGCCAAGGAACTCTGTGAATCGACTGATTATGAGATGGTGCTTGCCATGAATTCTGGAGCTGAAGCGATAGAAACAGCGATCAAAGCAGCTCGAAAGTGGGGCTACCAGGAAAAAAAGATACCGCAGGACCAAGCGGAGATCATTGCCTGCTCCAACAATTTCCACGGGCGGACTGTGACCATCATCAGTTTTACTACCGAACCTTTGTACAGGAAAGATTTTGGCCCTTTCACTCCTGGATTTGTCGTCGTTCCTTACGGTGATGCAGGAGCTCTGGAGGCGGCAATAAATCAGAATACAGCTGCTTTCCTGGTTGAACCCATTCAGGCTGAGGGTGGAATAATAATGCCTCCTGAGGGCTACTTGAGAAAGACAAAGGAAATCTGCGAGAAGAATAATGTTTTGTTTATTGCTGATGAAATCCAGACCGGGCTGGGCCGAGCTGGTAAGCTCCTTGCCTGTGAATACGAAGAAGTGAAGCCGGATATCGTTGTTATCGGCAAGTCCCTGGGTGGAGGCTGTTATGTTATCTCCGCTGCTCTTTCTTCTCGGGAAATCCTAGGGCTTTTTAAGCCAGGGGAGCATGGCTCGACTTTTGGGGCAAATCCCCTAGCCTGCGCGTTGGCGCGTGAGGCTTTGCGTGTGCTTATAGAAGAAAAATTAGTGGAAAATTCTGAAGAAATGGGAAATTATTTCTTGGAAAAGTTGAAAACTATTAAAAGCAAGCACATCAAAGAGGTTAGAGGAAAAGGTCTGCTCATCGGGATAGAGTTGAAAAAGGAGGCGGGCGGAGCGAGGCGTTTTTGCGAGGATTTAAAAGAAGAAGGGCTCCTCTGTAAAGAAACCCATGAACATGTTATCCGGTTTGCACCTCCTTTGATTATCAAAAGGGAAGATCTAGATTGGGCCTTCGAGAAAGTCAATCTAGTTTTCCAAAGAGCTGAAAATTAAATCCCTACAATCAAAGGTAGACATTTTCGATTTTTGAGTTGAAAAAAAAGCTCTATTCCTTTACTATTAACAATATATGAACCAAGTCAACTAAAGAGGAGTTGCTATGAAAAAAAATCTTTTTATCATTTTATTAGGCTTAATTTTTACAGTGAGTTGCCTTGTTTATCTCCCTGTCCAAGAAGAAGGGATACCCCCAGAGGAAGAATATTACGAAGAACCATACGATGATGTCTCTCGAGGTCTGGATGTTTCTTATTTTTATGATTATCTTTCTCCGTACGGGATATGGATTTATCATCGTCCTTATGGGTATGTGTGGATCCCCCGCGATGTGCCCTTTGGCTGGCGTCCTTACACTCGTGGACGTTGGATTTGGACAGACTATGGTTGGATGTGGCGCTCTCTGATTATATGGGGCTGGGCTCCTTTTCATTATGGCCGATGGGACTGGGATAGAGGCCTTGGCTGGTTCTGGGTGCCTGATACCGTCTGGGGACCTGGCTGGGTTACCTGGCGCAGCAGTAATCTGTATATAGGCTGGGCTCCGCTCCCACCCGGAGTGCCTTTTGTCGTGGGAGTTGGAGTCAGGCGAACCGCATTTAACATACCCCATTCACACTGGGTTTTTGTAGATGGCAATTACTTTTTGGACACCTCTCTTCATCTCCATATCTATCCCTATGAGCGGAATAGAACCATCATCAGGTATACGGTCCATAAAACGAATATTTACGTCCGGAACAATAGAGTCGTAAACGAAGGAATCGGTATTGACAATGTCCGAAGGATAACAAAAAAGCAAATTTCAAAGTATGAATTAAAAGATGTGGATAAAGCAGAAGTCAGAAGAATCGGCCCCGGACAACTTGAGGTTTACAGACCAAAGATAAGGAAGAGTGATACTGCAAAACCCAAAACAGTTGTAAGAGAAGATGAAGCAAAGGCAAGGATATCAGGAGAAAGAACCGTAATCAGAAAAACCGATAAAAGGGTATCAGATGCAGAAAGAGAAAAGGATCTAAGAGACGCTCAAGAGCGAGAGGTCAGAATCCTGGAGAGAAGCCAGCAGAGAGAAAAGAAGGAGCTTGAACAGAAATTAGAAGAGAAGAGAAAAGTTGCCAAGACCGCTGCCGAGAAAAACAGAGTTGAAAAAGAACACAAAGCAAAATTAAACAATCTTCAAAAAAGCCACACAAAAGAAAAAGCCGCAGTAAAAAAGAGGCATGAAGAAGAAAAGAAAAAAGTGGTGAAGAAGAAAGATGATAAGAAGGAGCCAGAAAAGAAAAAGGTCGTAAAGAAGAAAAAGAAATAGCCCCTCTTTTTGGTTCTAGCTACACAGAATATACTTCTATGATGTCTTCAGGAATATTCTCAGGTTTCCCTGTTCTTGCGTTTATCAGAACGTAGACAAAATAACCTTCCGAAGCTACTTCTTCAGTTCCTTTTTTCAAGATTTGGAAGCAGACTTTAACACTTTTCTGCCTTATTTCTTCCACCCAGGCCCTGACAATGATCGTGTCTCCTAAATAGAGAGGTTTATTGAATTCAAAGTAAGTGGATTTTGTTGCCCAGGAGTAGCCCCTTTTGAAAAATTCCTCCATCGGCATCTTATAACATCTTTTCATCTGGTCCCAACGGGCGAATAAAACATAGTCAAGGTAAACAGATTGGTGCGCATGTCGATTTATGTCGATTTCACTCGGTCGGACAATTATTTCAGAATCAAATCTCTTATGCATCTTTTTTCCTTTTTTTAAAGATTCTTAAAATTATTAAAATCTGACCCCATAAAATTATGGCTCCTCCGGTGATTGTCCGGAGAGAAGGAATCTCATGAAGAAGTAAAAAAGCGAAGATAATCCCATAGACAGGCTCAAGAAAGTGGATCATGCTTGCCGTTTGAGCTTTTATGCGTTTCATTCCTTTTATGAAAAGTGTGTGAGAGCCTGCAGTGCAAAACACTCCAAGGACACAAAGGAGAAGAATGTCGTTGGTATTTAAGACAGGCTGGAGTATAAAATAGAATGGGAGGAGGAACAGCATGGCAAAGAAGTCCTGATAAAACGCAATAAGCAGACTTGAAAAACGCTGAGTGAGTTTTCTGTTCAGAATTGTAAGAATAGCAAAAGTCAGGCCTGAAAGAAGCCCCCATAAAACACCGACAAATGTAGAGTTATCGAGGTCAAAGCGGGGTATGATTAAGAATACTCCGACCACGCAAAACAGCGAGAAAAAAATATTCGTTTTGATAATCTTTTCCTTGAGCAACAGAGGTTCAAGAAAAGTTGTAAAGACAGGGTAGGTGGCAAAGGAAAGAAGCCCAACGGCAACGGTAGAGACCTGGATCGATTTAAAAAAGGATACCCAGTGAACAGCCAGGATGAATCCGAGTAAGATAAGGTAGAGATAATTTTTTCTGGGGGAAATCTTCATGGCCTGCTTCGAGAGCCAAAGAAATAGGGCGAGGGTTATGCTTGCAAAAAACACACGGCCCAAGACGATGATATAAGGAGAGAGGATGAGCAATTTGCCGAAAAGCCCGGCTAAGCCGAACAACAGGACAGCCACATGAATCTCAAAAAGACTCTTTTTTTTATCCATATCTAAAAAGAATAAATGGGGAACGCCTCCCTATCGAAGGCGATGCCAAAATAGTTTTTGCATTCATAATAAATTGTGATAATATATTGTTTAAATAAAAGGAACCCAGTTTCCTTATCTAACCAATCTAGCCTGCGAAAATGACCTATCTTATTTATGCCCGAAAATACAGACCCAAGACTTTCGAGGAGATGATCGGCCAAAAACCTGTTGTTCAAACCCTACAGAATGCTATCAAAAACGACAGGGTTGCTCAAGCTTATATTTTTTCTGGAATGAGGGGAGTAGGAAAAACGACTGCTGCGCGGATCTTGGCAAAAGCTTTGAACTGCCAGCATGGTCCAACGCCTACTCCCTGTAATAAATGCGAGTTTTGCAAAGAGATTAACGAGGACCGCTCTGTGGATGTTCTCGAAATTGACGGAGCATCTAACCGGGGAATTGAGGAGGTAAGGTCCCTGCGTGAAGGAGTAAAATACAAGCCCATCCACAGCCGTTATAAGGTTATTATCATCGATGAGGTCCATATGCTAACTCGCGAAGCCTTCAATGCTCTGTTAAAGACTCTAGAAGAGCCTCCGCCCCATACTGTTTTTATTTTTGCAACCACTGAATTCCATAAAGTCCCGGCCACGATCATGTCCCGCTGCCAGCACTTCGAATTCAAGAAAATCTCTCAGAAAGAGATAATCAATCACTTAGTAGACATCACTCAAAAGGAGAAAATAAAGATATCGTCCTCCGGTTTGAACCTTATTGCCGAGGCTGCAGATGGAAGTTTAAGAGATGCTCAGAGCTTGCTTGACAAGGCAGTAGCCTTTTCGGGAGAAGTCATAGGTGATGAGGATTTAAAAGAGATTCTAGGAACAATCAGCAAAGACCTCCTTTTTGCCTTTTCAAATACTATTTTGGAAGAAAAGCCTGATGAAGTTTTTCCGCTTGTGGAGAAGGTTATAGACAACGGCTATGACCTTCGATTTTTCTACAAGGAACTTGTGCAGCATTTCAGGAATTTGCTTCTGGTTAAATCAGCCAAGAATCCCCAGGATTTGCTACCATTGAATGAAGAAGACCTGAATGATTTAAAAGAGGAAGCAAAGAAAGCTTCCGAAGAGGAGCTGCTTCGTTATCTCGTTGTCCTCCAACAGGGAGAGCCAGGATTGAAATTCTCTTCCCACCCCAGGATTTATTTAGAAGTTTTCTTGGTTAAATTGAGCCATTTCAAAAGAATCACCCCGTTGAAAGATGTCATCCAGGAGTTAGAAGATATAAAAAAGGAATTAAAATCTCCATCTGGTAAAGAATTCGCTAAAAATACCCTCCAGCAGGAAAAAGTAGTGGAAAAAAAAGTACCAGAAGTCTCGAATCAGAAAATAAACGAAACGATTCCAAATAAAATCGAAGAGGATAAGGGAAAAAGGGAGCGAGATATTGAAACAGCCGTGAAGGATCCCTCTGTTCAGTCTTTTATGGATAAATTCAAGGCGCAGGTGCTTTCGATTAAAGCCATAAAAAGACCTGAGGATGATAAAAATAAATTGCCTTTCGATTTAGGGAGAAAAAAATGAAAAATGTAGCAAATTTACAAAGAATGCTAAAAACCGCAAAGGAAATGCAGGATAAACTCCAGAAGGAGTTAGCAGAGATGAGAGTAGACGGGTCGAGCGGGGGCGGAATGGTAACTGTCACCCTAGACGGCTCAAAAAGTCTGATCTCAATCAGCATCGATCCGGAAGTTGTAAATAAAGATGATATTGATATGCTCCAGGATTTAATCATTGCTGCATTTAACGACGCTGGAGCAAAAGTGGATGAAAACGTATCCGAAAAAATGGGTAAGTTCGGGGCGGGCCTTAAAATTCCAGGGCTTTTCTGATGATTGATGAAACCCATCCTCTAAATCTCCTTATTGAGGAGTTGAAGAAAATCCCGAGCATCGGAGCCAAGACCGCCCAGAGAATTGCCTATTATATCACCAACCTTCCCCAGGAAGAGGCGGATAGATTAGCCAAGGCAATAAAAGAAGCCAAGAGCAACACATTTTATTGTTCCGTCTGTAACAGCATGACTCACGTCGATCCTTGTCAGTATTGCACTGATTCGAGCCGAAACGACGAAGTCCTTTGCATCGTTGAAGAGCCGTTTAATATCTCCTCGATAGAAAAAACCGGGATTTACACCGGAAGGTATCATGTTCTCTTAGGAGCCCTTTCTCCCTTAAAAGGAGTAGGACCAGATGAGTTAAACACAGAGAAATTGGTGAAGAGAATAAAAAAAGGCAAACTCAAGGAAATTATTATCGCCACTAATCCCACCGTGGAAGGAGAGTCTACAGCCGTTTATCTGGCGAAAATTTTAAAAGAATTCAGCATTAAGATGACAAGATTAGCCATGGGATTACCTGTAGGATCTGATATTGATTATGCCGACCAGGTTACGATCAAAAAAGCTTTAGAAGGAAGAACAGAAATCAAGGAATAGGATTTTAACCAATAAATTAGAGAAAGGAGAAATCGTTTAAATTTTAAAGAGAGGAGGCTCAATGAAAGAGTTAATCGAAATACGCTGGCACGGTCGTGCTGGCCAGGGAGTTGTTACAGCAGCAGTGACTTTAGCAGATGTGCTCTCTTCAGAAAAAGACAAATATGTTCAGGCCTTCCCCGAATTCGGGGCAGAAAAGAGAGGTGCTCCCATACTGGCTTTTAATCGTATCAGCAAAAATCCCATCCGCACCCACAGTCATGTCTATAATCCTGATATTGTGGTGGTCACTGATCCATCTCTGCTGGGTGTTGTGGATATAAGCAGTGGTGCGAAAGAGGACGCGATTTTCCTGATGAACACCACTTTTGACATTAATCTCATCCGAGAGAAGTTGAATTTAGGGAAAAGGAAAATATATTCACTAGATGCTTACACCATAGCTTCGGATGAACTGGGAAAAGCTATTCCCAACGTGCCCATGGTTGCTGCCCTGGTAAAAATCACTGAGCTCATGGACCTTAATAAATTTAAGGATAAGATAAAGATCTCTCTTAAAAAAAAGCTAAGGGCTGAGGTTGTTGAGAAGAACGTGCGAACTATCGACAGAGCCTTAAAGGAGGTAAAAGAAGGATGAAAAAAGAAACCTGGAAAGAATTAACAATAGGAACCATAAATCTTGATGCAGGAAACTCGGTTAAAAACTTAACCGGGACCTGGCGATCAGGAAAGAAACCGCAGTTTATACAGGATAAATGCATCCAGTGCTTTTTTTGCTGGCTTTACTGTCCTCATTCTGCAATCCTCGTTGAAGGAGACGAAGTAAAAGGGATAAATTACGATTATTGCACAGGTTGTGGAATATGCTCTGTGGAGTGTCCGCCAAAAGAGAAAGCGATTATCATGGTAAAAGAAGAAGTAAAGCTTGCTGAAGGGGGTGCGGAATGAGCACACTCAAAACACTAAACGGCAACCAGACAATAGCAGAAGCAGTAAGGCAGATTGATCCTGACGTGATGGCTGCCTATCCCATAACTCCATCCACGGCAATCGTCGAGGCAATCGCCAAATTTAAAGCGGACGGATTGATCACAGGAGAATTTGTTTGTCCAGAAAGCGAACACAGCGCTATGAGCCTTTGTATCGGAGCCTCATCAGCAGGGGGAAGAGTGATGACAGCTACTGCTTCTCAGGGTTTAGCACTCATGTGGGAGATGCTCTACATCGCTGCCGGCTTGAGGCTTCCTATTGTTGCAGCCATAGCTAACCGCTCCTTGAGTGCTCCGATTAATATTCATGGCGACCACAGCGATACCATGGGTGCAAGAGATTCAGGCTGGATTCAGATCTATTCTGAGAATTGTCAGGAAGCTTATGATAATTTCATTCAGGCTTTTCGCATCGGAGAAGACTTAAAGGTCAGGACTCCGGTTCTGGTCGGATTGGACGGCTTCATCATCAGTCACTCGATGGAAGTCATCCAGGTCGAGGATGACGATGAAGTCAAGAAGTTTGTCGGAGAGTACAAGCCTGTCTATCCACTTCTGGATACAAGCCGAAAGATGACAGTAGGACCCATAGATTTTACCGATTACTACTTTGAGCACAAAAGAAACCAGATTGAAGGCATCGAGAATGCTCCTCCCGTAATCGAGGCTGTTGGCAAGGAGTTTGGCAGGGACTTTGGCCGCCAATACGGCTTTCTTGAGGAATACAGGATGGACGATGCTGAAATTTGTATTGTGGTTATGAGCTCGGCAGCAGGAACGTGTAAAGATGCCGTAGATGAGTTAAGGTCAGATGGGAAGAGGATCGGACTTCTCAAGCCCCGGATTTATCGTCCTTTTGCTCATCAAAAAATTGCTGAGGCATTAAAGAAGATGAAAGCTGTGGCTGTTCTTGACCGCTCTTCGAGCCCTGGAGCTTTTGGAGCCCCTCTTTTCACTGATATTCGCTCTGCTCTTTATGATTATGAGGAGCGTCCGCATATCGTGAATTATGTTTATGGCCTTGGAGGCAGGGACATAAAAGTAGAACATTTTAAGGAAGTAGCCCTGAAGCTTGAAAAGATTGCAGAAACAGGGAAAGTTGAGGAGCTATACGGCTACATCAATTTAAGAGAGTAAACTAAAGGAGAAAAAAATGGCAAAATTGAAAGATTTAGCCGCGATGGAAGATAGATTGGTCGCAGGTCATGGAATGTGCATAGGCTGTGGCATTCCCATTATTTTTAGAATAGTTTTAAGGGCCACTGAAGATCCTCTTATAATTGCCAACGCCACGGGTTGTCTTGAGGTCTGCACAACCATTTTCCCCAGGACTTCATGGAATATAACCTGGGTTCACAGCGCTTTTGAGAACGCAGCAGCAACGATAGCTGGAGTCGAATCCATGTACCAAGCTTTGAAAAAGAAGGGGAGGATTCCCGAGGATAAAAAGATAAGATTTTTAGGTATTGGGGGTGACGGCGGGACCTATGATATAGGACTGCAGGCACTCTCGGGAGCGGTGGAAAGAGGACACGACATTGTCTATATTTGCTATGACAACAATGTTTATGCCAACACTGGAGGACAGAGGTCTTCGGCAACTCCTTTAGGCGCTTCAGCTACTACTTCCCCAGAAGGGAAAGAGAGTCCTGGGAAATTGCAGCGCAGGAAGGACTTAACAAAGATATTGGTCGCCCATAACATTCCATATGTTGCCCAGGCCAGTCCAAACAGGTGGCAGGACCTTTACAAGAAAGCACAGAAAGCTTTTGAAACTGAAGGCCCTGCATTCCTGAATATTCTATGTCTCTGCCCGACCGAATGGAAATATGATGAATCTCAAGGAATTCGGCTGGCTCAAACTGCTATAGATTCCTGTGTCTGGCCGCTGTATGAGGTTGAAAACGGAAAGTACAAGATTAATTATTTACCTAAAGAAAAGAAGCCTGTTTTGGAATGGATTAAAGCCCAGGGGAGATTCCGCCATCTTTTTAAAGAAGAGAATGCCTGGGTTTTAGAAGAGTTCCAAAAACAGGTCGATGAAGATTGGGAGGAGCTCCACAAACTAGCAAATTTGTAGATGTAAGGGGGAGGAAACATCCCCGAGTCATAATGGGGCGTATCGCAATAATGGGGCCAGGCCCCATTTTTCTCCATTTTACTAAAGGAGACTCGAATGAAAATCACCCAGATTGACGTTTACCAGGTTGACTATAAACTTCTCGACCAAAAGTATGCCTGGTCCAGAGGTCATGCTGTAACTTCATTCGTCAGCACAATTGTTAAAATTTCTACTGATGAAGGCCTAAGTGGGTACGCAGAAGTCTGTCCTCTTGGCTCAGCTTACATGGAGGCCTACGCGCGGGGAGTACCAAGTGGGGTGGAAGAGATAGGCCCTCTCCTTATTGGTCAGGATCCTCGTCAGATTGAGGTGATAGACGACCTTATGGATCGAGCACTAAGCGGGCATAATTACATCAAGTCTCCTCTCGACATAGCCTGCTGGGATATTCTAGGTCAAGTAGCAGGTGTTCCTGTTTGCACTCTTCTGGGTGGCTGTTTTGTGGAAAGTTTTCCGCTTTACAGAGCGATATCTCAAGGCTCTTCCCGGGAAATGGCTGATGATGTGGCCCGTTTCAAGGAGGAAGGATACAGGAGATTCCAGCTTAAGGTAGGAGATGAACCGGACAAGGATGTCAGACGCATTAAAGCTGTGCTTAAGAAGATTCAGCAGGGAGATATTCTGGTGGCTGATGCCAACACAGGCTGGCTCATGCACAAAGCGCTCAAGGTGGTTAATGCCTTAAAAGGGGAAGACCTTTACATTGAACAGCCATGCGCTACCATCGAAGAGTGCCTTGCTGTTCGTGAACATACTAGTTTGCCTATTGTCTTAGATGAAATGATCAAAGGAATCGGCTCCCTTATGAATGCTTATAATCAGCGTGCAATGGACGTCGTAAACCTTAAGATTTCTCGACTGGGGGGATTGACCAGAACCAAGCAAATGAGAGATTTGTGCCAGTCACTCGGAATTGCCATGACAATTGAAGATAGCTGGGGCGGCGATATTACGACTGCCACCATTGCTCATCTTGTTGGAAGCACCAAGCCAGAATATTATTTCACATCAACAGACTTTAACAGCTACAATGATCTTCATCTTGCAGAGGATGCGCCGCTGAGGAAAGAGGGTAAGCTCGAAGTCCCCTCTGGGCCAGGACTCGGCATCCATGTAGACGAGAAAAAGCTTGGCAGACCGGTGCTGACTTTGAAATAAGTAGGTGATTGATCTATTTTATGTAGGGGCTTGATTTATCAAGCCCACCTTTTATTAATCAAATGAGTTAGATTTAGCAAATTCATCTGATGTGGGTACTTGATTTATCAAACAAGCCTCATTTCGAGTTAAAGAAGGTATAACATTTATCCATTTTCATCCTTTGCGGGTGATTCCATAATGAAAAATTAGTAAAATAGTCCCTGAGGAAGTCGAAAGTGGCCAAAGGCATAATTTTTGACATCAAACGCTACGCTATCCACGACGGTCCTGGAATTCGAACCACAATTTTCCTCAAGGGGTGCTCTCTCCGCTGTCAATGGTGCCAAAATCCAGAAGGCCAAAGAACTGAGCCTGAAATTATACTGCGCTCACCAAGATGTGCAACAGATTGCAACCAATGCGTTTCTGTGTGTCCTCAGGATGCCATTTCAAAAGATGGGAATTCCATCGAGATAGATAAAGCTAAATGTGATCTTTGTGCCGAGTGCGAGGAAGTTTGTGTTTATGAAGCTCTTGAAGTAGTCGGCAGAGAAGTATCAGTTCAGGAAGTCATGGAGGAGATAAAAAAAGATAAGATATTTTTTGATGAGTCAGGCGGGGGTATCACATTTTCAGGTGGTGAACCGCTGATGCAAGTTGATTTCTTAGAAGCCTTACTTAAAGAGGTAAAAAAGAAAAATATCCATGTCGCGCTAGATACTTCTGGGTATGTTTCTTTTGAGGAGTTAGATAGGATAAGCGACAAAGTAGATTTATTTTTGTATGATCTTAAAATTATGGATAATAAAAAGCATGAGAAATACACTGGAGTATCAAACAAGCTAATCCTTGATAATTTAAGGAAACTCGCAGAAAGAGGAAAATCTGTTGCTGTTCGCATTCCACTCGTATCAGGAATTAATGATGATGACCAGAGTATTCAGACGCTTGTTAATTTTCTTCAGAGTCTCAAGAACATAAATCAGATAGATCTATTGTCTTATCATAGTGGCGGGCGTGAAAAATACAAAAGACTAAAAAAGGAAAAGCTACCGAAAGCTTTTCACTCGCCATCGAAAGAGAGGATTGAAGAGATAGAAAAGATCTTGGCTGACTCTGGTTTTTCCGTGAAAGAAGGAGTTTAGAGCTTGAAGGAAAGGATAAGAAAGCTAAGAGAGCAGAGCTTGGGCATAAAGCCTTATGTCACCCCAGAGAGAGCAAAACTTATCACCGAGTTTTATAAAAGTGGTGCGGCTGATAACGTCTCTTCCCCTGTTCGCAGAGCCTTGGCTTTCAAATATTTACTCGAGAACAAGGCAATATGCATCAACGAGAATGAGCTTATCGTTGGCGAACGGGGGCCGGCGCCGAGGGCAACTCCAACTTATCCAGAAATTACTGCCCACAGTCTTGAAGACCTCAGAATACTGAATACGAGGAAGAAGACATCTTTTGCCGTCGATGGGCAAACAAAGAAATTATACGAGGAAGAAATCATCCCCTTCTGGAAAGGCAAAGCTATGAGAGAGAGAATATTCGGCGAGATGTCGGAGGAATGGAAGGCAGCTTATGAAGCAGGAGTTTTTACTGAATTCATGGAGCAGAGAGCACCCGGGCATACTGTTTTAGATGATAAGATATACAAGAAAGGTTTTTTTGACTTTAAAAAAAACATCGAAGCAAGCATTAAAAATTTGGATTCTTCGAATGATCCTGAGGCCTCAAAAAAAAGAGAAGAACTGAAGGCGATGGGGATTTGTGCAGATGCGCTGGTCATGTACGCTGAACGTCATGCTGAAAAGACAAGAGAATTGGCTGCAAAGGAAAAGAATCAAGAAAGAAAGAAGGAACTAGCAAGAATAGCAGAAAACTGCTCCCGAGT
>WVZK01000101.1:0-15942 GCA_011772475.1 Candidatus Aminicenantota bacterium | reverse complement strand
CGCCTCCCAAAGTCGGGGTGACCGCAGAGGAAAGTGCCACTTACACTGATTTTGCTCTGATCAATACAGGAGGGATAAAACAAGACGGTTCCGATGCAGTTAACGAACTCTCTTATCTCATCCTCGATGTGGTCGAGGAAATGAGGATTTTGCAGCCGAGTTCTATGGTTCAGATAAGCGAAAAAACGCCTGATTCTTTTTTGAAAAGGGCGCTCGAAATTATAAAGACAGGTTTTGGCCAGCCTTCTGTTTTTAACACGGATGCTATTGTCCAGGAGCTTATAAGACAGGGGAAATCCGTTGAGGATGCTCGAAATGGAGGAGCCAGCGGTTGTGTAGAGACAGGTGCTTTCGGTAAAGAAAACTATAATCTCACAGGTTATTTTAATTTGACAAAAGTTTTTGAGATTACGCTGAACAACGGATTTGATCCTCAGACAGGAAAAGAAATTGGCCTTAAGACCGGCGTTGCCTCTTCCTTTAAATCGTTTGAAGAACTGTTTGAGGCGTTCAAAAAACAACTTAAAAACTTTGTTGACGTCAAGGTTAAAGGAAATAGCGTCATCGAAAGATTGTACGCCGAGCATCTTCCTTCTCCTTTTCTCTCTCTTCTCATAGATGATTGTATAGCCAAAGGAAGGGATTACCATGATGGAGGAGCACGTTACAACACCTCCTATATTATGGGCGTCGGTCTGGGATCTATAACCGATATATTAGCTTCCGTAAAATACAATATCTTTGATGAAAAACAGATCACCATGCAGGATCTTTTGAAGGCACTGGAGAATAACTTTGAGGAGGATGAGACTCTTCGACAGAGATTTTTGAATAAAACGCCAAAATACGGAAATGACGATGATTATACTGATGAGATAATGAAATTCGTGTTTGAGGCTTATTATGATGCTGTGAGCGGAAGACCTAATACAAAAGGAGGATTTTACGAGATTAATCTTCTTCCAACTACGGTTCATATTTATTTTGGGAAAGTTGTTGGTGCCACTCCAGATGGAAGAAAAGCAGCGGAGCCTCTATCTGAGGGAATTTCTCCCGTTCAGGGAGCAGATAGAAAAGGCCCTACAGCTGTCCTTAAATCGGCTTCAAAAATGGACCACGTACGAACAGGAGGAACGCTTCTTAATCAGAAATTCACACCCCATCTTCTGGCAGGTGAAGATGGAATAGAAAAGCTTGCTCACCTTATTAGGTCGTACTTTAAGCTTAATGGCCATCATATCCAGCTTAACGTTGTCACTGCGGATATGCTCCGCGACGCCCAGAAGCATCCCGAGAAATACAGAGACCTTATTGTGAGGGTTGCGGGCTACAGTGATTATTTTGTTGATATTGCCGTGGATCTCCAGAATGAAATAATCAAGCGCACCGAGCACAAATCATTCTAAATTTAATGCGTTTGAGTATTTATTAATGATTTAAATCCGGTACGGATTTGGTATTATGTAGGGGTTTGATTCATCAAACCCACCCTATTTTCGTATGTAAAATTGTTTGTAAGTATTTGATTAATATTACGCATGGTTTATATTTTATAGGGGCTTGATTTATCAAGCCCACCTTAATAAAAAAATGTCAAAATAAAAAAGGAGAAGAGAGATGTTTGATTCTAGAATTTATGTTCAACGGAGGAATCGTTTAAAAGAAAAAATTAAATCAGGCTTGNNTTCAGGCAGGACAGCTCGTTTCTCTATTTTTTTGGTCTTGATTTTCCAGCTCTTGCGGCTGTTATAGATGTCGATGAAGACAAGGAGATCGTTTTTGGGAACGATGTAGAAATCGAGGATATTATCTGGATGGGCTTTCAACCTTTATTAGCGGTAAGAGCCAGCGGAGCAGGTATTGAAGAGACTGCCCCACTCGATAAACTTGAAGAGACAGTAAAAAAGGCTTTCAAAAAGGGAAAAAAAGTTCATTTTCTTCCTCCTTACAGAACTGAGACGAGATTGAAATTAGCACAATTACTGGGTCTTGATTATGATGTCGTAGGGAATAATGTCTCTAAAGAGCTTATAAAAGCTGTGGTGGCACAGAGATCGATTAAGATAGATGAAGAAATTGATGAGATGGAAAAAGCTCACAGCGTATCATATAAAATGCATACAACTGCCATGAGAATGGCAAAAGATGGTGTGTATGAAAGAGAAATTGTTGGGGAAATAGAGGGAATTGCCTTTTCTCATGGTTGCCAGCTAGCCTTTCCGACTATATTAACGATTGACGGCCAGATTCTGCATAATCATTATCATGGTAACGTGCTTCAAGAAGGCCGGCTTCTTGTGAATGATTCTGGCGCATCGTCTGAGATGCACTATGCATCCGATATTACCCGGACATTCCCTGTTGGCGGGAAGTTTACTGAAAGGCAGAAAGAAATATACGAGATAGTGCTAAAAGCTCAAGAAACAGCCATTAGTTCCATTAAGCCTGGCATAGAATACAGAGAAGTTCACCTTAAAATTTCAAAAATTATTTCGTCTGGATTGAAGGATTTGGGCCTGATAAAAGGCGATATTGAGGATGCTGTGAGGGAAGGGGTTCATGCCATGTTCTTTCCCCATGGGTTAGGTCACTTGATAGGCCTAGATGTTCATGATATGGAGGATTTGGGAGAGGATTATGTAGGCTATGATGATAAGACAAAAAGAAGTGACCAATTTGGTTTTGCCTATTTGAGGTTTGCCAAAGAGCTTAAGCCTGGTCATGCATTAACAGTAGAGCCTGGGTTATATTTTATCCCAGCTCTGATCGATAAATGGAAGGGAGAGAAGAAGCTAACCCAATTCATAGATTATGAGAGCGTTGAAAAGTACAAGGATTTTGGGGGAATTCGAATAGAGGATAATGTTCTGGTAACAGAAGATGGATGCAGAGTGCTTGGGAAATCCATACCAAAAAAAGTAAGAGACTTGGAGGAAAGNNATTCATTAAGCCCTTGATATAAAAAAAGGTGGGTTTGATGAATCAAACCCCTACATCAGCCTTATCTTTGGGGCCTATGATGACTTCCACTCCTTTTTCGGGATTGAGGATATTTTTGATGTAGGCATTAATTTCATCAAGGTTGATTGCATCCACTTCCTGGAAAAATCCATTAAGAAACTCATAGCCTAGCCCCAGAGCCTCAAAGAAAACAAGATTCCCAACCCTTATTTCTTTTGTCTCGTTGTTTCTCAGGAAGTACGCCTTGGCGTTCCTTTTTGTAACCTCGAGTTCCTCCTCAGTAATACCTTTCTCGAAAAGATTACTCAGAACCTTTTTTAAGGCCTCAAGGGACACCTTTTTTTTCTCTTTATCTGTTTCAATATAAGCCTCGATCATCCCTCCATCTTTCATCAGCGTCGCTTCTGCATTAACATTGTAAGCAAGCTTCGCTTTGTATCTTAGGTCCCAAAGTTTTGAACCGACACCTTTTCCGAGAAGGTTTTCTACAATAGAAGCAAGGGCAAAATTTTTATGTGTGATCTTTGGCAAAGGAAAAGCAATTGAGATGAAAAACTGCTTGGTGTCCTTTTCAATAAAGACTTGCCGCTCTTCAGGGATTGTAACAGAGTTCGGCTTTTGTTTTGCCGGTAATCCAGAAGGAAGCTTCGCAAAATACTGATCGAGGATTTCGATAAGAGGCTCCTTTTCTAAATCGGAGATAACAGCTACAACCATATTCTCTGCATTGAAATAATTCTCAAAAAAATCTTTGATGTCTTTCTTTTTTATTTCTTTCAGAGATTCTTCACTGCCCAGAACAGAACCTCCGTAACCTTGCTTGGCGAACAGTCTTTCTAAGTAGGCCCTATGGGCCACCTGGGCAGGATCATCTTCCTGGGTGTTTCTCTGGTAGTTTATCATTCTTTTTGTTCCATCTATCCTTATTCCAGAAAAAAGAGGGTTCAACATGATTTGAGTTGTAACTTTTAAAGTTTCTTCAAGGTTTTCAGATAAACATTTTAATTGGATGAGAGAATAATCACCTCTCGAAGCCATAGATAAGTGTGATGCCTGGCTCATCAAATCTCGGGCTTTGCTTCTATCTGGAATTTCCAGCGTTAGCCGAGTAGTAAGGTAGGCCAGCCCGCTTTTTTCCTCTGGCTCAGCTGCTTTCCCTCCCTTGATGAGGATCTGGATGACAGTGATGGCAGAAGATGTATCTATTTGATAAATCAGCTTGAGGCCATCGGATAGAAATTTTTCCTCGGGCATATTCCTTGAGGGAGAAGGTGTCTGGCTTGAGGAAATCTGGGTAATAGTGAAAGCCCATATGACCATTGAGGCTGCGAGCTTTAAATAAAAATTTCGTAAGGTCATTCTATGTATGTCCAGTTATTTTTTCTCTTTTGGAGAAATTATCACTATTACATAACGTCCTTTGCTCAAATATTTTCCTGCCGCTTTCCACAAGTCTAAAGAATTTAGCTTCTCGATATTTTCCAGATAACTCCCTCTCTCTTGATTTTCATTCAAAATTAGATATCTTGCTAGACCAGTTGCTATGGCCAGGCCTTTTTCTTGGGATTGATGAAAATCAAATTTGATTTGGTTCTTAGCACTCTCTAAGTAATCAAGAGCATATAATTGAGCATCCCCCATAACATCCTTTTTTGAATAATTAAGACGGCTTGTCTTTTTTAGAAAATTGATCGTTTCTCTTTTGGTTATGCCTATGTTTTTTGGTTTTAAAGCAATATAGATGATAATTGCCCCTCCGTATTTGTGAGCGCTATACCTCATCAAAGCGCTTTGAGCCAAATTCCTTCTCCCTCTAAGCGGATAGTTCAGCATTGGATTCACTCCCCGGCCCAGAATTTGAGTTAGCATATCGATGGCGTATTGATCCTTGTCGTTATAATCTGGGCCGGGTATTCCTATCACCAGGTAGGCTTGATTAACATCCATCTCTTGCTTGATCTCAACCGTCTTTTTTAATGCATGGGATTTTTCGTATTTTGGAGGAGTAATTTCATCTTTTTTTAAGTCCCCGAAGATATCTTTTGTTTTTTTCTCCATCTCTTCTGTTTCGAAATCACCGACGATTGCCAAAACAGAGTTTGAAGGGACAAAAAACTTTCGATAGAATTTTTCTACCTGCTCTACAGTTAGGGCCTCGATAGTCTCTTTTTTTCCTGGGACTGGTTTTTGATAGGGATGGTCCTTAAAAAGATTTTGATAAACGAGGGAAGTAGCATACTTTATGGGATCATCCTGAATTTGACTCAGCTCTTCGAGGATCACTTTTTTCTCTTCGTCTAGCTCTTCTTGAGAAAGCTTTAGGTTAAACAAGATTTCCTTTTGATTCCTTAAGGCAAAATCTGCGTATTCAGAAGGAAGGGATATTTCAAAAGTGGCCAGATCAGGTGATGTGTGGGCATTAAAATAGGCCCCGTGTCGGCGAATATCCTGACTGATTTCTTCCCCGCTCCTGAATTCTGTTCCCCTGAAGAGAATGTAATGCTCTAGAATATGAACAATCCCGTTGGTCTTCTCTGATTCGTCTTTGGTGCCGAGATTCACAGCAAACACTAAATTTACCAGTGGTAGGGTATGTTTTTCATAGAGAAATATTTTCAATCCGTTCTCGAGCTCAAAATATTTTTGATTTTTATCTTGCGAATTGGCAGGAGTTATAAATAGTAAACAAAAGAGGAGAAGTGCTGCGCAGAATAAGGGTTTTCTGTGAGTTTTGTGTTCCATCCTCATTACCTAATTAAACAAGAAATGGTGAATAAATTTCCTATACTTCAGGGCAGAGCTCTTAGATAAACTTTATTAAATTGGTTTACTGCGTTTTTGTCTCCCAAGACAAGGAGTATATCGCCTGTTTTAATCTTAATATCAGGGGATGGATTGAATTCTATGTCCTCTCCGGGCTTTTTTATGGCCACGACAATGATATTGGCTGTTCTTCTTATGTCACATTCTGCAAGGTTCTGGTTTACGATCTTGGAGTCCTTTTTTACTATTAATTCCTCCATGTATAAAGGCAGCTCTTTCCGCCTGATGATGAGATCCATAAAGTCAACTAACGTCGGACGGATCAATCCTTGAGCAATTTTCAGGCCGCTAAGCTTGTATGGGCTGACCACTCTGTTTGCACCTATCTGGAGGATTTTTCTTTCAGCTTCTTCATCCAGGGTTTTGGAAAGGACGAATACAGAGGGATTAACCAACCTGACAGTTAAAACAAGGTAAAGGTTATCAGCATCGGTTGGAAGAAGGGCAGCCAGCCCTTTGGCTTTTTTTATACCAGCTTTGGTCAATATATCTTCATGCGTTGCATCTCCCTCTATAAAGGGGCATCTGTTTGTTTTTATCAGGTCTTCTAGCTTTTCTTCTTTATTATCGATGACAACAAAGGGTAGTTTTTCTTCTTCCAGCCTTTCTCTCACTATCTTCCCCATCCTTCCATGGCCACAGATAATATAGTGATCTTTAAGGTTATTAAGCTCTTTTTCCATTCTTCTTCTCCGCCAAAATTTATTAATTCCTCCCTCAAAAGCAATTTCGGCTATTTTGGTGAAAGCAAATATGGCTGTTCCCACGCCTCCTAAGATAACAAAAATGGTGAAAATTTGGCCTTGAGGGGAGAGTTCTCTAACTTCCTTAAACCCAACTGTGAAAATGGTTATGACAGTCATGTAGATGCAGTCCAGGAATGACCAACCTTCAATCACATGGAAACCTATAGTGCCAATAAATACCATGAGGAAAATTAGCGCTAAAGGCTTCCACATCTTATTTTTATCTTACACTAATGACAGAAGGGAAACAATGGGTCATTAATTATAGGGGTTTGATTCATCACGCCCACCTTTTGGTGATGTATATAATTATTTGTAGGGGCTTGATTCATCACGCCCACCTATTGCTATAAGGATTTTATTTATTTTTATTTATAAAAGCTATATTCGTTTGTGCGATTGAAATGTGGGTTGATAAATCAAACGCCTACGTAATATAAATCATTACCTTGCATAATATTAATCATAACCATATAGAATATGAATCAAGCCTGTTTTGTGCTAAAATCCAATTAAGACGAAAAAGGAACAGGAATAATGAAGACTCGACGCAAAGAAAAAATCTTGGTCGTGGATGATGAAGAAAACATCCGAAAATCCCTAAAAATGATTCTTGAATACGAGGGGTACAGCTTTCTGGAAGCAGCTGACGGGGAGGAAGCTCTGGACATTATTGAAGAAACAGTGGGATTGGACTTAATCTTACTTGATATAAAACTCCCTGGAAAGGATGGATTAGAAGTTTTAGCAGAGCTGAAAGATAGACCTTACAAGCCAGAGGCTATCATGATATCTGGGCACGGCACGATTAAAACAGCAGTTGATGCGACAAAGCTTGGAGCATTTGATTTTCTGGAAAAGCCTCTTCAAAGGGAAAGAGTCCTGCTCTGCATTCGGAACGCTTTAAACCAGAGCAAACTCGCGAGAGAGTGCCAGGACTTGAGAAAAAAAGCTGATAAGAGATATGAGCTTATAGGAAATCATCCCTCGATGAAAAAACTCTGGAAAGAGATAAAAAAAACTTCTCCCACGAATGCGACTGTGCTCATCCATGGTGAAAGCGGTACCGGGAAGGAGCTTATTGCAAGAGCAATTCATAGCCAAAGTTTAAGGGCAAAAGAAAGATTTGTTCAGGTGAATTGTGCGGCTATACCCGAAGAACTCATCGAAAGCGAGCTTTTTGGCCATGAGAAGGGTGCTTTCACCGGTGCCACAGAAAAAAAATCGGGCAAATTTGAGCAGGCAGACGGGGGAACTATATTTTTAGATGAAATTGGCGATATGAGTTTAAAAACTCAATCCAAAGTTCTCCGCGTTCTTGAAGAAGGCGAAGTCCAAAAGGTTGGCTCGAGCAAAATCAATAAGGTTGATGTCAGAGTAATAGCTGCTACTAATAAGGACTTAGCAAAAGAAAAAATGGAGGGGACATTCAGAGAAGACCTTTATTTCCGCTTGAATGTCATTCCTCTTTATTCTCCTTCTTTGAGGGAGAAAAAAGAGGACATCCCTCTTCTTATTGATTATTTTAGTAAAATTTATGCAGAAGAAAATAATTTTAAAGCAAAAAAATTTTCAGAGAATGCAATAGAAGCAATCGTGAAATACCCCTGGAAAGGGAATGTTAGAGAACTGAAGAATGTTGTAGAAAGATTGATTATCATGACCGAGGCAGATATAATAGAGAGGCAGGATTTACCGGAGCCAATCAGAGGAGAAATAGGCGTATATCTTCCCGAAACAAAGGGAATAAAGACACTGAAAGAATTCAGGGAGTTAGCTGAGAAAGACTTCATTTTAGCCAAGCTTGAAGAGAATAGTTGGAACATATCTCAGACCGCAAGAGAAATTGATACACCGCGCTCTAATCTTTACAAGAAGTTAGAGCATTATGGCATAAAGATAGCGGCTGGAGTAGGCGAGGCGGTTGCTCCCTCTTCTCCTTGCGAGAAAAAGGGGGAGGAAAGTCCGAACTCCAAAGGGCAGGATGGTCGCTAACAGCGACTCCGGGCAACCGGAGGAAAGTGCCACAGAAAATATACCGCCTCATGAAATGACGGTTTCGTTCATTTTGTGGGGTAAGGGTGAAAAGGTGAGGTAAGAGCTCACCGTCCTGGTGGTGACATCAGGGGCGTGGTAAACCCCATCCGGAGAAAGACCAAATTGGCCCTTTTTAGGATGGCCCGTCTTATGGGGCGGGTAGGTCGCTCATCCCCTTGAGCAATCAAGGGGTTAGATAAATAACCGTCCTCGCTAAGCCTTTAGCGGGAACAGAATTCGGCTTACGTCCTGCTCCAGCCGCTTTAATTTAAGGGGACAGGCTACTTTTTCATAAATTCTGTAGGGGTTTGATTTATCAAACCCAGCTTTTTTTAAAAAGTAGCCTGTCCCCTTTTATTTTTGAGAAAAGAAGGAAAGACCAATGCCCGATTTCTGCTAAGATTTTTTTCATGAGGTCCCCCTAGAACTAAAAGAAGGAACTCACAGCTTGATTAATCAGGACCAGGATATTCCTGGGATAGATGCCCAACTGGATCACTCCATACAGACAGAAAAACAGGACAAGGAATAATGCCGGGTTTTCCACTGCAATTTCTATTTCTCGGGCAGGCTCTCTCATATACATGTAAACGATGATCCTCAAGTAATAAAAAACAGAGATAAGACTGGCCAGGACTCCGATTATAACCAGAGGCAGAAGGCCCTCCCTTACAGCAGTAGAGAATACATAAAACTTGGCCAGGAAGCCTCCTGTGGGTGGAAACCCTGCCAGCGAAAGAAGGAAGATAGAAAAAGTCACGCCGATCCAGGGATATTTAAATCCGACTCCGGCGTAATCCTCGAGTTCAAGGTATTCTTTCCCTTTTCTGCTCAAAGCGATAACAGCGGCAAAAGCACCTATATTCATGAAAAGATAGACCGTAAGGTAAAAGACCAGACTAGAATTATCCTGGGCCAGGACTGCTATGAGCAGGTAGCCTGCATGGGCAATGCTTGAGTAAGCAAGTATTCTTTTCAAGTTTGTTTGGCGTAAAGCCACGAGATTTCCTACTACCATGGTTAAGACACATATGACCCATAGTATCCAGAAGATGGCCTGAGTATTGAGGGCATTTTTCCAGTAGGGAACAAATAATCTTAAGAAGACGATAAAACCAACTGCTTTGGGTACCACAGAAAAGAAGGCAGTGATTGGTGTTGGGGCACCCTGGTAGACATCTGGAGTCCACATGTGGAAAGGAACAACAGCAATTTTGAAACCAAAACCGATGATAACTAAAGCTAAGCCAATAAGAGCCATGATGCTTAGTTCGGATTCAGTTATGAAGAAATTAATGATTGATGAAATACTGGTCGAATGGGAAGAGCCGTAGAGAAGAGCTAAGCCGTAGACCAGGAAGGCTGTAGCAAAACTTCCCAACAGAAAATATTTAATGGCCGCCTCCGAAGATTTCTCGTCTTTCCTTTTCAGGCCAGCCAACGCATAACTACAGATGGAAAGGACCTCCAAGCCTAAGAATATTATCAAAAGATCTATGGAAGAGAGCATTATCGCCACACCTGACAGGGCTAAAAGAAGGAGGGCATAAAACTCGCCGTAGTTTACATCCTGAAAGGTGATGTACTTCATAGAAAGAAGAATAACAAAACCTGTTGCCAGAACCAGGATAAAAATAAAGAAAAGAGCAAGGTTATCCAGGAAAAGATTGCCGTTAAAGTATGAGTAGTTTTTATTCCAGAACCTGATACATACGAAAGCACAGATAACGAGGAAAATAAGAGAGATGTAAGCCAGATAATTTTTATTTTCTTTCTTTAAGAAAACATCAAGAAGCAAAACAAGAAGAGCGCCCAAGACAACTACTAGAATAGGGGACAGGGCAAAGAAATTATTCATCTGGCTTTATCTTCCTTTTGCTCGTTTTTTTCTTCGGTGGTTATAGGTTCAATTTCAAGCAAGAAATCCTTATCCTTTCGGCTCTGAGTAAAATATATTTCTCGCTTGTTAACTCTGTTGAGTAGTTGCGTAACAGAGCTATCCATTTTCCTCAGGAAAGGCTTGGGGTAAATCCCCATCCAGAACATCATGATGACTATGGGCACAAGGTAGACAATCTCTCTTTTATTCAGATCTTTGAATGATAAAATCTTTTCATTCGTAATAGGCCCCTGCATAACTCTCTGGAACATCCAAAGCAAATACCCAGCTGCCAGGATTATTGTTGATATTCCAAGGATGGCCAGGAGCTTGTTAGCTTTAAAAATTCCAAAGATACACAGTATCTCGCCGATAAAGCCGTTGAGACCAGGAAGCCCGACCGATGAAAGCATGCATATAAGGAAAAAAGCAGAAAAAACAGGCATCTGTTTACTTACTCCACCAAAGTCGCTGATCATTCGCGTGTGGGACCTTTCGTACAGGATGCCTACAATCAAAAACAGAGCGCCTGTGCTCAGTCCATGGTTGAGCATCTGATAAATAGCCCCTTCGATCGCTTCGGTATTCAAAGCAAAGACCGCGAGCATTATCAGCCCCATATGGCTGACGCTGGAATAAGCAACCAGGGACTTGACATCTTTCTGGATGAGCGCCATCAAGCCGCCATAGATTATCCCTATCAGGCTCAGTACTGCTAGTAGCGGGAGAAATTTCATTACCGCATCAGGAAAAAGAGGCAGGGCAAACCTGAGGAAGCCGTAAGTTCCCATTTTTAAGAGTACGGCCGCTAGGATGACAGAGCCACCCGTGGGAGCCTCAACGTGGGCATCGGGCAACCAGGTGTGAAACGGGAATAAAGGCACTTTTATGGCAAAAGAAAGTGCAAAAGCCAGAAAGAGCCAGATTTGAATGTTAGGATTCAAAATAAGCCCATAATAATCAAAGAGATTTAAAGAATAGACGCCAGTGGCCTTGTAATACATGGAATAAAGGAAGAAGATTGCCACTAACATCAGCAAACTTCCGAGCATGGTGAAAAGGACAAATTTCAAGGTGGCATAAATCTTCCGGGGGCCACCCCAAACGCCGATCAGAAAATACATCGGAATGAGCATGGCTTCCCAGAAAACGTAGAAAAGGAAAAGGTTGAGGGCGACGAAAACGCCGATAATCCCTGTCTCAAGAATAAGCATGAAGATAAGGTATTCTTTTACTCTTTTCTGGATGTATGTCCAAGATGAAAGGATGATTATAGGCATCAAGAGAGTTGTCAGAAGGATGAGAAAGAGGCTTATCCCGTCAACTCCTATATGATATTTTATTCCATAGCCTAACCAGTCAGCTTTTTCCACGAACTGTGGGTCGGGAATTTGATCATTAAAATTGAAATAGAGAGAAAGAGAAAAAATAAAAGTAATAATGGCTACGGCCAAAGAAAGAACGCGGAGAAGGTTTTTCCTCTCATGGTGAACAAAAATGAGCAGAACAGCTCCTGCAAGAGGGAGGAACGTAACTAGACTTAAAATTGGTAAATTCATTTTTTAAAACAATAAATAAGCTAAAAAGATAATTACTCCTAAAAGAAAAATAAGGGCATAATCTTTAATCAAGCCACTCTGGAAATAGCTCAGGATTTTTCCTGTAAAGCCAGTAGCTGTCGCTGTCCCGTTGACAGCTCCGTCTATGACTTTTAAATCAAAATTATCATATATGATCTCTGAGCCTTTAACAGTCGGATTCACGAAGACTGCGTTATAGATCTCATCTACGTAGTATTTATTAAACAAAAGCTTGTAGATAGTCGGAAATCGGGCGGCCAGATTTCGTGGAATCATGGGGGATCTGATGTAGAAGACATAAGCAATAAAAATTCCTAGAAGAGCAACAACCGATGCAACAGCAATAAGCGTCCACTCTGTTTGAAGGCTAAGATGAACTTCGTGAACTTCTTTTATCACGGGTTCCAGGAATTTGCCGAAAAAGTTGAGCTTCTCTCCTAGGACAACAGGAAGTCCGATGTATCCTGCGATAACAGAGAAGAAAGCTAGGATGACAAGCGGTATAGTCATGATTTTGGGAGATTCATGGATGTGTTTTTTTATTTCTGGGTCAATGCGTTCTTCACCGTGAAAAGTCACAAAAATGAGGCGAAACATATAAAAGGCTGTGAGCACTGCTCCCAAAATCCCCAGCCCCCAAATAAAATAATAGAACGCTGAATCCTGACCTTGAGCGAATGCCTTGGTTAGGATGGCATCTTTTGAGAAAAATCCAGAGAAAAACGGAACACCTGCGATGGCGATCGCCCCGATGAGAAACGTAGGATAGGTAAGAGGAAGGTATTTTCGAAGCCCTCCCATCTTTTTCATGTCTATTTCACCAGACAGCGCATGCATTACACTTCCAGCAGCCAAAAACAGGAGGCTCTTGAAGAAGGCATGAGTATACAGGTGGAACATTCCTGCTGCGTAGGCGCCGACACCACAGCCTATGAACATGTATCCTATTTGAGATATCGTAGAGTAGGCTAATACTCTTTTTATGTCATTCTGGGTTAAAGCCATAGTTGCCGCATAAACGGCTGTCAGTGCACCTACAAGCGCAACTACCTGAGCTGCAGTTTCGGATAGAGTGTAGAGAAGGTTCATCCTGGAGACCATGTAGACTCCAGCTGTGACCATGGTTGCTGCGTGGATAAGGGCGCTTACAGGGGTAGGGCCTTCCATCGCATCAGGAAGCCAGACATAAAGAGGAATTTGGGCAGATTTTCCTGTTGCTCCCACAAACAGTAGTATGGCGATGAGAGTAGCCAAACCTGCGGAGAGAGCCCCTCCTGAGATGGCTTGGTTAATAGCTGTAAATTCTGCGCTCCCAATATGAATAAAGATGAAGAGGATTCCCAGGAGGAAGCCTGCGTCACCTATCCGGTTAACTATGAAGGCTTTTTTACCAGCGTTGGCAGCTGAGTGTTTTTCAAACCAGAAACCGATCAATAAATAAGAACAAAGACCGACGCCTTCCCAGCCAACAAACATCAAGACTAAGTTTGAACCCATAACCAGGATGAGCATGGAAAAAGTGAAAAGGTTTAGATAGGTGAAATAACGGGTGTAGCCCTCATCATCTGCCATATAGCCTACTGAATAGACGTGAATGATAAAGCCCACTCCGCTCACGACCAGAGCCATAACAGCAGATAAAGGATCAAACATGAGAGAAAGGTTTGCCTGGAAACTACCCGCCTGAATCCAGGAGAAAAGATTTTTAACCAATGGGTAGCTTGCGTGAGCTGTTTGAAGAAGCCCTACCGCAGAGATGGCTGCGATAACGAACGAAGCGAAGACTGCAAAACAGGCCTGGAAGGAGACATATTTTTTCGGAAGATTTTTTCCGAAGACTGCCAGGATGAGAGTACTCGCTGCAGGTATAAACGGAATGAGCCAGAAAATCTCAGTCATTTTAGCCTTTCATTAATTTTATATCTTCGGATTTTATTGTCTTTTTTTGCCTGAAAATAAGAAGAATTATTGCCAGCCCAACTGCCGCCTCAGCAGCCGCAACAGTGATAATAAAAAAGACGATTATCTGTCCATCTGCAGAATTTGCTGACCTTGCCAGGGTAATAAAAGCAAGGTTAGCCGCATTGAGCATAATCTCTATGGACATGAACATTGTGATTAGGTCTTTTTTTACAAAAAAAGCGACGGACCCCAGGACAAAGAGAATGACGCTCAAGATTAAAAAATAATTTGGAGGAATCATTTTTTTTCTTTTTTCTTTATTAATACAATAGCCCCGACTAAGGCGGCTATAATCAATATTGAAGTGATCTCAAAAGGATAAAGATACTTAGTAAAAAGCAGCCGGCCAAGGTCAGTTGGGCCTGCCTTTATTATTGCCGTAGAGACAGGCAACGTGAAGGCTCCTTTTATTGATAGAATAAGCTCGATGATAAGGACAACAGCGAGCACTATGGAAAGATAAATAGTCCATTTCTTTTTTTCAGCGGGAATGCCATAGCGAACGTTAATCATCATGATTACAAAGATAAAGAGGACCATGATAGCGCCAGCATAGATTATGATTTGGACCACTGCGATGAAAGGTGCCTCGAGAAGAGCAAAGATACCTCCCAAGCAGGCAAAAGCGAGAATCAAGAAAAGGGCATTGTAGGCCTGGTTTTTGGAGATAATCATAGCCAACACTGCACCAACTGTTAATGCTGCCAGGAGAAAAAAGAGGAAATAGCCCATTTTTTAAGTGTCTCATTATATTTTTTGCATCGAGTTATTGTCAAGAAAAAAAACATTTTATTGCTTTTTTTGACAAACGGTAGAATTTTGCTATAATAAGCCTGAAACTGCGGGGTAGAGCAGTCTGGTAGCTCGTCGGGCTCATAACCCGGAGGTCGCTGGTTCAAATCCAGCCCCCGCTACCATCTTATTTCCCTTATACTTCTCTGAAAACTCTCCTGTTTCCTTTATCTTTCTATTTAGTCAACCGTAGCTGTAATTAGGCGATTTTAGTCATATTTTGTGACAATTTGGTGACAAAGAGAGAGGTCTATATTTGATTTGACACTCCTATCACAAATTATTATGCTATTGCCAAGTAAGCTGAGGGAAAAATGGGAATTAAGTGCCCTAAATGTTATTTCGACAATCCTTCTGATTCCAAGTACTGCAGAGAATGTGCAACTCCGCTTCCTTCCGAAGAGAGAATCTCAATTTCTCATACCAAGACTCTCCAAACACCAGCTAAGGATTTAATCAAAGGGACAACTTTTGCAGGAAGATACCATATCATCCAAGAACTTGGTAGGGGAGGCATGGGTGTAGTCTACAAAGCTCAGGACACTAAATTGAAGCGGATAGTTGCCCTCAAGTTTCTTCCTCCAGAATTAACACACGTCTCAGAGGTCAAAGAGCGATTTATGCGCGAGGCACAGGCTGCTGCTGCCTTGGATCATCCCAACATATGCACTGTTCATGAATTTGACGAGGCCGAGGAGAAAACCTTCATTTCCATGGCCTATATAGAGGGCCAGAGTTTAAAGAAGACGATTGAATCGGGCCCACTTGAAATATATGAAGCTCTCAGGATTGCCGCCCAGGTAGCCGAGGGTTTGCAGGAGGCTCATAATAGAGGGGTTGTTCACAGGGACATCAAGAGCGCCAACATCATGGTGACCGCGAAAGGCCGGGCGAAAATAATGGATTTTGGTCTAGCCAGGGTAACAGGAACAACTCTGGTAACAAAGGAAGGGATGACAATGGGGACGATTGCCTACATGTCGCCCGAACAAGCCCGAGGGGAAAAAGTAGATCAGCGAACAGATATCTGGTCATTAGGTGTGGTTCTTTATGAAATGTTTAGTGGTCAACTACCTTTCAAGGGGGAGCAGGATCAGGCTGTTGTGTATTCTATCTTGAAGGAGAAACCCAAGCCGATTACAGACATTAACGCCGAGATACC
>WVZK01000079.1:2463-2647 GCA_011772475.1 Candidatus Aminicenantota bacterium | reverse complement strand
TCGATCCACATGGGTTTCTGCTGCTAAATGAACAACGCCCTTAACTTTCTTGAAAATGTTCCGGACAAGTTCTCGATCGCGAATATCCCCATGAAAAAATTCATAGCGAGGGTCTTTCTCCACGTCCTTCAAGTTATCCAGGTTCCCAGCGTAGGTGAGTTTATCCAGGTTGACGATCTTGCAG
>WVZK01000079.1:0-2286 GCA_011772475.1 Candidatus Aminicenantota bacterium | reverse complement strand
ATGATAATTGCCTCCTCTGCGCTTACACACATCCAGCCATGGTAGACTCCTGCAGGAATCTGGATAAGCATGGGATTATGAATCCCGATCAAGAATTGGTTTACTTCTCTATATGTAGAAGATTTCTTTCGAGGATCATACAAAACAAGCTTAATCATGCCCAGAATACAAGCAACATTATCTGTCTGTTTATCATGCATGTGCCAGGCTTTAACCACGTTAGGATAGGTTGTTGTCATGTAAACCTGACCAAACTTCAAAAAGAGGTTATCGTCCTTGCGGAGTATCTCCATGAGCCTTCCTCTCTCATCAGGAATTGCTTTTAAATTTTTTGTCTTAACACCTTTAATCATTTTTCTTTCCTTTTCTTCTTAATCGTTTTCCCTATATAAAAAGGGTTGTAGGTTTCAGAAATAGCGGTTTCAAAAAAGTGGGGGATATGAGCGTTTTTTTTATTTTTCACTTTATGCCGATTTCACTTTTATCGCCGACCATCAGGCGGTAGACTGAGGGTTTTGGGGGGCACTTGTATATTTTAACATCCCTTCCGATTAAGCTCTCGTCAATCCTGCTACCGACATCGCGTATCTCGCTTCCCTCCAGGACAATGCTGTGTTCGATCTCGGTCTGAATAATCCTGCACCTCTCCTGGATAGCGGTAAAAGGGCCGATGTAAGAATTTATAATCTCTGTCTCAGCCCCGATTATGGCTGGCCCCCTGATAATGCTGTTCTTGACAACAACACCTTCCTCTATAATAACAGGCCCATTTATCTTAGATTCTTCATCAACTTTGCCTTGATTTTTGCTAACAATAGATTCCAGAATCAGGCGGTTGGCTTCGAGGATATCCTCAATCTTCCCTGTATCCTTCCACCAGCCACTGACAAGATGAGGATGGACCTCATAACCGTGGTCGACAAGATACTGAATGGAATCCGTAATTTCAAGCTCATTCCGCCATGAAGGTTTTATTGCATTTACAGCCTCAAAGACATGAAAATCAAACATGTAGACTCCAACCAGGGCTAAATTACTCATAGGTTTCTTTGGCTTTTCAACAAGCCTGACTACTTTTCCATCTTTAAGCTCAGCCACTCCGAACAACCTAGGATCTGGAACTTCTGTCAGGAGAATCAATGAATTTGGCTTCTTCTTTTTAAAATCTTCGACTAAAGATTTAATTCCGCTCTTGAGGATATTATCACCCAAATACATGACAAAAGGCTCATCTTTAAGGAATTCTTCAGAGATCTTAACAGCATGGGCTAATCCCAGAGGTGCCTCCTGTTCAATATAAGAAATGTGAATCCCCCACCGGCTGCCATCTCCTGCTGCTTCCTTTATCTCGTCTTTAGTATCACCTACTACGATGCCAATATCCTTGATTCCTGCGTCTTTAAGAGCTTCTATGCCGTAAAAGAGGACGGGCTTATTAGCCACAGGAACCAACTGTTTTGCTTGAGTGAAAGTAAGAGGTCGGAGCCTGGTTCCTTTCCCCCCGCTCAATATCAGACCTTTCATCCTAAAATCCCATGCCTCCTAAGAAATCTATTGTTTTGCCTATATTTCCAAGCCCGAAGGAAAACATAAACTGAGTTTCAGGCTTTTCGCGAAAATAGAATACCTTGAGTTCAACTCTAAAATCAAGACATTGGTAATTGTAGACAACAGCAAAAGCTGAATAAAGCATCTTTCCTTCCTGAATGTTGAAATCAGTCTCGGCCTGTGCCTCCAAGGAAAGTTCAGGAATTTTCAATCCCCCAAAAAAGCTGATCTGATGGCGATCCGCAAACGTGCCCTCTATATATGGATTAACGCTCTTGTACCAATTCACCCTGAGAAAAGCAGAATCCCTTGGCGAACCGAAGTTGGCTCCTAGCCGCAAGCTTGAAAAAGTATTATGGTAAGGATTAAAAGCTGCCGAGACATCAATGCTGTATTTTCTTGCCGGGTAGAACCTTAAATATCCGCTTATATCAGTAAATTCAGGAATTTTGCCGTCGACTTGATAAAATTGCAAAGGGCTCTCTTCAGGCGAAAAATAAAAGGTCTGTGCCAGTCCAAGGGTAAAAACTTCCTTGGGCATCTTATCTTTTTTTATCAGGAAGCGATTGGTTATGCCGTAGCGGATATAATAGTTTCGATAAAATATCCGCTGTGCAATAATTCTATCAGAATCGGTGATAGGGCTCTCATAACGGAAAGTGAATGTGGGTTCTATAATATGCTTTAGCTTTGCCTTGCCCTCTGTTCCATAGTATATCTTATAAAAAACCGGCCCGA
>WVZK01000026.1:3714-6061 GCA_011772475.1 Candidatus Aminicenantota bacterium | reverse complement strand
AAAGGAACAAAAATAGACAACCTTGTTCAGGTTGCCCACAACGTTGAAATCGGACCGCACAGTATCCTAGCAGGGCAAGTCGGAATCTCAGGCAGCACAAGAATAGGAAAAAATGTCATCATGGGCGGGCAGGTCGGAGTGGCAGACCATGTAAATATCGAAGACAACGTCATGCTTGCAGGCCAAACTGGGGTCGCAAAAAATATTCCTGCCAACTCAATAGTTGCAGGTTCTCCTCATATGAATATCAGGGATTGGCAAAGAACTAGCTTGTTGCTGCCTCAGCTTCATGATCTTGTAAAAGAAATAAAAAGGCTGAAAAAGAAAGTCGAAGAGCTAGAGAAAAAATTGTAGGGGCTTGATTCATCAAATCTTATAGACTGTAGGGGCTTGATTCATCAAGCCCACCTTTCCTATACAAAAATAAACTTTGGGGATTGGACTCTTCTTATGTAGGGGTTTGATTTATCAAACCCACCTTTTAAATCGTATAAATAACCTAATCTTATAAATAAGTTGTAATAAAAAAGGGGACAGGCTACTTTTTTTAAATATGTGGGTTTGATAAATCAAACCCCTACGAGATTTATGAAAAAGTAGCCTGTCCCCTTTTTATTATGCTCCTTTCTTTATTAATGCATCCGAAGGAATGATATGATAATATTGTTATTTATTTTAAGTATCTTGGAGATACACACGGTCTTTAATCCAGATAATTAAAGGTGGGCTTGATAAATCAAGCCCCTACAAAGCAAAATATGGAGACTCGCATGGCCTTTAAACCACTATGTATGGCAACGGGAATCGGAAGCTTTTTCCACCAAGACGTGTCTGCTGCCTGTGAATCTATCTTGAATACAGTCCCCGAGATGCCTCTCTGGCCCCAGCTCGCAAACATTGATTTCCGAGAGCAGATGGAGATTCAATTCAGTGAGGGATTGCCCTGCGTTGTCCTGGATGAGGCTAAACAACGGATGTATTTTGATACAAGCGGCGACTTGGAGGAGAATCTTCCAGGATGGGAAGTTATCGTCGGCTGCCAAGAAGCTTCTGATATCCCCTTGTTTGTGAAGAGCGTCAAGCTTACCTAGACCTTTAGGTATATAGTTATATATTAGATACATAAATGACGGAGAGAAAAAAAGGCAACGGAAAACGGGGATAAACAGCAAAAAATAAATGACGAGAGAATGACAAAGAAGAAAATTCAGAAAGAAAAAAAAGAATTCACCGTAGACTTCCTGCCGTTTAAAATCAGAGTTGAAGTGCCATCAGGAACGAGCCTTCTTGATGCTGTTAAGAAAGCCGAGCTGCCTCTGAAAACAACTTGTGGAGGAAAAGGAACATGCGGCGATTGCGTCGTTCAAATAATTAGCGGCGCCTATCAAAGCAAGCAATCGGCTGCCCTATCAGATAAGCTTGCTTCTCAGGGTTTCCGTTTGGCCTGCCAAACTAAAGTCACAGATAACATCACTACCCAGCTTCCCCAGTTCCGTGAACTGGCCATCAAGAGCATCGTTGATTCGAAGTTTTTTGAAGAGCAGAAAGATAGAATTTCCGGATTATATGAGATTGATCCCGCAGTAAAAAGAATCGAACTGCACCTCCCTCCTCCTACTCTTGAAGATAACTACAGCGACTTGAAAAGAATCGAGCGGGAGCTTCAAAAAAAGCTCTCTTTAAAAAGGATAAATTGTGAATATTCCGTCATGAAAAAACTGGCTCAAGCTGTCCGCAAAGATAAAGGGAGGATAAGTGTCATCCTATTCATATCAGGGAATGAGGCGACTATCATTGATGCTGTCCCCCAATCCCTGGGAAAAAAGCTTTTTGGAATCGCCTGTGATATCGGAACCACAACTGTAGCCTTGCATCTTGTCAATCTTAGTAATGGCAAAATCGAAAGTACTGTCTCAAGTTTGAACCAACAGATAACAGGCGGCGAAGATATTATTTCTCGCATAAACTATGCCCAGAAGCCTGGGGGATTAAAAAAACTCCATGAGCTTATTATTTTAACAGTAAACAATCTTATCGGAATGGCCTTACGATTAGCTCAAATTGCTCCCTCTGATATCTATTACGCCTCTCTTTCCGGGAATACGACTATGTTCCACCTCCTTCTGAATCTTGAACCTCGCTATATCAGAGAAGAGCCCTATGTCCCCACCTTTAACGAGATCCCTACCATCTTGTCCAGGGATCTGGGATTAAAAATGAACCACGAAGGAAGAATTAACTGCGCCCCTGCTGTGGGAAGCTATGTCGGCGGCGACATCACGGCTGGGCTGCTTTGCACGCCTTTTCTCCGGGATTCAAAAAAAATTTCCTTGTTCATCGATGCTGG
>WVZK01000026.1:0-3654 GCA_011772475.1 Candidatus Aminicenantota bacterium | reverse complement strand
CGGCGGCACAAAACCCAAAGGTATATGCGGTTCAGGATTGGTTGACCTTCTGGCTGAGCTATTCATCCATGGTTATGTTGACCGCCATGGAAAATATAAAGAGAAAAAAGCAGCGAAGAAGATTGTCGAAGTTGAAGAAGGGAAGGGCTTCCTTGTAGAAGAAGGCAAAAACAGCTTTTGGGGGAAGGATCTCGTTATCACCGAAAATGACATCTCAAACCTTATCCGGACCAAAGGCGCGGTGTTTTCCGCATGTTCGCTTCTGTTAAAAAATGTCGGCTTGAGCTTTGATAGGATAGATTCATTCTACATTGCCGGCGGATTCGGCCAGCATTTGAACGTCGAAAATGCTATCCGCATCGGTCTTTTACCCGATCTTGAGCGCGATAGGTATCACTATCTTGGAAATAGTTCTCTTCTCGGCGCCTATCTTATTCTTCTTTCTGCTAAAAACAAAGCCTTGGCCGAAGAAATCGCCCAAAAAATGACCTATATTGAGTTGAACACAGAGCCTAACTATATGAATGAATTTACAGGTGCATTATTCCTGCCGCACACAGATATTAAGTTATTCCCCTCAGTAAAGACTGTATTCCGTCGTTAAAAAAGACTTTAAGTGGGTAGAATGGCTGGGGGAGCTTAAATTATCTGAATAATTGAAATCAAATTGTGGGTTTGATGAATCAAACCCCTACAAAAGGGCAAAAGCAGCTTGTCCCCTTTATTGGGGCCTGGCCCCATTTTTCAAAACAGCCTGGCCCTTTTTATTGGTATTCACTCAGGTATTCGTCAACAGCTAGGGCCGCGGCTACACCTGTTCCTACCGCAGTTGCCATCTGTTCAGGGCAAGCATCGGTAACATCTCCGGCGGCAAAAATGCCAGGCTGAGAGGTGGACATATCCTGGCTTACCTTGATCTGCCCCCATTCGTCCAAGTCCACAAGATCTTTCACAAAATCGCTATTAGAGTCCATTCCTATTGAGATAAAAAGCCCGTCGAGCTCAAGCTTGGAAGTCTTGTTATCTTTGACATTTTTAATGGTTACGGATTCGAACCTGTCCTCTCCTGATATTTCCTCTATAATAGAATCCCACAGAACTTCAATCTTATCGTTGGCGAAAATCCTTTCCTGGAGTATTTTCACGGCACGGAGTTTATCCCGGCGGTGGATGACCTTAACCTTGCTGCAAAACTTCGTCAGGAAGAGCGCCTCTGTAAGAGCATTATCCCCGCCACCGACAACAGCAACTTCTTTATCCTTGAAGAAAGCACCATCACAGGTGGCACAGTAGGAAACTCCTCTTCCTGTTAGCTTAGCCTCGCCAGGGACTCCCAGCTTGCGGTAAACCGAACCAGTAGTAATAATAACTGTCCGGGCTGGATATTCTCCCTTGACTCCTAAGACTTGCCAGCCGTCACCCTGTTTCTTAATTTCTTTGGCTTCATCCGTTTCTATCTTTGCTCCGAATTTCTCGGCGTGCTTGCGAAAATCGTCCATCAGTTGCATGGGAATGACTCCCTCCGGAAAGCCAGGGTAATTCTCGACAAAATCGGTGAGGAGGATTTGCCCCCCCGGCAAACCTTTTTCAAGAATTAGGGTGCTAAGTCTTGCTCGGCCCGTGTAAACAGCAGCAGCAAGGCCTGCCGGACCGGCTCCTATGATGACAACATCAAAAGTTTCCCTCATAGGTGTTTAGATATAACATCTATAATCTTATTCTGGGGATGGGCGCCAACTATGGTCTCTATCAATTCCCCTCCCTTGAAAAGAAGGAGAGTAGGAATGCTTCTTACGCCAAACTTAGCAGAGATTTTCATGTTCTCATCAATATTAATTTTGAAGACTCTCAATTTTTCTTTGTAGTTTTGAGCCAGATGTTTCAGGGTAGGAACAATCATTTGACAAGGGGCGCACCAAACGGCCCAAAAATCCACGAGCACCGGAAGCTCACTTTTCATTACTTCTTCTTCAAAAGTATCATCGGAAATGTCCAATATCTCTTCTGCCAAACTAACCTCCTCTCTTAATCTCCAGAGCATTCTGGTAGAGTTTTGCGTACTTCCTGGCTGCAGTATCCCAGGAAAAATTCTCGCGAAGACCTGCTTTCATGATCTTGTGCCAGTAATCACGTTTTTTATAACAGCTTAAGGCCTGCTTAATGGCGGCAAGCAACTCCTGAGCTGAATATTCTTTAAAGACAAACCCATTTCCCTTCAAAGTTTCGAGGTTGAAAGGTTTCACGGTTTCCCCTAATCCTCCGGTTGCCCTCACAACAGGCACAGTACCATACCTAAAGCTGCGCAGCTGATTCAAACCACACGGTTCGTAAAGCGAAGGGATGAGAAAAATATCCGCACCAGCAACGACCTTATGAGCCAGGCCAGGATTCATCTCGAACTCTAACGCAAATTTCTTCGGATACTTTTTTTGGATGTCTAAGAATCGATTCTCGTATTCTTCATGTCCTTTTCCGAGAATGACAAGCCCTACATCCATCTTCATAAGCTCGTCCGCAGTTTCCAACAAAATATCAAAGCCCTTTTGGGAACTCAGAAAAGAGGCCATGCCTACCAAAGGAGTCTTGACTGATATGGAAAGGCCAAACTCTTTGATCAAGTCACGTTTGCATTTTTTCTTAGGCTTGAGGTTTGAGATAGAATAATTAGCAGCGATATATGGGTCTGTTTCAGGGTTCCACATTTCATAATCCAAGCCATTACGGATGCTAAAAAAGACATCTCTTCTGTTCTTCAATATTTTATGCAGACCAAAACCGTGTTTCTGTGTCTGGATTTCTCTTTTGTAAGCCGAGCTAACCGTGTTGAGCACGTCCGAGAAAATCACTCCCGCTTTAAGAAAGTTGAACTTACCGTTAAAGGCCAGTTGCCTGGGATTAAAATAATTCCAGTTCAGCCCCGTTAAGGCAAGAGTTTCAGGCGGGAACTCCCCCTGGTAGGCAATATTATGGAGAG
Source organism: Candidatus Aminicenantota bacterium (assembly GCA_011772475.1). GTDB lineage: Bacteria > Acidobacteriota > Aminicenantia > Aminicenantales > Aminicenantaceae > SOIV01. Next base: position 680 of record WVZK01000026.1, on the reverse strand, counting down.
TAAAAACAGTGGCAACATTCTTGAACTTGCTTTTTTGTGAATAATGCGTTTGCAGGAAAACAGGAATTAGTGCTGTCGGCCAGTTGTTGCAGTGGATAATATCGACGTGCATTTTCGATTTCAGCAAAAACTCAAGCACTCCCCGGTTAAAGAAAATAAACCTTTCATCGTTATCCAGGTATTCTCCTTTGCCCGGACCATAGATGTAGTCTCTCCAGAAATATTTGGGATTATCAACAAAATAGATATCATGTTTCCCCAGCTCGCCTTTATAAACACAAGCCTTGACCTTTTCGTCTCCAACAGGAACCATGAGATCTCTCATAACCAGTTCTTTGGGAAAGGATTCAATCTCAGGATTTCTGTACTTGGGCATGAAGATAGAAATCTCCATCCCTAAAGAAGAGAGATATTTGGGTAGGGTGGAAGCTACGTCAGCAAGCTCACCTGACTTGGCAAGCGGAGAGAGCTCGGCCGAAACATAAATCACTCTAGGCTTATGGCTCATAATGAAAAATAATATTAATTCTCTGCTCTCAAAATGTCAAATAAGCCTGGTCCCATCTATTCCGCCCTAACGCTCGAGAAGCCAGAAAAGCTAGGGAGGCCTTATTCCGTTTATCCCCTCTATCTTTCCGCCCAGCCTAGCTTTTCCTGCAAAAGATCGAAGTAGTTCCTTT
>WVZK01000118.1:2326-4996 GCA_011772475.1 Candidatus Aminicenantota bacterium | reverse complement strand
AAGGACTTTTTGCCCTTTCTGAATTTTTCCTTTTCTAAGCAAGCTCCCAGCCATTATTGCCCCATAAGGATGGATGACTGCTTCTTCATAGGTCGTATTGGCCGGCTTTATTGCCACCATCCCCTTTTCAGGCATACATAGATACTGGGCATAAGCACCCATGCTCTGACCAAGATATCCAAAAACCTGGTCCCCTTCTTTAAACCGTTTGACATCTTTGCCTTCGGCTTCAATTTCCCCGGCGAACACACTCCCCAATATTTTAATTCTTGGTTTTCTCATCCCAAAAAATATTTTTGAGGCGAAGACAAGGGGAAGAGGCATGTGGAACTCGCGTAAAGGGATGTTTTTAAAATTCCGGGCGACAACATCCCCGTAATTTACTGTTGTCGCATGGTTTTTTATCAAAATTTCTCTGTCCTTGGGAACAGGTTTTTCTACCTCTTTAAGTTCAAGAACATCGGGAGAACCATATCTTTCAAATACAACTGCCTTCATGATTATTCCTCCTGATTTGTTAGGTTTTATCGCTATGTTCCACAGTTATAACTACATTTCCCTTTTTGTGCCCTTTATCAACATATCTGTGAGCCTCGACAATTTGTTCAAGCGGATAGCATTTATCTATGACCGCTTTAAAATGTCCCGCTTCAATTAACTCATTGATAACAACGAGATATTCAGTTAGAGACTTTGGACTTCCGCTATCGACTGATGTGTATTTCCCATTCTTAGTTAGCACTTTCTTGCACTGTAATTTCAATTTTGAGCTTTTCCTTTTTCCAACGGCATCAAGGATATAATCATAGAGCTCTCCCCTGCTTATTAAATCCTCTTTTGTATAATCAATTACTTCATCTGCTCCAAGAGATTTCACTAACTCTAAATTCGTCGTACTGCATACACCGGTAACTTCTGCTCCATAGTACTTGGCAAGCTGCACCGCGGTAGTTCCTATTGCACCGGAAGCTCCGTAGATAAGAACCTTTTGTCCTTTTTGGATATTTGCTTTTTTCAGAAAATGCCCGGCTATGATACCGCCGTAAGCAACTGCGGCGGCTTCCTCATAGCTTGCATTAGAAGGCTTTTTTACCAGACACTCTTTTTCAGGCATACATTTGTATTCGGCATAGGTCGCAAATCCTAAACCGGTCATTCCATAAACTTGGTCACCCTTCTTAAATCGTTTTACATCCTTGCCTATTGATTCAATGTCTCCTGCCAGCACCATACCTAGTATGGGTTGTCTTGGTTTTGTAAAACCTAACGCCAGTCCCATCATTAGTCCTAAACGGGACCAACGCGGAAGTTTAAAACCGCGTACAATACAGTCACTTGCTGTTACTGCTGTCGCGTGAATCTTTATGAGCACTTCGTTATTTTTGGGAGTGGGTTTTTCTACCTCCTTGAGCTGAAGAACCTCGGGGGGACCATATTTTGTGCATACAATCGCTTTCATAAGTTTTCTCCGAGATCGTTTTATTTTGCTCTTGTTATCCAGTTTTTACCAGCTCTGGCTTAGGCCACTTCCATGCATACCAGACAATTAGTAAAGTACACGCAATTTCTATAGTTCCAAAAAATATATAATAAGGAGCTGGCGTTCCAACAAACATTGATGAGAAAACAGCCGCAGTATGTATTACACCTGCGATAATGTTTGCCCAGCGATTTGCTCTATACTTCAATACCCGGGACAGGAGAACCATAGCAATCGCAGTCTCCATTAATATTGCTCCTCCCAACAAAAATCCTTGGGTGATTTGAATAGGACCTGCGTATCCTTTCATAAGTTCCTTTAGTACCGAAGAATCCATTAATGCCGTGACATCCGCATAAAGGTAATTGAACATTGCAAATGTCCATAATAATGAAAGCCTTACCTTCATGTCTCTCATAATTTAATCACCTCCTCACTTGCTATTATGTTCCAAAGTTATGACTACATGTCCCTTTTTATGCCCTTTGTCGACATACCTGTGAGCCTCTACGATCTGTTCCAACGAATAGCGTCTNNCCGGAACCGGAATCCTTATTAACGTTAAGATAGATTCCTTTCTTCTTTAGAGACTTTTTACCTCGTGAAGACGAAATCTTGTCTACAGCGTCAAAGATAACATCATAGGTCTCCCCCATTGTGGTAAAATCCTCTTTGGTGTAATCAATTACATTATCGGCTCCCAGAGATTTCACCAATTCTAAATTCGTGGTACTGCATACCCCGGTAACTTCTGCCCCAAAGTACTTGGCAAGCTGTACCGCAAAAGTACCTACACTTCCAGAAGCTCCATAGATAAGGACTTTTTGTCCGCTCTGGATATTTGCCTTTCTAAGAACATCCAATGCTGTAATTCCCCCAGAAGCAGCGCCAGCGGCGGCTTCCTCATAGGTCATATTGGCCGGCTTTATTGCTACTAATCCTTTTCTTACATCCGCCGCGTCCTCGGGCAGACATGTGTACTCGGCATATGCACCGAAAACAAAACCGCAAGATGCAAAAACCTGGTCACCTTTCTTAAATCGCTTCACGTCTTTGCCTACTGCTTCAATTTCCCCAGCTAGCTCCATCCCTAATATAGCCCTCTTTGGTTTTCTAAGACCTAAATACAATCGAAAGGGGATCATTTGCCAGAACGGGACTTTGAAACTTCGAATTTTCGTATCCCCCAC
>WVZK01000118.1:0-2301 GCA_011772475.1 Candidatus Aminicenantota bacterium | reverse complement strand
TTGGAGCTGGAGAACTTCCGGTGGTCCGTATTTTGTACATATAATTGCTTTCATAGTATCCTCCTAATCATTTCGAACAGAAAGGTTTTTGTCGGAAAAGCAAATTAATCCCTATAGAGGGCAGCGGCACATTCAATACAGAACTTAGAGTCATCAGGATTTTTAGCCTGACTTTGAGAACATTCTGTAAGCACTTCTCCCTCTGTTAAACAGCGATTCTAGAGTATTAATTTATGAGAGGAGTGTCAAATTGAAGTTTCCTTTTGTTTTTTATATTTGTTTTTTATATAGTAGAGGACGCTATTAATTCTGAGCGACTGTCAATTAGAAGGAGCTGACCATGGCAAGATACGTTCCGTTGGTATGGCTTCTTATTCTTGGATCGCTTTGGGGTTTATCGGAAGTTGTTGCAGGTAAAGCCTTATATGAAGCCAATATCCCTCATGCATCAGTGTACGTCTCAGCTTCTGGATTTTTTCTGTTGGCCGTGGCCAGGGGGCTCGTCAATAAGCGCGGAACATCCTCTTTGATCGGCGGGATGGCCGCTCTTTTCCGGTTGGTTAATGCGTCCTTTGTCTGCCATATTTTGGGAATTTTTTTAATGGGCGTGGCTTTTGATATAGCGGCCTCAATTCTCTTGAAGGGCGATAAAAAGAATTTTTTAAGGAGCAGTCTCACCGGCATAACCGGGGCCTACGGGGGCTATGCTCTTTTTGCCTTTATCATCACTTATGTCGTCCGGGATGAAATATGGGTGGTGGGTGGATTGCAGAAAGTTCTTCATCATGTGTTCTTGACAGGAAGCCTTGTGGCTGTGGTTGCGGTGCTTCTTGTGCCGATGGGATACATTTTAGGCCTTAGAAGCAGGACATATGCTCGACTCGAGTCGCGATGGGCCTTCAGCAGTTCCCTTATTTTTGCTGCAATCATCTGGATTCTAGGCCGATTAGCTGGCTAACAGAATCGCATCTCGATGAAAACATCGTCACTTCAGCGACATCAAATAAATATTTCAGTTATGCAAAAACTGCTGCCTGAGTACTATTCATGGGGATTTAACTCAGAGATGGAGAAGGTGTCCAGCCATGGCTGATCAAGACAAAAAACTCTGCAGAGCGTGTGTTCGATGCCCATAAGAATGGCGTTAAATGTATATATTTCATGTCATTCTCATTCTCAAAGAATGAAAACTAGAAGCTTTTGAATGGACAACGAAGAAGAACTACGTGCGGCTATTGATGCTAAGGAGGGAATACGATGTACACTTTATGGATACCAGATTTTCAAATCATGTCTATCTTAGTCTTAAATAAAATGAAATAATGAATTCAGTGACATATTGTTCATAATTTAGATATTTTCCCTACACCGCTGGTTGTCAAAATATTCCTTCCATCGTCAACATCTGATTACCTGCATACAAAAATAGTCTGACTTATGGCTAAGGCAATCCGGGTGTACCGGGTCTTTTAGGCTCTATTCTGCTCCCTGGCCCATTTTGTGAATCATCCTGCCTACCATGGCAGGGATCTACCGTCAACGTCATCCAGAACACACTTTTTTTATCGGGTGTTTTTTTATTATTTCGAAATGCTCATCGGTCTTCCCCTTGTCGAAAAGACACTGGCGCCACACAGGTTTCAATGTTCACAGCCAGGTTAAAGCTACAGACAAAAAGGTCTACGAGGTGGATCCATTGGTCTGTCCTTCATGTGGCGGCCAGATGAAAATCATCTCTTTGATCGAGCAGCCAAAGACAATCGACAGGGGCGTCCGTCATCTTGAGCTTACCTTTGAGGCCGAAAGGCCGCCTCCTCCTCGTGTTCTCCAGCAGGAAATCTTGATGGCAGCTGAGGAGAGTGAGGAGTATTTCTGAGGGCCTCTGTGGCTGTCTATTTGCTGATTCGAGGACCTGGTCTATTTGAACCTATCGGTTTGTAGGTTTTGGTTGAATTGTGCCACTTTTTGAGTCGTTGACCTTGTCGGTTTGGATTTGATAATCTTATCTCAATATGTCAAAGGGTGGATATTGAGGAAAATTGCGGGAGATTTGATGCAAGCCAAAAAAGGAAATTCTTTTATTTGTGTATAATTAACTATATTTTGATACTTATCCAAATAAACAAGCTTGGACCTGGGATTTATCAGTTGTTAAACTGAATTTATGAAAAGAGGACATTTCAAATGAAGAAAAATGTTAAAAAAATATTCTTCTATCTTCCTGCATATTTTTTGATTGTCTTAGTCATTTTAACAAATGTCGATACTCCTTTCTGTCAAAATAAATCTAGTAGGCTCGAA
>WVZK01000046.1 GCA_011772475.1 Candidatus Aminicenantota bacterium | reverse complement strand
GATCGAGGACCGGCGAATCCGCGTATTTCACTTAAAGCTCTGCATTCTAAGAGAGGCCCTGTCCCAATTGCGGGTTTAATCTCCACTTAATCCCTTCCTGTCTGGATAATCTTCCGGTCAAATCTGAACACTTTTATCAATTCGTGAGAAAATAAGAGATATTCAAAGGAAATCTAAGATCTTTTGAGATCCTGAAACTTCTGGAGACCGTAGGGATAAAACTCAATAAATTGAGATAAACTGAGATAAATATAACTCGCGATAATCGCTAAAAAACGAGTTTTGGTTTGGGATCAATGTATAGTAATATATGGTGACAAAAAGAACTGTCAATGAAAGGCCAAACCACTCGCAAGGGTGGGGCGGAAAGCCACGGGTCTAGCGGGGGAGGCCTCTAAGCTTCCGAGAGTTGGCTTCATAGGTATTCTAGACAGCCGGGTTGCCGAAGCGAATAGGCAATTCGGCTTTACTATTTTTGTGAGGAGCACAAACCTGTCTAATCAACTGATCGTATTGGGTGTGATGGTGAGGAACAAACTTTGATTTTGACATAAAGGAGGCTGGGAATGAGAAGCATATGGTCTTTTTGGATCGCGATAATCCTGTTAATCCTGGCGATTCTCTATTTTTCAATAGGGATAGCCCAGGCCGCTGAGTATCAATGTCATGTCCTTACTGACACGGGTACATACAAGATATACAAAGCTGCGTGGTGGGAGCTTCAGGAGGAGTTTAACCAACGAGTCCCCCAGCATAAAGGGTTGCTCGTTCTCGCTTTCTCAGACTTTAACCGGAAGGAGATATGGTATTCAGAGGATGCGATTGATGTGGCTATTTCAAAGACTTTTGGACTGAGGAGATTATTCAAACATCCCTTAGAGGTGGAGCTTGAAAATGTACTGAGCTATGGAAATTTAGTTCGAGCTCTTAACCGAGACAAGGAGGATTTGGCAAAGATAGGCGAGAGACCAATATTCGCTTGGGATGAGGGTAAAGGGATAAGATGATGAGGTTTTATCAGTGGTCAAGGCGGCGGTCCTGGTGGTATTTGAAGTTGTGAGGGAGATATAAATATGAAGGGAAAAGATTATGGATGAGAGAGCCAAGATAACTTTAAGACTGAATGTGGAAGAGGTCAAAACACTCATAGGGCACCTGGAGAAGGATATGGGAGCGAATCGATTCTCCAAGGCGATTGAGAGGAAACTGGTGGAGGAATTTGTAGAAAAGGAATGGGAAATTAAAAAATCGCCTGTGCCTGGGTTTGAAACGAATCTTGAATATTTTTTTTCTTTTATTCCGGAGCTCTATAAGGTTACCAAGGAGTTGACCGAAAACGCAGAAGAATTTGCCTCCTCCTTGGTTCATCTTTTACAGTCTTGCCAGAATAAGGGTACAACAATCCCCAAGAAAATCTACCATTAAAAAATTATGAACAATGATGAACCTCCCCACGTGACCGTTGTATTTCTTATGTGATTCACCGGTTATTATTTCTACAGGTCTATTGGGCCAACCTCATAGAGGGCTCCGATCCCTTGGATCTGATATCGAAGAAAATTATCAGTTTCGTGTATTGAGGGATCTCCGCCAATCTAATATTTTTCGGGATTACCGTATTGAATACCTTCAGATCTTTTAAAATTTCAACAAAATAAGAGAGATTCCAAGGAAATCTAAGAATGAGCGAAATTTAAAAGATTTTCAACCCTTTTTGGAGGAAATCTGATCAACTGGAAGAAACAGCGATAACCATAACGTACGATC
>WVZK01000073.1:328-1053 GCA_011772475.1 Candidatus Aminicenantota bacterium | reverse complement strand
ACCTCCTGGTTATGTATGGTTCAAGGATCAGAGAGTATTACGCTGATGAAAGAAGTGTGAAGCTGGGAAATCCTCCCCAACATTTAGCTTCAGCTCTTTACAAACTTGTTTATAGCTCAGCTCAACTTAAGAGAAATCCGAGAGCCCAAGAAGAACTGAAAAGAGTGGAGGGGGTGAAGGCCTTCTTCTTGAATGATGTCTCTCGAGCTCTGAATGAAGTTAGAGACCTAAAAGAAGTTGATCGGGACCTTTCAGGAACAATAGATCAAGATGAGCTTCTAGTCATACGGTCCCAAAAAGTAAAATTGGGTAAGGCTGAAAAGATGATGGAGATTTTCACTACCCATCCCAATATGCTAAAGAGAATCAAACGTCTAGCTACTTTGGCTTAGAAGATTCCCCAAAAAGGATAATTAAAAGGGGTGTATTAAAACACCCCTTTCTTTTTTGAAAACATAAGGAGAACCCCCTCAAAAATTATTATTGTCAGAGCGTCCCACATTCCTTATCTGAGGCACCTGCAGGCTATACAAAGATGTCAATGCCGTTAATGCCGCCTCGCTGATGAAGGTGAAAACTTGAATAGAAGTAAGCCTAACCAGCTTCTGATTTGTTTGAGAGGCCAATGCAGACTCGTCTTCATGGGAAATAATGTAATCGCAAATCAACACGTTTCGATCACCTTAGCACTCAAGGGTTCATCTCAGATCCCTCGACCGAGCTTT
>WVZK01000073.1:0-309 GCA_011772475.1 Candidatus Aminicenantota bacterium | reverse complement strand
CATTTCTCCTTGACAATCTTCGATGCTAGTATACCTTGTGATTGTCAAAGAACATCTTAAATACCAAGCCAAGGCTAAACTACCCCGTTAGGTCGGAACGTAAGCAGAAAACTGATCTTCTAAAATGCACGCACCAGAATCATAAATAACAAAGAAACTTGCTGATTGGGTGAGTTTTCAATCTACGGCGACTTTTTATGGAAGAGTCGAGATCCAAGAAAGGAAGCAGGAAAATGGATGTTGCCTTATTAACTCTATCTATCCTAGTCGTTGCCCTCTATACTATCGCTTATTTGATGAAGGGATGGA
>WVZK01000088.1:3172-3769 GCA_011772475.1 Candidatus Aminicenantota bacterium | reverse complement strand
CTTAACTAAGACGATAGCACCGACCAAGGCGGCTATGATCAAGATTGAAGTGATCTCAAAAGGATAGAGATACTTAGTAAAAAGTAGACGGCCAAGATCAGTAGGTCCAGCTTTTATTATTGCTGTAGAGACCGGCAAAGTGAAAGCTCCTTTTATAGAAAGAATAAGCTCGATGACAAGGACAACAGCGAGAACTAAGGAAAGATAAATGGTCCACTTCTTTTTTTCAGCAGGAATACCATAACGCACATTAATCATCATAATGACGAAGATAAAGAGCACCATGATAGCACCGGCATAAATGATGATTTGGATTACTGCGATGAAAGGTGCCTCGAGAAGAGCAAAGAGACCTCCCATGCAGGCGAAAGCAAAGATCAAGAAAAGTGCATTATAGGCCTGATTTTTGGAAATGATCATACCTAGTACTGCACCAACCGTTAATGCAGCGAGGAGGAAAAAGAGAAAGTAGCCCATTTTTTGAATGTTTCATTATATTTTTTGCACTGAATTGATGTCAAGAGAAAAAACATTATATTGCTTTTTTTGACAATTAGAGGAATTTTGCTATAATATGCCTGATATTGCGGGGTAGAG
>WVZK01000088.1:0-3082 GCA_011772475.1 Candidatus Aminicenantota bacterium | reverse complement strand
TAGCCTACATATATCCCACCATGGGCTTTTCGTATGAGATAATCCGCTCTCTATTGCGCTAGACTAAACAAAGCATTTTTATTGCGGTCTTGATAATGCTCGCTAAGTTTGAGGTCTCCTTCTACTGTGTGGTAAGATTGATTAAAATTCCATTACGCAGAAATTGGTAAAATTGTGAGAGGATTATCGATCCCTCCTAAAAAAAATTTCCATCCTAAAGGAGGTCACATGAGACTACGAAATTCAGTGCTCCTCGGGTATTTAGTGATCTTGTTGCTGGTCGGAAGCACGGTCCAAATCTCTGCTAATGAGCGTGCTAACCGATTGATTGCCAAGCTGGAAACTGGCAAACCCGTCATCGGAGTCCTTGCGGGCGCAATAGCTGCACCGCGTATAGCTAAGGTTCTGGGCACAAGCGACCTTGATTTCATCTTGGCTGACCTTGAACACGAGGTCCACGATTTCGGGATGCTTCGTCAATTTGTTCTTGGGGTGAACGACTTCAGCCGGCGGTATCGAGTTGAGGAGAGCCCAGCACCATCCGTGCTAGTCAAGCTAGGACACCGTGCCGGATGGGATGCACGTTTTGAGGTCGCTGAGTCCCTGAAGGTAGCTCCTATCGTAGGAGTTTGTGTCCCGTTCGTGGAGTCTCGGGCGGATTTGGAGAAGGTCATTTCTGCAGTACGACATGCGGAGACAACTGCACTAGCAGGGATGAACGTGGCTAAGAAAATCCGCGAACCCTGGCCCCTTGATCCCAAAGGTGAGCTGTTTGTGATAGCGATGATTGAGTCTGAGGAAGGAGTGCTTCACGCTCAGGAAATCGTGGAAACGCCGGGAGTCGGGGCGATTTGGGCGGTTCACGTTCCAGACGAGGAATTGGCAAGAATCCTGAAGATGTGTAAAGAGAAAGGGATAATTGCGGTGATCGAGGCAAACCCAGAGGATGTTAAGGCGAAGGTCGATTCAGGCTATCAGATGGTCCTCTTGGGTTGGGACTTCCAACTGCTTGAAAAAGAGCTAAGGGAGACCGTTCAGAAAATGCGGACCGTGCTGAAGTAGAGGATTCTGGGCAGAGGCTGGCTGGGTTGAAAAGTAAGTAGTTTTTCGTTATTAGTTNNGTTATGCGATAGTTTTCAAAAATTACTATCAATCAAAGAAGGAAGGATACACAAATGAAAGCGATTGTATATCAAAAATACGGGCCACCGGATGTTCTTCAGCTCAAAGAGGTAGCCAAACCTACTCCCAAGGACAATGAAGTACTGATAAGAATATATGCGACAACAGTAACAGCAGGGGACTTGAGAATGCGAAGTTTCACATTCCCTCCCTTGTTCTGGCTCCCCGCGCGAATAATGTTTGGTCTCATAAGACCAAGAAAAAAAATACTAGGGCATGAGCTAGCCGGGGAAATTGAAGCAGTAGGCAAAGATGTAAAGCGATTTAAGAAAGGTGACCAGGTTTTTGCATCTACCGGTTTTGGATCTGGTGCTTATGCTGAGTACATATGTCTGCCTGAAGACGGGATGGTGGCAATAAAACCGGCCAATATGACCTATGAGGAAGCCGCCGCCGTTCCTGTTGGGGGAATGACAGCATTGTATATTCTCAGAAAAGGAAATATCCAGAGCGGACAAAGAGTCCTTATATATGGAGCTTCTGGATCGGTAGGTACATTCGCTGTACAGCTTGCCAANNTAGAATTGGTGAAATCTCTGGGAGCCGATAAGGTAATTGATTACACTAAAGAGGATTTTACTAAAAGCGGTGAGACCTATGATATTATTTTTGACGCGGTAAACAAGAGTTCGCCTTCACGTAGTAAAAGCTCTCTAAAACAAGGAGGGGTTTATCTTCCCACTAGAGCTTTTGGAAGCGAAAAAGCCGAAGATTTAATTTTCCTTAAAGAGCTTATTGAGGCGGGAAAGATAAAACCGGTCATTGATAGACGCTATCCGTTGGAACAAATTGTCGAGGCCCACAGGTATGTCGAAACAGGACATAAAAAGGGAAATGTAGTCATAACTGTGTAACAGCCTAGANNNNAATCATCAACAACCTTTGTAATTTTCCAGCCCAAACATTCTCTTAAGCAGTTCTTTGGTAATCCATACAGGAGGGAATTAGGACCATTTGGTTTCGAGGGCATTTTAATTTGGAAAAATCCAAAATTGAAAAAAAGCATGGAGGTCTTAAATCAAAAAACTTGATTTAAGTTTGGATTTGCATTAAAAAAATAAATTCGATTTCTTTTGGAAGATCTTTGCTATGGTTGATATAGATTTCACTCCGGAAGATTTAGATCCTAACCTGCCGAAGATCGGCTGGGTCTGTACTTATACTCCAGAAGAGGTCATACACGCAGCAGGCTTCCATCCTTTCCGTATCCTCGAGGAAAATCCTTCCACCAAGCTGGCTGACACCTACCTCCATCATAACCTCTGTCCTTACGCCCGAAGCTGCCTGGATTTCGGATTGAAGGGAAAGGACCGGAATCTTAAGGGAATAGTCGTCGCTCATTCCTGTGATGCCATGCGGGGTTTTTTCCAATCTTGGCAGCATTATGTTTCTTCCACCCCGTTTGTCCATTTCATGAATGTCCCCAAGGACTCAAGCTCTCTGGCTTTGGAATATTTTGCCAAGGAGGTTCAAAAGCTCAGGAGCGCTCTGGAAACCTATTCCGGCCGCAAGATAGAGGATTCCGCCTTATGGGAAGCCATTGATTTATTTAACGAAACCCGGTATCTCCTGAGAGAGCTCTATGCACTCCGCAAGAATCCAGATCTCGCTTTGAAGGGGAAGACTGTTTACAGGATCATAAAGGCCAGCCAGAAAATGCCAAAGAAGGGCTTTAACCAAAAGCTTAAAAACTATATCGCGGAGGTAAAAAGGAAAAGAGGCAAAACATCTGAGGTAAAAGGACCTAGGATCATGATCGTGGGTTCCCTTCTTGCTAACTCTCAACTAGTTGATGTCATAGAGGAAGCCGGAGCCCTTGTTGTGTATGATGATCTCTGTTCCGGTAGCCGTTACTTTGAAGGAAATATAGAGAAAGAAGGTGATCCTATCCAAGCGATAA
>WVZK01000092.1 GCA_011772475.1 Candidatus Aminicenantota bacterium | reverse complement strand
CCCTTGTTGCACGGCTCGAAGTCCCCGACGATCATGATGGCGGCCTCGTCCGGACGGATGTATTTGTTAGCGACCTGTTGGATCTTTGCTTTGGTTACGGCTTTGATCTTATCTCGATAGGTATCATAGTAGTCCATTGGTCTGCCGGTCATCTCGAGGCTGGCGAAGGTGGACATCGTGGCTTGAGGCGATTCGAAAGAGTTAGAAAAGCTTTCCAGGTAGTAGTTGATTGCAGTCTCTATTTCGTCATCTGATACAGGCTGCTTGCGGATGCGGTTGAACTCGTTGATGATTAATGAGATCGCATAGCCAACCGTGGATGATTTAGTCTGGACGTAACCGGAGAACGTACCCGGATATCCCCAGTGGTACCTGAACCGGCTTCCTGTGTTATAAGCCAAGCCCTCATCTGACCGGACTTTGGACACTATGCGAGACGTGAAGCTTCCCCCTCCGAGGACAAAGTTCATGACTTGAACAGCGAAATAGTCAGGATTAGTGTTTTCTATTCCTAAATGTCCGAGATTGATGTAGCCCTGGTTGATTTTCTTCTGGATGAAATAGACGCCCGGCTCAGGCTGAGGGAACTTCTTGGAGAAAGATGGGATTGTAAGTTTCTTATTCTTCCAGCTCGAAATGATCTTGTTGATTTTTGCTTTGAGCTCGGACTTAATAAAATCACCTGTTGCAGTCAGGATGATGTTTTTAGGGAAGAAATACTTTGCATGCACAGCCTGCAGGTCCGTTCCGGCAATGCTTTCATACGTATTCTTGTTAGGCTGCCATGTCAAAGGGTGATCCCCATAGATCAGACGCTCGTATTCGCGCCTCAGTATTCTATCCGCTTGGTCATTAGCCCGCCTAAGTCCCTGGATGAGCCGGACCTTTGCCAGATTTAGTGGAGCTTCCCTGAATTCAGGATTCATCAGAACGTCGAAAAACAGGTCGAGGCCTTCATCTAAGTCTTTACTCAAGATCGAGAGGGATAGTGTTGAGGTCCGCTCTTCGGCTCTGAAGCTCAGCGAGCCCCCGAGGAATTCTATTCTTTCTTTGATGACCGTTCCTTCCTTGGTCTTGGTCCCGCCCTCAATCATTGTCTCATTCATGACTGAGCTGAGGCCCTTCTTGTCTTTGGGAACATAAAGGCCACCAAAATTGATGATCGCGGATATGTTGATTAGTGGCAAGCTGTGATCTTCTTGGACGTATCCGCGCAAACCGTTGGAGAACTCAGTACGGAAATCTTTGGGCTTAGGGGGATCATATTTAAGAGGAGGAAATTCCAGGTCTGATGGCTTCTGGACTTGAGTAAGTCCTGCAGAAATGCATAAAAAGCAGATGGCAAAAAGTATGGTTAGCGTTTTTTTCATCTCGTCCTCCTTGTCTGGCGACTCATTTTCCGCCGGTAAATGGCTGTAAGACTGTTGTCTTTGACAAAATACTTTGCGGTCACGCGTTTGATATCGTCGTTGTTAACGTTCTTCATATCTTCCAAGTCGGTGAGGATCGAGCGCCAGCCTCGGTGGAGTTCGGCTGCACCAACTCTCCTAGCAAGGCCCCTCGAACTTGCCAGGCTTCTGATGAACGAAGCTTCGAAGCGGTTCTTGGCCTTCTGTATCTCTTGGGGAGTCACACCTTCTTTTTTGATTTTTTCGACCTCTGCCCAGATTTCTTTTTCCAGGTCTTCTGGCTTGATATTCTTGTCAAAGCGCGGTGTGGCGTTAAACTGAAAGGCACCAACATACCATTGTGGTCGGCTGCGAGCAGAGACGCTGACAGCAATTTGTTTTTCCTGGACAAGGATTTTATAAAGTCGTCCGGTTCCACCACCTTCTCGTCTACGGAAACGTCCTCGTCCGCCGCCTCCACCTGAACCGAGTACGTCGGCCAGGACTGAGAGCGCAGCTACGTCAGGATGACCTTGCTGCGGTGTGTGAAACATCATCCGAAGGCTGGTCGGTGCAGGACCTTCGCCATACATCCTTTTTTCAGAGTACTGCGGAGGCTCCGACGTCCTGATAGGTTCCACGTCCGGTGCCTTCGGGATGCGGCCGAAATATTTCTTGGCCATCTGGATGATCTTCTGGGGTTCGAGGTCACCAACATAGATGGCAACAGCATTATTGGGCACATAAAAGCTTTTGTTGAAATTGATGAGATCGGCTTTGGTGACTTTTTGCAGGTCTTCCATCCAGCCTATGACGCTCCAGTGATAGGGTGAGGCAGCGTAGAAAGCGGCGTCGACCTGCTCGCTGAATAAGAAACCAGGTCTGTTCTCGCCCAGGCGGCGCTCCTCCATGACAACGTCCTTTTCAGAGTAGAATTCCCGGAAATAAGCGTTCATCATCCGGTCTGATTCGAGGAGCATCTGGAGCTCGACTTTATTGGAGGGGAGTGTCACGTAATATCCTGTGGTCTCATTTCCTGTGGAAGCATTTAGACCTGTGCCTCCGTTCTTCATGTACAGCTCCCAGAGGTCGTCCTTGATGATATATTGCTTCTCGGCTTTGGTCAGTTCTTCGTATTCCTTCTGCCACTGGGCGATCTTTTCCTTGTCACCGCCATCTGCCTTCCAGAATTTCTCCCGGTAGATCTTATTGATTAGCTCATCGATTTTCTTGTTGATGGCGTCGTCTTTTTCGTAGTCTGTGACACCCATCATTTTGGTTCCCTTGAACATCATATGTTCATGTAGATGAGCAAGGCCAGTGATGCCCGGACGCTCGTTGATCGAGCCGACCTTATAATAGATGTGGCAGACGATACGCGGAACACCAGACTTTTTGATCATCAGGATTTTCATCCCGTTGGAAAGCACATGCTCCGTGACGTCGAGCTTAATCTCAGCAGCTGTGACCAGCGAGGCGAACACAACCAGTGTGAAGAGAAGAACAAGGGTGCGTTTCATACGATTTACCTCCTTTAATCTTATGATTTTAATATGACTCTTTGCTCGATAGTTACTATCGATGAGACTGTATTTTTGGTGCTCGTCATTATTCCCTTGCGTTTTATCAGAGTTATCTACGTACGAAATCGATGAGTGAGCTTATCACACTCAAAACCGCCAGGTCAATAGTAACAAGAAGGAAGCCGCAAGCCATAAAGCAATCAAATATTTGGCAATGATGTAGATTTCATATCCTGAAAATTTTTTGAAGCTGACGAACTTAATAAAAAATAAACTTCGATCTAAAATAAATTAACGGCCGTTGGAGTCTAGGTTTTTAGCGAAGGATAGAAGTGCGTTGACAATTTCCTCCTGGCTTAACTTCGAACCGTCCTGGGGAGAATCTATGATCCGGAAATTAAAAAAGGGACAGTTCCCGTCATACCAGCGGAATGTAAAAGGCCTTCCCGTCTTGGCTCTCTTTTCTGACTCCTTTTCGTTCAGCAGGTCCCCGAGTCCTTTGAGATTCACTTCCTTCTCTGGGTCGACTCCAAGAATGTATCTCTTGTTCCAGAAATTTGTCACAAGCAAGCCGAAGCCTTTCTTGAGCGGAGAATTCTCCCTGTCTCTCCGGGCCCATTCCTTCAAGAGAAAGCTTTGTGGGTTTTTGATGACAAGGCCATCGACTTTCTTCTTTCCCTTTCCTTGAGTCAGGGGCAAATAAATGATGATTTTCCGTGCTCTGCTTATGTCAGATAAATAACTGAAGTAATCGTCTTCCGCTTTTCTCACTGCCCATCCGTATCTGTCAATCCCTGAAAAAAGCACTTTATTCTCAAGGATTTCGTATCCTTCTTCTGACTTAGAATACAAGAAGCTCATAAACTTTAAGCCCTCTCTTGTTCTTTCGAGGTTGCTCTCTTCTTCTCCTCTTTTTATTTCGGTAAAGAGTGCGCGAAGAATGGAATATGGAGTACAGGTAAGATCGATATCCTTGGGTAAAGAAGAGGAATCGACCATCTTGGCATATTGGGCTATTTTTTCCATAGAAGGGTTGATTTTGCCTTTTTCAATTAGTTTTAAGGCGAGAAAAATAGAGGAGATAGAGTCAAAATCAGGAAGGCGGTGGGTTACGATTCTTAGTTTAGGGGCTTCTTCTTTTTTTTCTGGAACGCCCTGCTTGATGTGATCCAGGACAAGGTTGGGATGCTTGGCGATTAAAGATGCTGTGCATTCGACTTCGGCCTCAGAGTGATGGTGGTCAATAATCCCTGGCACGGTTTTCATCCCAACATCCAGAACTAATACACCTTTAACTGGCCTCAAATCCTCGCCATAATTGACGAATTGGTAAGTGACTTCCATTTTTTCTGTGTTCATTCTTGACCGTGAATTTTTTCTCTTTTTTCCAGAAATTTGATAATTTTAGCACTCCCAGAGGGAACAGGATAACGACGAAGTGCCCTAAGAGTGACCCACTTATGATGATCTTTGTTGAGGTGGGGTTCATTTTTTAAGCTACATTCGTAGGCGTAAAGAGTCACTTGAAATTGAGTGTAGGTGTGATGGACTTTAGTCAGGAGTTTCCCCTTTTTTGTCTCAGCGGAGAGTTCCTCTTTTAATTCTCGCTGGAGTGCCTCCTCCAGTTTTTCCCCTGCTTTTCTTTTCCCGCCAGGAAATTCCCAGAGGTCTGCCAAAAGACCTTTCGGAGGTCTTTTTTGAATCAGGTATTTTCCATTTCCTCTTATTATGGCGACAACTGCTTCAATCTTCGCATAATTTCTCTTTTTAGGCCGGGGGATAACTTCCTGTTTGCCTTCTTCGAAAGCTTGGCAGAACTCGCTTATAGGGCATAGAAGACAGAAAGGATTTTTAGGCCGGCAAACCAAAGCTCCGAGCTCCATCAAGGCTTGATTGAGAAGACTCATACCTTTTCGAGAAAGGTAAGATTTGAGAAATTGAAGCAGAGCATCATCGTTATTGGGATTCGGTTCGCCTTCTAAGCTCATCAGCCTCATCAGGACCCGCCGCACATTGGCATCCAGGGCTATATAGGGTTTGTTAAAAGCAAAGCTGAGAACTGCAGCTGTTGTGTAAGGGCCGAAACCTGGCAGTTTTCTTAGTTCTTCATAGTTCTGAGGAATTTGCGTTTCGAATTTGTCATTTATTATCTTCGAAGCCTTGTGCAAATTTTTCGCTCTTTGGTAATAACCCAGACCCTGCCAGGCTTTAAGAACTTTCTGAAGAGGAGCTTTGCTCAGACTCACAACATCCGGGAAAAGCTTTATCCACAGTCTGTAGTAAGGCAGAACGGCCTGAACTGTGGTCTGTTGAAGCATGACCTCAGAAATCCAGATTCTGTAGGGATCTTGATTTTCTCGCCAGGGAAGCTTCCTGCAATGTGTTTTATACCATGTGCGCAATTTTTTACGAAAGGAAGCTGCACTTTTTGATCTGTTTTCCATCCGTAAAAGGCTGCGTTTTTCCTTTATTGTTTTATTCTCTATTCTAAAAATGGGCTCCCTACCTCACATTCTTTATCTTTCAGTGTTCAAAATCATTTTACCGTGATTCTATACTCTTTGGCAAAAAAAATAGAATTGCATTTTAAGGGGATGGGCTACTTTTTTCAAATGACAAAAGCTTTCAGGGTCTGATCCCATCTGAATTTAAATCATGCAAGTTTTGCATGTCTGATCCCATTAACTCTTGACAACGGAATCTTTCTATTATATTTTCTTAAAGGGTAATACGGAAAAAGCTGAAATTAGTGGTTTTATGGGTGGAGGGATACCCGCTTTTCAGTAAGGGGCAGCGTAGCAGTTTTCTTTCAAGCGGGTTATATTCAACTGAAATTCCTCCTCGATAGCGATGAACGGTCTAACCTTCTTAGATGAGGGAAAGAAATTAGTATTCATCCTAAAAAATCCTCTTTACTGATGATTGACAGTAGACGAATCCTTTGTAATCATAAAGGACGTTATGTTAGCGTGCCCCAGTCTGTAAGAATATATGCGGCCATAAGTCTGGAAAAATGAAAAATATAGGCAAATACAAAATCACCAGCATCCTTGGAAAGGGAGCCATGGGGATTGTCTATAAAGCCCTTGATCCCGATATAAATCGAGAAGTGGCTATAAAGACTATACGCTTTGACCTGGTCTCTGAGGAAGGTGACAGAGAAGAAATGATGGAAAGGTTCATGAGGGAGGCTCAGGCTGCAGGTAAGCTAACCCACTCAAATATTATCACCATCTATGATGTCGGCAGAGGAAAAGACATGACATACATTGTTATGCAATTGATAGAAGGCAAGAGTCTCCAAAAGGTAATAAGTTCAGGTGAGAAAATATCCACTCATGAAGTAATCGAGCTCATGGACCAATTATGCAAAGCTTTAGATTATGCTCATAATAATGGAATCATCCATAGAGATATTAAGCCTGCCAATATTTTATTGGATAAAGTGGGGAAACCTTTCATTGTTGACTTTGGAGTAGCTCGTCTTGAGACATCGACCTTGACTGAAGCGGGGACAACGCTGGGTACACCGAGTTATATGTCCCCGGAGCAGGTTATGGGGAAAAAGGTAGATAGGCGCTCAGATATATTCTCATTGGGGAGCATCCTTTACGAGCTTCTCACGGGACAAAGGGCTTTTCAGGCTCAAAGTATTACCACAGTAATTTATAAGATTATCAATGAAGAGCCAGTTGCTTTGACTGAAGTAAAAAAAGGTCTACCAGTTGGTTTTGAACAGATAGTCTGTAAGGCTTTAGCTAAAGATCCGAGAGATCGCTACCAGACTTGTGCTGAGGTTGCCTCAGATTTGCACAATTTTGACCAAATATCTGATAAGACAATACCCGTTACAATGGCTAAAGAGGAACTCCCAACCTTGATGATGAAGAAAAAGCGGAAAGTTTGGCCCGTCATAGCCATTTCCTCAGCAGTGATTCTGTTGGCCGCTGCAGGAGCTGGCTATTTTTCCTACCAAAAGACAGGAGAGATACCTTTTCTTTCAGGCCTGTTCAAAGGAACGAAAGCAGAAAAATCTCTGGTATCCCCGCCACCTGGTAGTATAGAAGATAAACTGAACAGGGCTAAAGAGAGCTTTGATAAGGCGGACTATACGGAGACAGTAAGACTGGCAGAAGAGGTTCTCTCCGAAGATGCTGAAAACATAAGAGCCCAGCAATACTTAAGTGAAGCAAAAAGCAAAATAGATGAAGCCCTGGTTGCTCAAACTCCGGGGACAGAAGAAATAAAGGCAGAGGCACCTTCCTTGCCTCAAGATAAAAAACCGGACGTTGCTGAAGCCGAAAAAAAGATAGATACAAAAGAACCTCCCGAGACAAGAGCTGTCATTCCTGGCAGCACAGAAGATAAATTGAACAGGGCTAACGAAAGTTTTGAGAAAGGCGATTATGACGAGACGATAAGGCTTGCAGAAGAAGTTATTGCAAAATACCCCAAAAACAATGAAGCTCAAGATCTAATAACAAAAGCGAATAATGAGATTATGATCGCCCAAACCCTTGAGACCGGGATCAACAGTTATAATAACAAAGACTATAGAAAAAGCATGCGGGAAATGGAAAAGATTTTAAAGTTGGATAAGGATCATAAAGAGGCTAAAAAATACTGGAATTTAGCGGATAATATCATTTATGAAGCTAACTCCAAGAATGAAATTAAACGAATAATAGAAACACTGAGGAAAGCCGAGGAGGAAAAAGACCTCCCACTAATTATCTCTTATGTCGGGTCTCCAGAGTTGCAGTATACGAAAAGATCAGATTTACGGGAAATCATTAATTATTATGATGATATAATGTCTATCGTAGACAAGGCGAGTATTTCGATTAGATTTAAAGATAGAAAGCATGCCGACGTAAAATTTTTTAATTTCTCGACTGCTGTTAACAAACAAACTGGTCAGAGGGAAAAGGTTTTTGAGGGACAAGTAATCTGGACAATGGAAAAACAAGGAAATGTCTGGAAAATTACAAAGGAAGATAAGATATAAAGATAAGACATTGATTGAGTTGTCAAGAAAAACGCTTATAGTTTAAGAGAGGAGGGGAAAATGGAATCAAAGAATTTTAGCAGGGGAATGAGAATATTAAGTATTTTTGTTCTTTTTTTTCTCCTCGTCACTCTTGAGGCAGCCCCCGTAAAAATAAAGGTTATTCTTGATAATGCCAGCGTAAAAGCAACGCGCGCAATCGGAGGGAAGACTCTTACCAGAATTCCTCTGAATACAGTTTTGAATGCTGAGACCAAAATAGGAGATTGGTACAAGGTTACTTGGCAAGGATCCTCAGGTTATATTCACGCTATGAATGTTGATGAGGTGAGCGAGAGGGAACTGGCCAGGGAAGAAGCAGGAGGTCCAGGCAGGCCTGCGAAATCTCAGCCAGAAATTGTGGCAGGGATTGAAGTCAAGATGGAGGAAGGCAGGAAGCAGATAAGGCTGGAGAAGGATTTTGAAAAAGCAATAAGCACTTTAAAGCCTTTGATTGCTGAGGTTTTTAACGTTTCAGACCATAATAAGCAGAGAGAATTGGGAGCAGAGCTCTTTCTGTGGTTAGGTCTTGCTTCTGCTGGCAAGGGCGATGCGTATGCTGCCTTGAATGAATTCAAGAGTATGTTTTCGGTCCATCATCCTTATGCAAAGGAGATAACCCGGAATATCCTTGATCCCGAAGTTGTAGCCTTGATTGAACAAGCTGAGAAGCAATATTTAGGATTGGTTACAGAATATTCTGTTGAGATATCGACTATTCCCAAGGAGGCAAAAATAAAAGTCAACGGCCAGAATATAGGGCTTTCTCCTGAGATATACAGGACATCCAACCCCAAGATTGTCATCGAAATCGAAAAAAATGGATACAAGCCGGTTAAAGATGAGTTCTTTATCACTCAGGCTACTACAGGAAAAAGATATTCCTTAGAGAGAGCCGGGATAGATGTGGAAGTAAAATCCACTCCGGCAGGAGCAAAGGTTTATCTGGATGGTAAGGATACAGCAAAAGTGACCAACACTGTGCTGCCGCTTGTACCCTTTGGGTCTCATAAAATAAAAGTAGTGAAAGAGAATTATGCAGAATGGGAGGACAACGTAAAGGTGGAAGGTGAGAAGCCCGTAGTAGTTCAAATGGCCCTGACTCCTAATAAATATGCTTATCTTCTTAAATGGGGTGGACCAGCGAGCGAACTATTCGTTCAGCCTGCTGGAATTGCCATTGATAAGGCTAATAATATCTATATTGTTGATTCAGGACGGATTAAGATGAAGAAAATTAATCCAGAAGGGAGAGTCCAGACCGCCTGGGGAGCTTCTGGAAAACAATTCAAGATATTAAAGAATCCTACGAGCGTTGCTGTTGATAGTCAGGGCAATGTGTATGTCACAGACGCAAAAACTCACAGTTTTATGAAATTTGATAGGGCAGGGACTTATAAAAGAAAATGGGGCACAGAAGGTACTGAAAATCTCCAGTTTAAGACTCCCTCTGGAATTGCGGTTGATAGTAAAAACGATATCTATGTCGTTGATTCTGGAAACCACCGCGTGAAGAAATACACAAGTCAGGGTGTTTTAAAGAAAATATGGGGAAAGCAGGGCACTGCAAACGGCGATTTTGTCTATCCAAAAGGAATAGCTGTAAGTCAAAAGAACGAAGTTTTCGTCGTTGATAGAGTCCGGGTTCAAAAATTCTCTTTAGAAGGAGAATTTATTACTTCATGGGGAAGAAGAGGCACAGCAGATGGCGAGCTTAACAATCCCCAGGGAATATTTATTGATAATTTAAACTTTGTATATGTGGCTGATTCTGGCAGCAATAGAATTCAGAAATTTGATGGAAGTGGTAAGTTTATAGCTAAATGGGGAACTCCGGGAACAAATAACGGCCAAATGCAATATCCGGTCGATGTTGCCATTGATAGCCGAGGCTATGTCTATGTTGTAGAAAGAAACAATAACAGAGTTCAATTATTCGGCGCAGTCCCTCCATCTGAGTCTAAGTAGAGAAATATTTAAATAAAAAAATCTGGATAATAAAATATCCAGATAGCAGAATTTTCCGTCCCTTTTTTGAAACTTCTTAATCTTCTTATTTTTCCTCTTTTCTTACCTTTAATTCTACTCCTAAAAAAATATCTGGATGAACTGCTAAACGGAGATAATACTCAGTTTTAATATTAAATATTCATTTTATGGCTTTCTTCAATTCGTTGACGAGGTTTGATTTAATATTATATTCTGGATTTAGGTGGAAAAAATGAAAAGAAAGATCTTTCTTTTAATAGTGATAATCCCGGCGATTCTTATCATATGCCTCTCGGTTTCAGGAGAAGTGTCGGTAAAAGAAATTGAGATGAATATTCCCACATACTATACAGGTCCTGACGACCCGAGCCCTCCTCTATGGAATTTAAGGGTTTATCCTTATCCGATGCAGACTGACATAACCCGTGAGAAAATTACAGGACAATACAGAGTAGTTGTGATGGAAAACGATTACATCCAACTTATGATCCTGCCCGATGTGGGAGGAAGGATTCTTGCTGCTATCGACAAAACAAACAACAATTTTGACTTCATCTATCACAATCGGGTGATAAAGCCGGGTCTTGTAGCCCTAAGAGGTGCCTGGCTTTCTGGCGGGATTGAGTGGAACTTTCCAACCCTGGGCCATACTGTAAACACGTTCTCGCCAGTAAATTACAAGATTCTCAATAATGCTGACGGGAGCATTACCTGTGTGGTCGGGACAGAAGAGTGGGTGAGAAGGATGAAGTGGGAAGTTTTCATAAGCATTTTTCCCGGCAGGTCTTACTTCAAAACCAGGATAAGGCTTTACAACAGGACGCTTACTCATAACAACGGGTATTTCTGGGCAAATGCTGCTACCCATGCCAGAAGGGAGACAAGAGTTGTTTTCCCTCCTGCTGAATACACTTATGCTGGAAGCAGAAAGAGCCCAAAGCCCTGGCCTATCTATCAAGGAAAAGATGTTTCCTGGTATAAGAATACAGCCAATGCTCACGATTATTTCTGCGGAACCCCTGGAGATTATAACGGTGCCTACAATTACGAGAAAGATAACGGCACAGCTCATTATGCTTCGAGATATCAGAGTCCTGGGAAGAAATTCTGGACTTGGGGAACAGCTCCCAGCGGCACTATTTGGGAGGATATTCTTACAGATGAAGATGGTCAGTATATCGAGATCCAGGCAGGAAGACTTCTAACTCAGGGCGATACCTGGATTTTCGAGCCCCATCTTGTCGAGGAATGGGATGAGTGGTGGTATCCATTAAAGAATATGCACGGGTTTGTAAAGGCAAATCCAGATGCTGCTCTGAACCTGGAGCTAAGAGAGGAAGGAGTCTTTATCGCTCTTAATACTACGAGGGCATTCAATAATGCTGAAGTTAGACTTTCCCGCGGAGAAAGGCAGATATTTTCAAAGAGGCTAGATATCTCTCCCGATGGTTCTTATAAACAGGAGATTTTCTCGAGAGAAAGCCGGGGAATTTACACGCTTGAGTTCCTGGATCAATACGGGCAGAAAATAATAGACTACACGACAGAGAAAAAAGAGGTTTCCCCTCCTGAGCTCCAGCCAGACTTTTCAATGCAGGAGAGCGATTCGGCGGAGATAATTTTCCTCAAAGGTTATTATTCGATGAAGCACTGGGACTCAGAGGGAGCCATGTACTATTTCATGAAGGCACTCGAGAAGGACCCTGAATTTTCTCCTTCCCTTAAATGGCTTGGAATACTTTATTACAAAACAGGAAAAACTAAAGAAGCGCTTGACCTGTTTGAAAGAGTGCTCAAAAGAAATGAAGACGATCATACGGCTCGCTATTATAGAGCTCTTTCTAAAATAAAGCTTGGAATCACACAGGGTTCAGAGGAGGATCTTTACATGGTCTCCAGAAGGGCGTCTTACAGGCATGTTGCTCCTTATCTTCTTGCTGCTCTTGAGTTTAAAAAGAAAAACTATAGAAGAGCAAGAGAACTGTTGAGAGATGCAATCAGAAATAATCCCGTCGGTTTGAAAGCAAGAGTCATGCTTGCCGCCGCGGAAAGACATCTTAACAATAATAGAGGTGCTGAAACACTCATAGATTCAGCTTTAAAAGAGGACCCGATTTCGCCTGTTGCACTTTTGGAGAAGGAGTTGCTCTCCGGAGAAAGCGAGCTTGATATTTTAAGGGCGGATCCAGAATATTATATTGAAGCGGCCAGTGATTATTCAGAAATGAACCTAACAGAGGACGCCATACGTGTGCTCGAGATTTATAGCGAGAATCTAAACGCCGGAGATTATCCTATCATTTATTACTATTTAGGATTCTTTAACGACAAAGTCGGGCGAAAAGAGGAGGCAGCAGCATACTTTAAAAAAGCAGTAGCCTGCAGTCCAGATTATATCTTTCCCTTTAGAGTTGAAACCGAGAGTGTGCTGAAGCTTGCTATAGAATATAATCTTTCTGATTGGAAAGCGCACTACTATCTTGGAAATCTTCTTGTGGCTAAGCTGAGATGGGAAGAAGGATTGGAATACTATAAAAATGCAGCAGATTTTTCACCTGAGTTTCCGACTATCTACAGAAACCTTGGAGAGATTTATTGGAAGAAGCTTAGAGATTATGAGAGGGCTCTAGCGCTGTATGAAAGGGCGCTCTCTTTTTCCTCAGATGATTATCGTCTTTATTTGGCTATTGATGAATTATACGCTTTAACCAAGGACCACTCTGCAAGAAAGAAACTTTATAGGGAGGCTCCTCGTGCTGTAAAGAAGAACTTCAATTACGTGCTCAAAAGAGCGCAATATTATGTGGACACCGAACAATACTCAAAAGCATTTAAAATATTGAAGAGCAATACTTTCCTTCCCTGGGAAGGCTGGACAGGTGCAAGGGAAGTATTTGTACTCGCTCACCTGGGAAGAGCCTATTCTTATATGAAGAACGGAAAATACAAAAAAGCGATTGATGACTTTTTCGAAGCTATGCAATATCCAGAAAACTTAGGAACGGGGAGACCGCTGCATCCTTTATTCACAAGAGAATATTTCTTTATAGGATTATGTTATGAAAAGATGGGGAATTTGCAAAGGGCAGAAAAATATACCAACAAAGTCAAAGTAGAAACAACAGGAATTCCCACAATCCATTCATATTACAAGGCTCTCTCATTGCGAAAACTCGGGGAGGTTAATGAAGCAGAGAGGCTTTTGAATGAGATGAAATTAAAGAGTGAGAGCCTGATTGAGCACAGCAGGAAATTAAAGCCTCAATATTATCTTTGGGCTTCAATGGCATGTGACGCGCTTGGAGAAAAAATTCGAGCGAGAGAATACCTTAGAAAAGCTGCTGAAATAGACCCCTCTTATAGATGGACTGGCCTTTTCGCCTCTGAAATTAAACTTTTGGAATAGATTTCATTTAGCATTTGACATCACTTTTTCTTTTGTATAAATTATCCAAGAGCCAAGCGGAGGAAAACAAAAACTTCTTTCCCTCAAAGTCGAGAAGATAGAACCAAGATGAGGATAGAGTAAAAAGAAAACGAGGATGAATACAATAAAAATCGCAAGTGATTTAGCTGAGTTAGATAAGATGAGGACTTTTTTGAAGCAAAACTTGGAAGGATTGAGTGTTTCAGATAAGGATTACTTTAAGATAGAACTCGCGCTCCTGGAGATATGTGTAAATATTATCAGGTATGCTTATCCTAATAATAAAGGCGAGATCTTTCTTAAGATTTGGTTGGACGAGGGAAAGATGTATCTGGAAATAAGGGATTGGGGCGTTCCGTTTGATCCTAGAGGATTGGAGGAGCCTAATATCCGGGAGATAATCAAGAGCGAGAAAAAAGGTGGATTAGGAGTTTTCCTTTCCCGCAAGCTTATGGATGGATTTGATTACAAGCGGGAGAAAGATCAGAACGTTCTTACTATTTATAAAACAATTAAAGAAGCGCAGTCCTCTATCTAATCGTATAAGACTTTATCTTCCCCCATTTGTTTGATGCGATCCTCAATCCAATTGACTATCAAGTCCTTCCGGATAAGCACTGCCTCGATTTCGCTATCTGTCAGATATTCTCCGACGACGCCTTTTATCACCTCAGCATTCAGGGATTTTATCTTCTCGTAAAGATCGCGGGGAAGTTCCCTCATGATAAACGTTGGGCCTTCTTTGTATTTTTCGTCATAGATGAGTTTTTTGGTAAATTTCTTGGCAGTCCGGAACGACCGGGAGTGGTCAATTAGGATCATGCGCCAATCATCGGTGATGAGATATTGATTTTGATGTCTATCTTCGTTAGCAATTAAGTTATCAAAAGCCCGCTGTTTGTAGAAGGCTCTATTCCAATAAAAAACTTTAATAGAGGGAGTCTTAATTTTTTCCTCGAATTTTTTCTTGAGACTCATCATCGATTTAATCCATAATTGGCAGGAGCCGCGATTTCCCTGGAATCTTCTTTCCACTGTGGGCGGAACCATATTCAAGCCCAAATGCTTATCTAAAAGGTAGGCAGCAATTTCCCATTTCCAGCTTTCCATAAATCCTTTTGCCCGGCCTTGTACATCTTTCCATATGGCTTTATTTTTGACTCCGTCTTTTTCCAGAGTGAGGACCCAGGGCTCGGTCACAGCTTCTCGTTTATCGAATGGTTGTTCTTGAGCGATAATTTCTGCTGTCTTGAGGAATTCTTCCCATTTCTCCCTGTCTGCCGCCTCTTCTTTGGTGAATTGAGCTATGGATTGGAAACTAAATCCTAAAACAAGCACCAAACCGAAAAAGATAATCAGTCTTTTTTTCATTTTTCTCTCCTCCTTTTTAATTTTGATTTTCCGCCTGATTTTTCTAAAATGTATCCTGAATTAATTGAATTTATATATTAATATAAGACCTTATCTTCGCCCTGTTCCTTTACCATCTCCTCTATTTCTTTAAGAAGAAGCTCCTTACGGATAAGGATAGCTTTGATCTCCTTGTCCTCTAAATAGGGACCTACAGCATTTTTTATATTATCATAGTTCAGAGCTTTGACCTTTTCCACAAAAGCCCTAGGAAGTCGCCTGAAGAGCTGGGGCCGACCACCGGCTTTTTTCAATCCTGTTTTCCCAAACATGAGTTTCTTGGTGTATTTCTTGCTTGACCGGAAAGAGCGAGAATGGTCTATCAAAATCGCGCGCCAATCTTTGGTGTAGAGGATATTCTGCTGCGTTCGATCATCGTTCGCAATCAAGCAGTCAAAAGCCCTCGTTAAATATTTCATATTCTCCTTGTGTTCGAATTTTGAACGAGGAATCCCGATTTTTTGTTCGAATACAGTGAGCTCACTGAATTGAACATCGACCCAAAACTGAAGGGAGCCTTTTTTCTTGTTGAATATCCTCTCGACTGTGGGTGGAACCAAGTTTAGTTCCAGAAGTTTATCCATCTCGTAAGCTGCGATTTCATACTGCCATCCCTCAAGAAAGCCCTTTTGCATCCCCTTGGGATTTTTCCAGGCCCCGCTCATTTCAACGTCTCCTTTTTTTAAGAAGAGCCTGATTGGCTTTGTAACGCCTTCTGGTATGTCCTCGAATCTCACGATCTCTGCAGTTTTGAGAAATTCTTCTATTTCTTGCCTTTGAGCAATTTCATCAGGGGTGAACTGCCCGTAGACTACATTGCTTTGGCTGGCAAAAATGAATAGAGCTACGGTAAGAAATATTTTCCGTCTCATTTCTATTCCTCCATGTTTCACACTGCCCCTCAAATTTTTCTAATAATATAATTACATTTTTAAAAAAAATCAAACCAAAAAATTTGGGATCAAGCTTGAAGAACTTGCAAAACTTGGAAAACCTGAGCTTTGATAATTTGCGGCCATGGCGGTGAGACCTTTATATGTAATCTTGGACAAGGCTAGTAATTTAGCGGGAGGCTCGTAAAACTTGCAGAACTGAGCTTCTGTTTATTACCTTTAAGTTCTAGCTTTTGCTTGATTTCTTGACAAAAACTCAAGTTTTGCAAGTCTGATCCCGTTGGCTTATAATGAAAAAAGGATTGGGAATGAAAATAAAGCTTTTTTTGCTTGGCGCTTTAATTTTGTTAGCCAGTTGTTCGCCAGAAGAAAATTCACCGACGATCCGATTTCCTGCAGATTGGCTGGGAATTCCTGGGTATGGAGTAAACATTGACCAGCAAAGCTTTGTGGAACCTTCGGGTATCTGTTTTCACCCCCTCAGAAAAACTCTTTTTGTCGTGAGTGATGAAGGAGAAATTACTGAAATAAAGACTGACGGAAACCCTGTATTTAGACTAAAAATTCCCGGGGATTTGGAAGGGATAACAGTCAATCATCAATCAGGGCTTCTATACATCGTCAGAGAAGGGGAGGACGTCATCCTGGAATTTGATCCTGAAAAGAGACAGGTCAGCCGAATATTTCCTATAAACAGAGAATTCCAGGGAAATCCTAACTTTCTCCAAAAACAGGAAGGCTACGATCAGGGGATTGAATCAATTGCTTTTGTCGCTGATAAAGATCATCCTGAAGGCGGGACTTTCTATGCGGGCAATCAATGGGACCCTGCTTGTATAGTGGAAATTCTGGTTCCCCTTGAGTCGAGCCAAGGCGAGGAGGCCGAGGCCAGGATTATCCGGGTTCTACCGTTCAAAATGGATGATCCTGGAGGCATGTATTATGATAGAAAAACAGGGAATTTAAACATTGTCAGCGATGCTTACAACATCCTGGTAGAGATAACTCTTGAGGGGAAATTAATCAGGGAATATGCTTTCCTCGGGAACAACCAGGAAGGTCTTGCCAAGGATGAAGAAGGCTATTTGTACATTGCTCAGGGCGAGGGGGGAATCATCAAAATCAAAGACCTGCGCTAATTTTGCTTGCTTTGCCTGTCCTACTTTTCATCTGTTTTCAAATATTCTACGCCTAGCTCTGCTTTTTTCTCTGATAGTCTTTTGTGCTCTTTGAAGATTAAAATGCAAATGGTTATCCAGATCAAGACCAGAACAACATTGACCATCGCCACATTCTCTATGGTAAAAAAAGCTAGAAAAGTTGTACATGAGAAAACAAACACGGCAGCAAGCACATCGCCTGCTCGATGGAAGAAGGTTTTTGTCACGGCCTGGGCTTTGTATTTTTCTTCTCTTGAAGTGATTAGAAACAGAGAATGCCGGGCTGTGTTCACAAGCGAGTAATCAGCACCATTTTCCAAAGCTTTAACCCATTTTACCAATACCAGAGCTGCTCCAAGGCCCACAAAGAAATATCCTCCCAGAGCAAGAACTGGAAGGATGAAGATCGCCACTCTTACTCCAAACCATTTAAAGACACGAGATACGACGAACAGCTGAACGAACATGGCGAAGAGATTCTGGATATTATAGAAGCTTGCATAAAACTTAGTCATAAATTCCGCTTCTGTGGCTTTGGCTGCAGCGATTTCGCCTACTTTGTCTAGTATAAAAACACCATTGGTGTTGATAAAGTTCATCAAAAGAACAAAAAAACCGATGTAGAGAAGATATCGATTTTTGAAGAGAAGCTGGAATGCTCCTACCTTTTCTAAGGGTCTCTCATGTACTTCTACCTTTAGTTTTTCCTCCTGGCCAACTTCAGAGACCTTAGCCTCAATTCTTTTTATCTCTCTTCTATGAATAATCCAGGTAAATAAAATACAAATTCCCAGTAATCCTCCTGATATAAGCAGCAGCTGATATTTTCCAAGAGGCTCCACAAGCCAACTAGTTATCATTCCTCCTGCAAAACCTCCAAAGACTGCTCCGAAAGCAATCAAAGGGAATAAGCGTTTCCCTTCTTCCTCTGTGTATAAGTCGTTGGCAAAACCCCAGAATTGAGCAATAACGACCAAGTTAAAAATGCCTACCCAAATAAAGAAACCGATGCCAAAAACTGCAGGTCCAATACCTGATAAATGTAAAATATAGAAAATTACTATATTGGAAATGAAAAAGAGCGTTACCCATGTGATTAATTTCTGACGTGGGAACCTGGAAGCAATGCTGCTGAATATTTTAACCACAAATATCAGCAAAACCGCTGCAACAGCGTTAAGATAAAGTTTAATATTAGCACCCCACTCCTCAACAATTAAGGCATCTCTTATTGGTTTTAGGATGTAATAGGCCGTAAGGAGAAAAAATACATTAAGCGTTAAAAGTAAAACCGATAAAGCTTCGCCAGGATGGACGACTGTGAAAAGTCTGAGAATTTTATAAGCGAATCCAGGCGGTTTTTGCCCGGTTTGCACCATCTCTTCATTGCCCAAATTTTTCATTGATTCCTCCCCTTAAATTTCCCCTTGGTTTTCTGCTGGGATATTTTCTCCTTCTTTAAAGCGAACCTCGGACATACCAAAAATACAAATGAATTCAGAATGCCCACTTTTCAATCTAAGATATCTTGAATTTACGAGAAATATATTGGAATAAAAATCGGCTGTCAAGCTAATTATTATGTCAAAGAGGTTGCTTCGTTTGAAACGTGTAGGGGAGAAATGCAGCTTATTTCATTGCTTTTGCTATGGAAATTCTAAAGCAGGCGAATTTGCCTTTTCCTTTTCCACTATTTCTGTGAATAAGTTTGTTGAAAAGTAAGTGACTTCTTTTTTTAATAAATTGATTTAATTATGATTATGGTAGTTTGCACAATTTTTGGTCGCGCAAATTTAGCTGTTTATAAAAGGAATTTGCAAGATTGAATCTTGTCTTTTTTTATCGCAAAATCAGGTAACCTTAAGAGAAAAAGACGGATTCTTACCCTTCTTCAGCAATTAGTTTTTTGATCTTTTCAACGATGAGTTTTTTTCTTCTCAGCAACATGCTCATTTCTTCATCATTTAGATAAGGCTTTAGCTTGGCTTTAATCGCTTCATCATTCAATTTTATCAGGTTTTCACAAAGCCTCTTGGAACAGCCAGTTATTTCGCATCCTGGGATTAGCTCTGGTGAAGGGGGAAAGGCTTCAGAGAAGTCAACCCTCCAGACTTTCCAGTCCTCTCTCTGCATTATTAGGATATCGTCCAGCTCTCTCTCTCCGCAATAGGAGGGGGACCAAGTCAAGTTCTCAAAAACAATTAAGTCTTCCATAATATTTTTAAACTTCTCAGGCTCTGGTGGCTTAATATTCTTCATCCTTCGGACACTTTCATATAGAGCGCCCTCGATGAATATCTGAAGCGAACCTTTTCTGCCTTCTATTTCTCTTTCTACGACAGGAGGGACTAAGCCAAGATCAAGGAGTTTATCCAGCTCATAGGCAGCAATCCCGTATTTATAGCTGTCGCCGATAGGGGCCTCTGGTCTAGTTTCATCAAGAAGCTTATAGAATGCATAGCTCGAAATTTTTCCATCGTCCAGGCTTATTATCCAGTTTTCTCCCCTGCCTCCTGCTCGCCTCTTAGATACAATCTTAGCTGTTCTTAAGTAATTCTCCAGCTCTTTTTGCTTCTCATTTTCTTGAGTAACTGCTTGTGATTTTGAGTGAAACCAGGCTTCAGAGAAAAAGAATGTAAGAATCATTATGGCTAAGGCTTTCTTTTTTTTCATTGTCCAACCCCCATACATCGAATTCTCCTTTGTTTATAATCAAGGCGCTGAGGCGTCCCTGCAAGTGTTCTCTGTAGATTTTTGAAATACCAGTATCGATTATCCAAATCCTTCCTTGAAAAAGCTGCATATCTTCCTTTGACTTAATTACCTGAGGAGTATGGGCTATTACCATGTATTCAGCGCCGAGGTTTTTTAGGATTGTATCCACGGTGTCTTTATTCTCATCTTCATCCATTAAATAAAAACCCCTGTACCAGTATGGCCCATCAGGTGCATAAACAATTTGGCGCTGATAATCTTGAATCTTAGGTCGTGTTTGATTCATCGCCGCCCGCCTCAGATCTTCTAACTCTAACCGAAGGCGATTATTTATTCTCTTTAGCTCCCATTTGGATAATCTCTCGCTGACTCCCCCGTGCGCAAATACGATATTATTGATTTTAATTACAGCATTTTGTTTAACGATCCATTTTCCGTATTTCTTATTAAAATTGTATAAGTATTCCCTTCTAGCGGGATGTCTGCGGCTTGCTTTCACCTCGTTAAACATATTCTCCCAGTAGGGGATTAAATCACTATCTAAGGATGCATACAGACCTGTTTCTGTAGTTGGATTGTCTCCCAGTATTTTTCTGAATCTTTTTACTTGCTTCTCCCTGTACCCATCAGGAAGAAAAGAGACAAGTTGGCGTGTAGTAAATTCTTCTCGGTTAAAGATTAGGCCTGTAACATTTAGTTCTTCATGATTGCCAATCAGCATATGAACCATGCCTCCTGCTTCTTCTGCTTCTTTTTCCAGTTGCATCAACAGGTCAAGAATTTCCTTGGCGTAATCACCTCTATCTAATACATCCCCGATTTGAACCAGGTGAGTCTTCCCACCTGTCCAATGGAGTTTTTTATCTATTAATCCTGTTCCTTTTAGAATTTCGACGAAGGCCTGGTAGTCGCCGTGTATGTCTCCCACAGCTACAATCTTTTCGATGCCAGTCCATTCGCACTGTGTATCAGCTGAACACAGATTGGCAAGAGAGGCGAAGGCGAGAACGGCTAATAGTAGTATAGCTTTAGTTTTTCTCATCATTAACTTAATAACGTCGTTTTTCATGGCTTTTTCCAGAGTTTCACCATAGTATGTTTATTGGGTTTACGTCGTTTCCAGTTCAATTCACCATTAATAATGTAAATTAATGATATTAAATGTCAAGGAATAATGTCTGATGAATAGAAACCTTCTGTCTTTATAGGGAAAGGAAATAATATTCGGAAAGAGACATTTCCTCTTATGATTTAAGCCTTATCAGGGGAATTCAAGGGCGGTTTCAAATTTATGTTTAATAATATCTCCATTCCCTTCCAATGCTATTGTTATTTTTATATTAGAATTTTGTTTTTGACATCGCATTTTTGGTGTGCTATAAGTTTTAGCGGCAGTTGGTTAGAAGCGACTGTATGCCTTTGGCTAATAGTGAAGATGACTGGGGAACATTGTAAGCGAAAAAAAGATTCCTATCTGTTTAGCTCTTGAGGTAACAAGAGAAATTTAAATGCAAAAACGGAAAAAATTGGAAAGAAGGAAAGCTCCAAGGGTTTTGGTTAGAGTAAACGTCCAGCTATGGGAAGATTTCAAGGTTGAAAAAAAGGCAAAAGGTTATATAAAGAATATCAGTCTTGATGGGATGTGTGTCGTAACTAATATTCGGTTTCCTCTAGGCACGGACTTGATTTTCAACCTGAACTTACCTGAGGATATTAATATCAATATATATGGAAACATTATCTGGGAGAGAGAAGAAGAAGAGGTTTTATCATATGGCGTAAAGTTTACTGAACTTGATTTTAGAGAAAAGCCAAAACTCTATAGATTCATCCTTGTCACAATTTTACTGAATGAAAAGTAGTGAATCCCAGCTACAGATAAAACAACTCCTTTAAATAGATAATATCAATATATTTTTTTCTAAAAAATGTGGGTTTGATGAATCAAACCCACAGAAAAAGCAACCCCCACAACATCAAATAATGGATTGACTTTAGATTTCTCTTTTGATAAAAGCTAAGGGTATAGTCGGAGAGAATTGGTTGCAGCAGGAAAGGAGAAGGAAAGCCCCAAGATATTTCATAATTGAGAATAGAGTTAAGGGGAAGTGCTCGGATAAGGATCAAAATCAATCCAGAAGATTATTCAATAGGAGAAAATTAAGATAATAGAGAGGATGGGAAAAAATGGAAATTAATACAAGAGAAAAAACAGATATTGTTATTTTTGATATCGAGGGGGAGATAAGAAGATCGGACGTAACCGATTTCACTCTTCATCAGCTCGTTAAAGATCAATTGGATGCCGGCAAAAGGAACATACTTCTCAATTTTCAGAATGTCGATTTTATCGATAGCTTCGGGGTAGGGGAAATATTGGCCAGCTATATTTCTACTCATAATCTAGGGGGGAAACTGAAGATAGCAAAAATATCAAAGAAACTCTACCTCGTCTTTCAAGTCACAATGCTAACTAAAGTGCTTGAAATTTTTGACGAAGAAGAAGTCGCCTTGGATAGCTTTAATAAGGATCAGTAACTTTCACGAGCTTCTTATAGTCGAGTCAATTTATGGCAAAAAACCTCCTCAATAGAGTTCTATCGCGCTTTGTAGAGATCAAACCCGGCGAAGAAGTCATTGCCTCCCTTCTTTTTCTTTATCTCTTTCTTATTATGTTCCCGTATTACATTATTAAACCCTATAGAGATGCAAAATACTTAATTGAGTTAACATCTGCAAGACTACCTTATGCCTACTTATTAACAGCTCTTTTTATGGGTTTTTTTGTTCATTTTTATACCAAGCTTCAAGTTAGAATTCAGAGACGCGTCTTAATAATCTCAAGCGTCACATTTTTTGCTCTCACCTGTTTACTTTCTCGCTGGCTTTTCAATCTGGATTTGAGTTGGATGCCTCTCGCATTTTGGGTGTGGGCAAACACTTTTGTTGTGGTCCTTATAACCCAATTCTGGATATTAGTGAATGATATTTTTAATCCGAGAGAAGTCAAAAGGCTGATTGGCTTCTTTGGTAGTGGCGGACTTTTTGGAGGTATCTTAGGGGGTTTGCTGACGGGATTATTAGGTAGAGACATGCCCGATATTGTTCTTATCATTGCCTCTGGATTGCTTGTGCTCAGTATTTTTGTCGTAAATCATATATTCATTTGGCAGAGAAAAAAGTCCCCTCCAGATGATAAGGTAGATCATAAACATAGAGAAAGGGGGGCAGAGCAGGTTAAGGTTGGCTTCATAGATTGTTTTAATACAGTGAGAAAAAATTATTATTTAAAACTTCTGGCTGGTGTCGTGACTTTAACATTTATTGTTTCAACATTTATTGATTGGCAGTCCAAGACTGTTATCGACATTAAAATAGAGAGAATGGATGAAAAGTTGGAATTTTTTGGATTTTTTCATGCAGCATTGTTGGTTATTCCTTTTTTCATATCAATATTTATGTCCAGCAATATTCTTAAACGCTATGGGATTCGCGTTACTCTTTTACTCTTCCCTCTAGTATTGTTGCTTTGTATTTTTGGAATAGGCTATCGGCCTGAAATTTTTGTTTTTGCTCTTGCTATCAAAGCTGGCGATAAGAGTCTCTCTTTTTCTATTAACCAGTATGTGCGGGAGCTACTTTATATCCCTATCTCGCCGGAGCTTAAGTATAAAGCAAAGGTATTTATCGATATGTTTCTCAATAGATTTGCCAAAGGCGTTGGGGCCTTGATACTTTTGTTTTTAGTTTATATCTTTCTTCCCCCTGAAAATTGGCAGTGGGATTGGAGAGATAAAGTTCAACTTGTGAGCATTATTGCTGTTATTTTTATCGGAGCATGGCTTCTACTTAACCTAAAAGTAAG
The DNA here is from genome assembly GCA_011772475.1 of Candidatus Aminicenantota bacterium. GTDB lineage: Bacteria > Acidobacteriota > Aminicenantia > Aminicenantales > Aminicenantaceae > SOIV01. The sequence continues at coordinate 9,577 of WVZK01000092.1, read as the reverse complement.
CAAAGAGTATACCAATATTGTTAAACAGAAATTAGATGTGAAGTGGGATAGAGGGGATAGATTGGTGGCTGAAAAGATGGATGTGGATTATACAAAATTAGTCTTTGATACGATAGAAAGCAGGGAAAGAAGTTCAGTTTTGTACGCCATGCATCTCTATGATTTGATTAAGCAAGATAAGCTCACTCCTGAAGTGAGAAAATTAATCTCTTATAAAGCCGATGAAAGGAGAGTCGCTTCATTAGGGGGTTTATTTGAATCTGGGGAGACAACCTTAATTCCTGAAACGGATGACATGTTAGGCGAGGAAGTCTTGGAAAAAGAGGTTCAAGAGATAATGTCCCTAGATGTTTATCAAGAGGTGATGAAAGGATACATTGACAAAGTCCTAGTTGATAAGACTAATGAAACTAAGACATCAAAGATGGAAGTGGCCAAAGCCATAGGATTGATGGAATCTGATTCTCCGCTTGCTCAAAAACTTGAAGAACTCCTTGAAGATGAATCGCCAGAAGTGAGTAAATATGCAATTGAAAGCGCGGCAAGGCTAAAGAGAAGAGAGCTTGTTCCTGGCTTAATCTACAAGTTAGATAATCCTTTAACGAGAGAAGATGCCTCTGCTGCTCTTGAAAAATATGGGGAAAGAATTGTCGGTACTCTGTCAGATTATTTGGGAGATTATGACGAGGATGTTGGATTGCGGAAAGAAGTGGCTTCAGTTTTGGCTCGAATTCCTATTCAAGATTCTGCAGATTTATTAGCCTGGGAGTTAGCAGAAGAAAACGAAGATATGGATAATGAGCTCATAGATGCTTTGGATAGGATTCGTTCTGGACAGCCTGATATTCAGGTCCAGGCGGAGATTATAAAGACTAAGATATTCAAAGAAATAAAGAGATACTATCAGATTCTTATTAATTCTTACGAAACAAAATCTGAAGTAAAGAGGCCAGAGATGAGCGGAAAATTGTCAGAGGATCTGGCCGCTTCAATGATGAACATTTTTAAATTATTGGGGCTCATCTATCCTCACGAGGATATTTTCAGAGCATACCAGAACATAAGGACGGCAACGAAGGATTCTATAGATTATGCTGTCGAACTTCTCGATAATATACTGCCCAAAGATATTAGAGATGTAATCTTTCCGCTTATTGAAGATCTTTCGCTTGAAGAAAGGGTAAAAAAATGCAGGGTTCTTTTTAAGGCTTTTCCTAAGATGCAGTGAACTTAATGGCTAAGAACTCATTTCATAAAATTCTGTCACGCTTTGTTGATGTCAGGCCTGAGGAAATATCTACCTCTGGGCTTATGTTTTCTTATTTTTTCCTGATCACTTCTTCTGCTTACATCATCAAACTGGTCAAGATTTCCGATTTCCTGGAGAAGCTTTCATCCAGGAGACTCCCTTATGCATATCTTTTGACTGCCATCCTGATAGGATTTTTTGTCACCCTGAACTCAAGGCTGCTGCGGGTTGTGAAGAGACACGTATACATATCTCTCAGCTTGGTCTTTTTCATAACTTGTCTTTTAATATTCTGGCTTCTTTTCACTCAAGGAAGGAATTGGCTACCTCTTTTATACTGGAATTGGATTTCAATGGTATTCTGGTTCTGGGCAGATATATTCCTGGTAACTTCTGTTACTCAATTCTGGATATTGATCAATGATATTTATAATCCTCGGCAGGCAAAAAGACTTGTCGGCTTCTTAGTGAGCGGAGGGCTTTTGGGTGGAGTTGCGGGAGCTCTCATTGCTTCTTTGTCTAAAATTGTGGGAACCGAAAATCTTCTTTTAATCTGCCCTTTTATGCTTTGTATCTGTCTCGTCATTGTCAGTCGCGTTCATAGAGTCATTCAAAAAGAGAAAAAAGAGGAGGTCAAGCCAGCTGAGGTGCGGAAGAGGCCAAAAATTGGATATGGTAAGAGCTTTGGCCTGCTTAGAAAAAATCGACATTTGTTGCTTTTGACCGGGATTATGGCAGCGGCTATTATTGTTACAACTTTGATTGATTTTCAGTTCAATTATTTTGTCGAAGATGCCTATCCGAGCAAGGATGCGAGGACTGCTTTTCTCGGCATATTTTTTACCGTATTCCTTATTTTTTCAAATCTCCTTCATGTTTTCTCGACCAACAGCATCTTGAAAAATTTTGGAATTCGGGTTGCTCTTTTGGTTGCCCCATTCTTTTTGTTGCTGTTGTCTGGTGTGATTTTTATTTTCCCTTTCGCTTTAGTTTATTGGGCTCTTATTATCAAAGGAACCGACAAAAGTCTTGCTCATTCACTCAACCAATCTGTCAGGGAATTGCTTTATATCCCGATCCCTCCTGAGATAAAGTACAAAGCAAAAGTATTCATCGACATGTTCGTCAACAAGTTTGCTAAAGGCATAGGAGCTCTTCTAATTCTTTTGTTTTTCTCAGTCCTGAGCTTTGAGATCAAATATATAAGCTTCGTCGCCATCGCGTTTATACTTATCTGGATCATTCTCAACCTTTTGATTACCAAGGAGTATGTGAATATTGTGAAGAAAAACATCGAGATAAAATGGCAAGATGCTGATAAATTTGTTGCCGAAAAGATTGATATTGATATGACAAAGCTGGTTTTCGACACCATCGAAAGCAAGAAAAGGAGTTCGGTGCTGTATGCCATGAATCTTTTTGACCTTGTCAAGAAAGAAAAGTTGAGCTCTAAGCTTAAAAAAATAATTTCTTATAAATCTGACGAGGTAAGGGCTAGTTCTATGGATTCTCTTCTTGAAGTAGACGGAGAGGTGTTAATCCCGGAAACCGAAGATGCTCTCGATGAGGAAAGCCTTGATGCCCAGGTAAAAGAGATCATGTCCTTGAATGTTTATCAAGAACTTATGAAAGACCATCTCGATAAAATTGTAGGTGAGGAAGGTAAAGAGGAGGAAGTTTCTAGGATGGAGGCAGCTAAGGTTATGGGGATGATGGAGCCGACTCCCTCTGTCGTCCATAATCTAGGTAAACTTCTCAGGGATAAATCGCCAGAAGTCGTCAGTTATGCTCTTGAGAGCGCTGGGAAGCTTAAAAAACGGGAGCTTGTACCTTATATAATCCAAAATTTAATAAATCCTTCCCTTCAGAGTTCTGCCAATAAAGCCTTAGCAGAATATGGGGTTAAGGTTATAGGTACACTAAAAGATTATTTGGGCGACCCGAGTGAAAATGTGCGATTACGAAAGGCCATACCTAGTATTTTGGCTCAAACAGGCGCTCAAAGGGCAGCTGATGTATTGTCCTTAGAATTAAGAAAAGAAAGCAGGGATGTGGAATCTGAAATCGTTAGCGCCATGTATAAGATGAGGTCAGAAAAGCCTGAAATTCATTTCCGAGAACAGATTGTAGTGCCTCAAATTATTCGGGAAATAAAAGAATCTTACCTTATTTTAAAAGAAATCCATGATTTAGAAACCGATAAGAAAAAAGAGTTTTTGGCTAAAGATTTAGAGAATAATTTAGCTCGGTCGCTTAAATATATTTTTGAGTTGCTAAGTCTTATCTTCCCCAGGGAAGATATCATAAAAGCTTATCAAAATATTACTACTGGAACCAAAAAAGCCATAGATTATTCTATAGAGCTTCTCGACAACATTGTGAAGAAAGAAATAATAGAAGTCCTCCTGCCTTTGATCGAGGATATTCCTTTCGAAGATAAGGTTAAGAAAGGCAGGAAAATGCTTAAGATTTTGGAGAGATTTGAACTTTCTGAAGAATAACCTTGGGGTCAGACCTTTCAAACTTTCATAATTCGTGATCTAATTTTCCTATTTTCTCTACTGACTGTATCTTTTCTCTCTTTTAACCTGTATGGTTTTAAAAGGTGGGCTTGATAAATCAAGCCTCTGCAAAATAAGCCTTTTGCCTGAAAAGATGACACTCAATTAAATTATTTTGACTCCGGCCTGATTAAAAAAGTTTGAAAGGTCTGCCCCCATAAAAGGCCGAATTTCCTTGAAATTTTTCCTTTATTAGTTTTATAATTAGGAGCGAAGATTAAGATGCCCAAACTGTATGTTTATCAAAAAAAAGGAGAGGATTACACAATCCCTCTTAAGAAGGATCGAATATCTATCGGCCGTTCTGCTGATAATGACATCAACGTTCTTGATCCGTTCTGTTCAGGACATCATGCTTACATTTATCCTACGGAAGACGGCTGGTCTGTTCGAGACAATGCCAGTAAGAACGGAACCTTTCTAAACGGCAAAAAAATAAAGGCCGAGATCGAGCTTAAAAAAGGTGATGAAGTCCTTGTTGGATCAACGAGGATTGTCTTCGATAAAGAAATTCCCACACATGTAGAAGTCACCGAATCACCGACCTCCTCTTCTAACGTCAACACCATTATGCATGTAGAAGAGCTTTTAACCAAGACTGAAATCGATACAACTCTAAAGGCAAGTCTTGCACCTGTTGATTTGGAAAAAGTCAGGACAGAACATAGAGCTTTTGCCATAATGAGTGATGTTAGTAAAGCCCTTCTTCTTCATCAGCCTATAAATGAGCTCTTGGATAACATCATGGACCTGATCTGCGAGAATCTCCCAATGGACAGGGGGATTCTGATGCTAAAAGAAGGCAATCCTGCTCAATTCATTCCCAAAGTGATTCGTATCAACGATAAAAACCTTAAGAATGAAAAGATTCAGGTAAGCCAGAGCATCATAAACATGGCAGTGGATAAGAATTCATCAATTCTGACTTCTGATGCCCAGGCTGACACTCGTTTCAAAGCCATGGAAAGCATTATTAAATATAACATCCATTCGGCAATGAGCGTTCCTTTATGGAACAACAGGGAAATCATTGGAATTATCTATGCAGACCGGATATCAAACCTTGAGCAGTTTACGGATGAGGATCTCAAGCTTCTAACTCTTCTATCTAATCTGGCTGCGGTCAAGATTGAAAATGCTAAGCTAATTGACCAATCCATCGAGAAAGAAAAGATGGAAAAAGAACTTGCTTTAGCTGCCAAGATTCAGGAAGATTTTCTCCCTAAAGAGAATCCTCCCTGCAAAAAGTTTGAAATCGTCGGCTATAATACGCCCTGTTATCAAGTTGGCGGAGATTATTATGATTTTATAGATATCGACCCATCTCGCCTGGGTATTGTTGTTGCCGATGTTTCTGGTAAAGGAGTTGGTGCTTCCCTCCTGATGGCTTCTTTAAGAGCAGCTCTTCATTCAGAGGTTTATGCTGAATACAGTATAGAAGACATGGCAGTTAAGCTGAATGATTTTGTCCACCGCAGTTCTGCCCCGAATGCTTTTATAACTTTTTTCTTTTGCGAGTTAAATAAAGAAACTGGCGAGCTAAAATATATCAATGCTGGTCATAATCCTCCGCTTATCGTCGATAAAAAAGGTAGCGTCTCCCGTTTGGAGAGTTGCGGCCTGTGTTTGGGGATGTTCCCTTCTAGTACATATGAAGTGAAAAAAGTCAAAATAAACCTTGGAGAAATGGCTGTTCTTTATACAGACGGAATCACTGAAAGTCGGAGTAAAGATGACAAAGAATTCGATGAAAAAGGACTCATAAAGCTTATTCGGAAGCATGCTAAACAGCAGGCTCCTAAAATACTGAAAAAAGTTTATGAGGAACTCGATTCATTCACTAAAGGTGCTGATCGAATTGATGATATGACTCTGGTCATAATCCAGAGAACTTCATAATCCTCCCTTTAAGAAATAAATCCATATTTCAAATCATTAAGTGATTATGTATTTCTATGCCAAGTGATTATCGAGTCAGTAATAAAGCCTGGTTTCAAATGATTATCGGTGTCCCATCCTAATCCTTAGGTTTCTTGACGATCAAATGATTTGTGTTTTTCCTGAAATAGATCAGCACTATACAGTGTGTTTTTTTGATTCAGACTAAGATTAGACGTGTTGATCGATGGCAAATGCAAGAACAACTCTGGGTAAGAGGACAGGAACTGACAATAATTTTTGCAGTGCCTTTTTATCTCTTATTTTATACCCAATGCAATCAAGTATTACTATATTTACATTTTCTTGAGAGAAATTTTGGGCTATTTCTTTCCAGCCTTTTCCTTTTGCATACGGCGATTTAACCTCGACAACAACTTTTTCTTTTTTCCATTTTTTCTTTGCTTCATTAACCTGGCTTTCCAAAGGAACAACTAATCCAAGGCACTTTACTTGAATTATGCGATTGATCAAGAACCTTAGAGAATTAAACGGGAAAATGACCGACGGGGGAAATTCTGTCTTATGAAAATCATGAGTGCAGAGTACTCCCACCGCCTTTACCTTCATTTTCGTTCTCATTGAATCAATAGCCTCAGGCAGGAGAGAGCTTATTTCTTTCTCGCTAAGTTGAACCGTTCCGCCTTTCCTTAAACGGGTGATTAAAGGTGTTTCCCCTTTTTTAGGCTTTAAGCGTCTAATTTCCTCAGGGTTGAGGTTATCCAGTAATCCTTTTTCCAGAATCTTAATTTGAGGGAGGAAAAAAGGGCTCATTTCAGGTACTACGTCTTCTCTCGGAGACTGGCCGATGGTGAGAAGTCCTACCTTGACTAAAGCCAAGCTGTGCCCCTTAGAGATAAAACCATGTTTTTTTGTCCGATAATTATCTTTTATCTAACAATTGTGAGGAATTGTCAAAAGATATTCTTATAAAATCAATAAAGAAAATTGCCCACTCGCTTATGATGCTTGAAATTATATATTTTTATGAGATTGCTTCGCTTCACTCAATATGACAAATTCATTTAAGATGGCAGCACTCGCTTTAGTCAATCGCAATACCAGCTTATTTATTTCCTATAGTTTTTAAATGTTCTAAAGAGCCGTAGAGAGAGATTAATCTCTGGAATTCCTTCTTGTCGTAAAAGGAGCATTTTCCTTCGCCATAGGCTTTTGCCACTTCAACCACAAACCTCACGGCCATTTCTATATCGACCGCGTGATTAGCGCCAGTGGCGCATCCCGGTACAGGGACTTCGGTCGTGATCGCCACTCCTACCACTGGAGCACTGGTCGCGGTGCCTGGCTGCATAATGCTGTTGAGATGGTAGATTTCATTCCCATAAGGAGTTATGTCTTGCGTTGTAATCGGAAAAACAGCAGGCAATTTGCCTGTTACTATCTGCATGATATCCAGCAAATCTTCGCTCACTCTCAGTATATAGCCATCTTTTAGGGTAGGAGAGATGGCAAATCCTTTACAATTGATCACTCTGTTCCCTTTAGTCGTATCTATAGAGAGAATTGCTTCCATTCGCTCATCTACCTCGTATTTATTCATCGTTTCTAGAGACACGGGTGAGTCCATAAAGTCAACCGGCTCATGGGGGATAATAGGGGAGTTGGGACAGAGATGAGTGGCGACAATGACATCGCCTTTGAGCACATCTCCCTTTTTTCTCATGACCGCGATTTTCGCTGCAGCTGCCAAGGCTGTTATTGCCCCGTCTGCATCAGATACAAGGCCGATCTTGCGAGGCCTGGCACCTATTCCTCCCAGGCGGCCTATGATTCCTAGGGTGGGCGCATGGCCCGAAAAAGATTTATCTTCGTCTAATTTCGCCTCTTCTTCTCCTTTTGACCTTCCTTCTTTTTCTGCCTCTGATTTTCCTTCTATCTCTCCGGCCAACATTCCTTTTCTCCCTCGGATGGTTATCTTCACAAATTCCGTCTCTCCTTTGTCTTCTTTTATCTTTTGAGTTTCAATTTCTGATTCATCTATCCCGCGCTTCAAAAAGAATTCTTTTATCTCATCGCCCTTAATTACTGGAGTATCCAGTAATTCGTAAACATCGATTACCTGTTTAAAAGACATGGCTTACTCCTTTTCAGGGAAAATTTTCATCACCGTATAATAAAAAATAATTGAAGATATTATTCCGTTAAAAGCGAAAACAGAAAAGGGGAAAACTTTAATCGTGAAAGGATTTCCGGAGGTAGTCCAGCCTACGAGAAAGGAGATAAGATAAACGCCTAAAGCCTTATAGTTTGCTTTGGAAAACGTTTTTTCCCTAAATGCCTGCGCTTTTAGTCTTCTCAGAAGATAATAATCACAGATAAAAATACCTCCGATAGGTCCGATGCTCACGGCCAAAATCTTTAAGAAAAGTTCCAATCTCTCTAGAATGCCAAAAGCAGCGAACAGAGAGGCGAATACACCTGCTCCGATAGTTACTATCCACCTTTTCGTCTGGAAAATATTATTCAAAGCCAGCACAGATGAATAGATGTTGCTGTCATTGGTAGTCCATTGAGCTAAGAGGAGAACGAGGAAACCTATAAATCCCAATCCAAGATATTGGCTATCGATTACGAGTTCTGGAAGTCTTTCGTGGTAAACACCGGTATTCATCGATAAAACAGAGCCAACAAGGTGAAGGAAAGCACTGACCAGCATGGCCAAGGTGGCTGCCAGGAAGATATCCTTCATTCGAGGACGGGCATAGCGAAATATATCTGCGCTTGTTATTGCTCCCACGATAAAGCCTCCTGCTACAATCGAGGCCGCAGCTCCCAGGGTTAGGGGATAGGGATCAGGTTCGTGGCTAAGGGCTAGTGAAACCAAAGTTTCAGAGGGTAGGAAATTAAAGCCCATTTTTATCAGACCCCACAAAAAGATTACGATCATGAACGGAGATGCCATCCAGCTAAGAGCACTCAAACCTCGGATGCCGAAGATAGCAGGGATCATCATCACAATCCCGCATAAAAAGGAGAAGAAAGGCAGCGAGAAATCTGTTTTAAAATAGAATTGGATGGTCCGGGCAAAAAAAGCTGCCTGAACGCCAAACCAGCCGATAAGGGATAAAGCTATGGAGAGAGAGATTATGATCGCCCCAATTCTCCCGAAAGAAAAATTCGCTATTAAGGGAGTTGAAAATCCTGTCTTTGCTCCGATATACCCAGTAAGCCCCATCATGACGATGAGGATAATTTCTCCTAAAACATAAGAAAGCACAACGCTTGAGATTTTCCCTAATCCAAGACCAATCATCATCCCCCGAAATATGGCTGACATAACAACGGCTATCCCAATCCAGATAACTGCCAGGTTTAGCCAGGTTTTCCTTTGAGTTAAAGGCACAGACTCTAAGGAAAAATCTTCTAAGACCTGGGAGGCCTCCCTGCTTTTATTCATCAGTGATTAGTAAAGTAATATAAAAAAAAGCAAGCCTCGTCAATTCTACTTTTGCTCTTCGATAAAGAGTTGTATGGAAAAGCAGAGAAATTATAGTAAGAAAGGGTAGAACTATCGATTTGACATCAAATTTTCCCTGTGCTATAAATTTTCAGCATAGGAGGAGAAAGACCTGCTCGTGGGCAAGGAAGAGGCTAAGCTTGCTGGCTGCCAAGCTGGAATGATTTTAGGTTGGGGAGATATGGAAATTTGCATAAGAAACAGATTCTTGCCACTTAAAAAGCTTTGGATCTGCTTTGACCCCCTTTTTTCCCCTTGAAAAATTCTCTTGTTTAAAACAAATGGCTAAACCAGGAGACAAAATAAAACAATACGAAGTTCTCGAGCAACTCGGAAAGGGAGGAATGGGTG